>JAILDR010000242.1 GCA_024689285.1 Bacteroidales bacterium | reverse complement strand
ATGGCCACGGAAGATGTTACCCGTCATGAACTTGGTGGGCGGCATGTACTTCAGCGTGGCTTTGGGGAAGATTTCTCTTGTCATTTGTGCTTGGGCGAGTTCCAAAAGGAATCCGTTCTCAAGCATCGGGTCCATCTCGAAGGCGTGACCCAGACCCATCTGCTCTTCAGGCAGACCGGCAATAAGGGCCAGCTGTTCGTTGATGAGGTCGGAGGCCAACACGGTGTGTGCAGCTTCCACAGCATCGGCGGTGGTCAGGTAGTTGTCCTCACCGGTATTGATGATGACACCAGCGAAGCCATTGATGATACGGCTCATGTATTGGTCAATCAGCGTGCGTTGCATGTTGATGTCGCGGAACAGGATGCCGTAGAGGGCGTCGTTCAGCATGACATCGAGGCCTTCGAAAGCGCCCATGATGGCGATCTCGGGCATGCAGAGACCAGAGCAGTAGTTGCAGAGGCGGATATAACGGCCTTGCTCCTCTCCCACTTCGTCGAGGGCCTTACGCATGATGCGGAAGTTCTCCTGGGTGGCAAAGGTACCGCCAAAGCCCTCGGTGGTGGCGCCGTAAGGCACATAGTCCAAAAGGCTCTGACCCGTGGTACGGATCACAGCGATGACATCGGCTCCCTGACGGGCACCGGCTTGGGCTTGCACCACATCCTCGTAGATGTTACCCGTAGCCACAATAATATAAAGGTATGGCTTGGGGCCTTCGCCGATGGTCTCAAGGTAATGCTCGCGGCGGGCGCGGCGGGTGCGGATGCGCGTCAGGCTCTCGTCGATGACGGGTTGCAGCGTGGCGGCAATCTGTTTCTGGTCGCGCGTCACCACCTTGGTGATGTCGAGTTCGCCTTTGGCCACCTTCTCGGCGATTTGTTGCGGGTTGAGGTCCGTTTGGATCATGGCGTTGGCGATGAAGAACAGGATGCCCTCGCCGAGCACGCCTTTGTCCTTGATGGCGTCCACCACTACATTGGGCAGCGGCACATCGCTTTCGTCCACCCCGTCGATGCCCATCAGTCGGGCGAGGGTGCGCTCCACGGCCACCGTGGTGTATTGCTCGCAGAAGGCCTGCACATCGTCAGCGATGTTTTTCGCCAGTCCCCTCGCATACTCCACTTTCTTAAAATCAAGTCCTAATTTACTTTCCATATACTACTTATGTTGTTTAAATAATTGATTTATTGTTCGTTATTTATACTCGAATTGACTATATTTTACATTTTTTCAATCCATCTATAGTCATCACCTTTTGTACTCCATTGAAATTTCCACATTTCACCAGTATATTCGTTCATCAAATAGTATTGAAACATACTTGTAAGAGGCTGTATTGTAAAGATACTCTTGTTTTCAGGAACAGCCAGATACTTTTGATTAATGGTGAAGAATGTTCTATATTCCGCTCCTTCTACACTAAATTGGACTTGCCATAGCCTACCCGTGAATGTATCAAGCTCAATAAAAGTCCATATGTTTTGTGTTTCATACAAACGAAATCTATTTGTATATTCTTCTTGTGGTTCAAGGTCAAATACAACTTGCCAACTTTGACCATCATCTTGTATTTGTTCAACTCTACCAGTCCTCGTGTTTAGTCGAAGTTGATTATGGTAGTTTTGAGTCTTATACAATCTATATTCTTGTGCATTAGCACTAACAATCGTTGCTATCGTTAATACCAGTAAAGTAATAAGTTTTTTCATTTTATTGATATTCAAATGTTTAATCATTTCAGCATCCTCCTTTCTTCAACGCCCTCCAGCACCTTCATCTGCTGAATGGCGATTTTGTTCAGTTCAATCAGTCTCTCCCGCTGCGGCATACCTTTATTAATGAAGACCGCATTGAGGTTTTCCATATTCGAGAGGCAAATCAGTTGGTTGATGTTGGCATAATCACGGATGTTGCCTTTCATGTCAGGGTTAGCATCGCGCCATTCCTTCGCGGTCACACCAAACAAGGCCACATTCAGCACATCGGCTTCGTTGGCGTAAATCAAAGAGGCATGATAACGGTCAATCTCTTCTGGAACAAGATTCTCCTTAATGGCATCCGTGTGGATATGGTAGTTTATCTTCGCCAACTCCCTTTTCACCGACCAACCGATTTGCTTTTGTTCTTCTTCTTTTAGGCGTTGGAATTCCTTAGCAACATACAACTCAAACTCAACCGAAATCCAACTGGCAAACTTGAAGGCAATGTCTTTGTGGGCAAATGTACCTCCGTATCTTCCAGATTTACTTACTATTCCAATGGCACCAGTCGCTTCTATCCATTTCTTTGGAGACATGGTAAAGGCATTTAACCCTGCTTCAATTCTAAACCTATCGAATTCGATAGGGTTAAAACTTGGATTGTATAAAGATTCCCAGATACCCAAATACTCAATGGTATTCCTATTACGCATCCAGTTACAAACGGCAATAAAAGTATCATCTGTCTTGAACTTTGCAATATCAGTCAAAGAGATATAATCCTTGCTCTCAATTGAAAGTATCGTTATGCTTGTATCTTGAACCAGAATCTTTGCCATATTATTTTCCTCCTTCCTTTTCAACGAGGTTCCTAAACCCCCTCGAATTCGAGGGGGTTTTTAATTGTGGCGAATTCGCCATAATTAAAAACGCTCTCGCCGTTTCAATCCACTCCTTATCAATCCCCAAACTCTCGGCGATATTCAAGGCCTCATGTGGCACTTCGCCGTCTTGCACCTCGACGAGCGAGTAGTTCATCGTGCCGTTCTCGAAGCCCTTCACGCGGAGGCAACGGGCATCGGTCGGCTCTATATCGTAATGCGTGGTCATGACGAGGCTCACATTGTCGCCCCTCAACACCTTCACTAAGGCCGACACCAAAGCGGTGCCTTCGGTGGGGTTGGTGGTGCGGGCCGGCTCGTCAATCAACGCCACTATCTTTCTGTTTTCGCGCGATGCCTTGATGACGGCATCGATGTTCTTCATCTCTGCGGCAAACGAAGACAGCCCCTTCTCGATGGACTACGAACTCGTCGAGGTGCAAGACGGCGAAGTGCCGCACGAGGCGCTGAATATCGCCGAGAGTTTGGGGATTGATAAGGAGTGGATTGCCGAGGCGAGAAACATTCTAATTATGTCGAATTCGACCCCCTTGGAAAATGTGAAAGGAGGATACTGAATTGATTAACTTATTAAAAATCAACAAAATGAAGAAGTTCCTTTTTACAATAGTTTGTTTGCTTGGATTTTTCGCCAATAGTTTTGCATACGACTTTACAGCAGTTTGCGAATCGGGACAAACTTTGTATTACAACATCCTCAGCGAAAATGAAAAAAATGTCGAGTTGACTTATGCAGAGTATTTTAATTCTGGATATTACCAATGGTACACCTATTATTATGAAGTGACAGCACCTTCAGGTGATTTAGTTATTCCAGAAAAAGTGCAATACAATGGTGAGGATTATACGGTCGTCAATATAGGAGACAATGCGTTTAATGCTTGCAATCTATCATCTGTAATCTTCCCTAATAGTATCATCTCAATCGGAGATGGGGCATTTGCCTCTGATACACATGTGTCTTTAATAGGAGAATTACATTTGCCAGATTATCTACAGACTATAGGCTCTAGAGCATTTGAATGGAATACAGCATTAACGGCTGTCTATATTCCAAACTCGGTAAGAAGTATCGGATCGTGGTCTTTTTACACTTGTGTTGGACTCAACTATCTTTATTTGGGATCGGGAGTGGAGGAAATTAGCTTCGAAGCATTTTCAAATTGTACTGGCTTAGATTCTATTACTATCGATCGTGCTACGCCGCCAATTTGCCAATACTCAAGTTTTAGATATGTCCCCAAAGGCATTCCAGTATATGTTCCATGCAATACTATAGAATTGTATCAAAACACTGAATTTTGGAATGAATTTACCAATTTCGTAGAGGACTGCACCTTATTCACTGACGAGTATTCAATAGATGACATCACGGTTTCATGCTATCCAAATCCTGTAACGGACTATCTGAGAATTGAGGGAGTTTATCATGCTAAAGTACAAGTTTTCAATGCTATTGGGCAGTTGGTAAAAGAAACTAAAGAAAATGTGATTGACCTGTCGACACAAGAAGCAGGCACTTATATATTAAAGGTGATTACCCCTTCTGGAGTGGTTACAAAACAGATAATAAAGAATTAACGAACAATAAATCAATTATTTAAACAACATAAACGAAAAATATGGAAAGTAAATTAGGACTTGATTTTAAGAAAGTGGAGTATGCCCGTGGGCTGGCGAAGAACATCGCTGACGAGGTGCAGGCCTTCTGCGAGCAATACACCACCGTGGCTGTGGAGCGCACCCTCGCCCGACTGTTGGGCATCGACGGAGTGGACGAAAGCGAAGTTCCGCTGCCCAATGTGGTCGTCGACGCCATCAAGGACAAAGGCGTGCTCGGTGAGGGCATCCTGTTTTTCATCGCTAACGCCATGATTCAGACGGGACTGAAACCGCAAGAGATTGCTGAGAAAGTGGCCAAAGGTGAACTCGACATCACTAAGGTCGTCACCCGCGACCAGAAACAAATTGCTGCCACGCTGCAACCCGTCATCGACGAGAGCATGGCCCGCATTCGTGCCCGCCGCGCCCGCCGTGAACATTATCTCGAAACCATCGGAGAAGGCCCTAAGCCTTACCTTTATATTATTGTTGCTACCGGTAACATCTACGAAGACGTGGTGCAAGCCCAAGCCGGTGCCCGTCAAGGTGCCGATGTCATCGCTGTGATCCGCACCACGGGTCAGAGCCTTTTGGACTATGTGCCTTACGGCGCTACAACAGAGGGCTTCGGTGGCACCTTCGCCACGCAGGAGAACTTCCGCATCATGCGTAAGGCCCTCGACGAAGTGGGTGAGGAGCAAGGCCGTTACATTCGCCTCTGCAACTACTGCTCAGGTCTCTGCATGCCTGAAATCGCCATCATGGGTGCTTTCGAAGGCCTCGATGTCATGCTGAACGATGCTCTCTACGGCATCCTGTTCCGCGACATCAACATGCAGCGTACGCTGATCGACCAATACATGAGCCGTATCATCAACGGTTTCGCCGGCGTCATCATCAACACGGGTGAGGACAACTATCTGACCACCGCCGATGCCGTGGAAGCCGCCCACACCGTGTTGGCCTCCGACCTCATCAACGAACAGCTGGCTCTCATCGCCGGTCTGCCCGAGGAGCAGATGGGTCTGGGTCACGCTTTCGAGATGGACCCGATGCTTGAGAACGGATTCCTTTTGGAACTCGCCCAAGCACAAATGACAAGAGAAATCTTCCCCAAAGCCACGCTGAAGTACATGCCGCCCACCAAGTTCATGACGGGTAACATCTTCCGTGGCCAT
>JAILDR010000239.1 GCA_024689285.1 Bacteroidales bacterium | reverse complement strand
CAAGATAATCATCCTTGTACTGAATATAAAACGGAAACGAATTATCTTATTCAAGAACTAACCTATGGTTATGGAGCAGACCATTATCCTCCATTTGCCTGTTTCTATAGGTTGAAAACAGATTATAATTTGTATTACATTGCAGATGAGGATTATCTATTAAATGCGATTGCTGCCGATTCCATCAATTTAGATTCCCTAACTTATTTAGTTCCACATTTTAGTGATTGGGATATATTTGATTCTGTGCAAGACAAGTATACAAACCGAATTTGTTTTTCGCAGCATATGTATGATATTATGACAATGGATAATACCGAAGTGTATAAAATAGGGAGCAAGTATTATGCGATAAAAAAGATACGGTATGCGTATCTGGACGACATCGAGGTTTATAAAAGCCTTTATTACATCGTATGTGATAGTACGGATGATATTCAAATTGAGGATGAGGAAGAGGAAAATTATAGAACAACATATAAAACAATAAAAGAGTATCTTCCAAACAGGAAGTATCAGTATTATCTATTTCTTCTGGATATTTGTGAAACCGATAAGGCTATCAAAGAGCATTTATGGAAAAGGAAATATGAATTGAATGATTTTTGGATCCGTACTTTAAGAAAACCAGAATAATTATAATTCACTTTGGATAGTATATCACGAATGGAAATACAATGACCCCAATAGCGACTCATTTGGTGTTGGCGATAGCATTGAGATTGTCTATAGCAGCGTGAATCCCTCCAACAACAAACCCAAAAGGCAATATCGGAGACATAGCATCATAAAACCATAAAAACATTACTACCATGAGACAAACATTCATTATCCTCATCACCGCTGCCATGCTGCTCGGCTACGGCAACGCCCAAGCACAAGGCAAGAAAAAAATCCGTATCACCTACCGCAACGCCAAGCAATTGGTGGAGAAAATCAAGGCCAATCCCAATGCCGAGACGCTCTATCTCTTCCGCAACGGCCTCGACTCGCTGCCCGAGGAGATTGGCCAACTGAAGCACCTCAAGAAGCTGGTGGTCAGCTCCAACCGCCTCACCTATATCCCGCCCGTCATCGGCGAACTTACCGAATTGGAGAAAATCTCTTTCAAACATAACGACATCAAGGCACTGCCACCCGAGATAGGACAACTCAAAAACCTGAAGGAGCTGGAGCTGGACTACAACAAATTGGAAACGCTGCCCGATGAATTGTGCGAACTGAAGAACCTGGAATATCTCTCCGTTACGCACAATGCTCTGCATCATCTGCCCAACGACATCGGACAGCTTGAGTCGCTGGAGTTCCTTTACATCGGCACCAACCTGTTGCATGAGTTGCCTGACGGTTTGGGTCAACTCACCAACTTGGTGGAACTGAATGTGGCCGGCAGTGGAGGCATGCTCGTCGTCCCCAATTTGCGCGAATGCCAAAGATTGGAACGGCTTTACATCGACAATACCACGATGTTCGATGCATCTTTCAACCCTCGTGCCATATCCCGTTTGGAGGTTTATATGGTGGGCAAATGATTCGCAAAACAAGGCGCGATGCACTACACCCTGAAAGACCACCAAGGCCTTCACCAAGAGCGGCACTGGTACCCATTCCCTGCTGCTCCCCTGCTGAATCCTTCCTAATTTCAGAACGCATTCAGCAAGGGGACAGAATGGGGACGGCAAGGGTACGGTTGGCAACGGTTTTTCACAGGCACTTGCGCCGTATGGAATTAATTACTAATTTTGCACCTCATAAAGCACAAACATGTTTTACATTATTGAAACAAAAAGAGGAGAAAGGAATAAGATATGGCAATACCAGTGACAAACATCCCTGTACTGACGGGCGAAGTGGCTGAACGCTTCATAGAACAGTGCGAATACAATGCCGAACACCTGAGGGGATCGGAATGGAGCGGCGACTTTGAAGACCTTTACAGAGAATTGATTGAGCGTTCACCTGTTTTGCAATGAGACAATGATAAAGGTTACAGATTTGCTATTCTCTCCCCAAGGTACCAGTGGGCTTGATATTGAGGCTTTCGATTGCGGCCGCACATCAGTCAATGAGTTTTTTCACGAAGAAGCGCAGGACTACCAAGACGAATTGTTCGGTAAAACCTATTATTTTTGTCTGCCCGACAATCCTTCCAACATTGTAGCTGGTTTTACGGTGGCCAATGCTAGCATTTTCACCAAAAGGCTACCCAATTCGCGACAAAAGAAAATTGGTTTCGAAGTCCATCACCGCAAGGGTCTTATTAACTATCCATCTGTGTTATTGGCACAACTTGGCGTTGATGTCCACTACAAAGGCAACCATCTTGGCACCCAGATTATCAATTTCGTTGCTTCTTGGTTCACGAGTACAAGCAACAAGTCGGGCTGTCGGCACCTTATCGTTGACGCCTACGACGAGCCGCATTTGTTGGATTTTTACCAACGCAATGGACTTTACCTTTTCTTTTCTTCTCTTGAGCAAGAAATGGAATATCGCAATTGGAATGTGGAAAAAGACGGCCCCTTGGAGACCCGTTTGATGTTCCGTGATTTAATTCTGTTGAAACGCCCGTCCATTAGGAACTGATTTTGTCACGCAAAACAACGGAGGAGGCGCGATGCACTACACCCTGAAAGACCACCAAGGCAGCCTGACGGCCACCGTCCACGGCAACAGCGCGGGGGATATTTTGTGATACATCCTCTTTGTTTGCTTATTTTTCGTACCTTTGCAGCATGACAGAACGAGAGAAATATATAGCCAATCATGCTGCCTTATTTTGGTACACACCTGAAGCCAAGAAGAAAGACATCAGCGACAGCCTCTTGGTGGAAACGATATTGAACTACGGTACAATGGATGATGTAAAAGCTTTGTTCAATCTGATGGGTATGGACAAGGTGGCTGAGGTTTTCTTCGCAGCCAAAGGCAGACAAAAGTTGAACTACTTCCCCCAGATATACAATTTTTTCACCTTAGTATTCAACCGTTATGTTCCACAAAGAAATCCTGAATGACAAGCAAATAGAACTTCTACCACTTGTAGGCGAGTTCAAACGCGAGTATTACCTTGTTGGAGGTACAGCCATCGCGCTTTATCTCGGCCATCGTCGTTCCATCGACTTCGATCTATTCAAATTTGCATCGCTTAACCGGAAAAAGAATCTAGAAAAGGTGCAATCGTCAGGGTTTCCTTCCATTGTCACTTGGAATGTTACCGACCAAATGAACCTGGTAGTCAATGAAGTGAAAGTCACTTTTTTCCAGTATCCTTTCCAAATCAAGGCTAACAAGGTCTTTGACAATATCATAAGACTACCTGAATTGCTGGACCTTGCTGCCATGAAAGCATACGCATTGGGAAGAAGGTCTAAATGGAAAGATTATGTGGATTTGTATTTCTTGTTGAAGAAGAAATTCACGTTTGACGAAATTAGCCAAAGAGCAGTTAGTATCTATGGTGACTTGTTCTCTGACAAGCTGTTCCGTTCCCAATTGTCCTATTTTGAAGATGTTGATTATTCTGAAGAAGTCGACTATATCATAGCCGACTCTCCTTCTGATGAGGAAATCAAGCAGTATTTAATTGATGTTTCGACTGCAATCAGAACAAGTTGATGCGAATCCCAATTCTTTCGGTTTTCAATACGGAAGCCTTGAATATCAGAATTTGCAATGCGAGAACAGTATTCATGTCAACAGAAAGCACTGTGTCACCCAAAACAACCAAGGAGACACCATGCACTATACCCTGAAAGACCACCAAGGCAGCCTGACGACTGCCGTAGTCAAGCAGTTCCCTGTTTCAGTATCGCCCTCTCCAGTTTCGCATACCATTCTTCGCCGAACTTGCGTATCATAGGCTCGCGAAGGAATTTCCACAGCGGGATGCCTTCGCGTTCGCCTTTGCGCTTGGCGGGCACACAGACGCTCCATTCATGGTAAAGCACGTGTGTGAAACCGTCTTTTTCCATTAAACGGATAGGGTAGAGGTGGCATGAGATGGGTTTCCAGAAGTCGCATTTGCCTTCTAAATAAGCTTTCTCGATGGCGCAGAGGGCGGTGCCGTTGTCGTGGAAATAGACGAAGGCGCATTCCTCGCCGTTCACCAAGGGGGTGACCAGCTCGCCTGTCTCGTCATAATCGTAGACATCATTGTCTTCCACCACCTTGATGCCTTCGGGTCGCATGTAGGGCTTGATGGCTTCGAGGTTGTCTTCTATCTGTTGAATCTCGTCAGCCTCGAGCGGGGCCCCTGCGTCGCCTGCCACGCAGCACCAGCCCTTGCAGCGGGGCAGGTGGCAGCAGAAGCGGGCATTCAGGAATTCGTCGCTGACGATAACGTTGTCGAGGATAATCATAACTTTATTCTATCGGGATTTTCTGCAATAAACTTAGTCCAGTCGGGCTTACGGTGGGCCTTGGCTTTTTCGGTGGTGTGTTTGGTGTAGTTGACGTCCTTGCCTTTGCTGATGGAGTGGCATACTGCCGCCGCCACAGCATCGGTGGCATCGAAAAACTGCGGGTTCTCTTCGGTTTTCAGGATGAAGTGCACCATCTTGGCCACCTGCTCTTTCGAAGCGTTGCCGTTGCCCGTGATGTTCTGTTTGATGGTTTTGGGAGAGTACTCAAAGATGGGAATGTCGCGGTAGAGGGCTGCGGCCATGGCCACGCCCTGGGCACGCCCCAGTTTCAGCATCGACTGCACATTCTTCCCAAAGAAAGGCGCCTCGATGGCTAACTCGTCAGGGTGGTATTCGTTGATGATTTCCAACACACGCTCGAAGATTTTCTTCAGCTTCAAGGCCTGGTTCTCCAGCTTCTTCAAATTGATGACGCCCATCGTGAGGAGTTCCAACTTCTTGCCTTGTTCACGGATGACACCATAGCCCATCACCATGGTACCCGGGTCAATGCCTAATATGATTTTTTCTTGGTCCATTCTGGATTTTTTGCAAAGGTAAACATTTTTCCTTTGGAATGATTGTTGTTCTCTTTTTTACTACTTTTGCATCGATTGTATAACCATTAAACAAAAAGGAAAATGAAAGCATTACGAGTTTTGTTTTTGGCCTTGGCCGTCATGATGGCTTCAGGCGCGATGGCTCAAACCGTCTATAATAGCAGCGGTTCGAGCTGTGGAAAGATTGAAAGTGATGGTACCATCCGCAACAGCAGCGGTTCCAGCGTCGGCAAATTCGATAGTAACGGTACTATTCGCAACAGTTCGGGTTCCAGCATAGGCAAGATTGACAGCGACGGTACTATCCGCAACAGTTCTGGCTCCAGCATCGGTAAGATTGAGAGTGATGGTACGGTTCGCAATAGTTCTGGCTCCAGCATTGGCAAGGTGGAAAGCGATGGCACGGTCCGCAACAGCTCGGGTTCGAGCATCGGCAAAGCCTCTGGCATCAAGCGGGAATGGGTGGCTGCTTATTTCTTTTTCTTTCCGTTTTACTAATTGATCATTTTATTGCTTCGTCATAAAAGCTTCGCCTTTGTGTTTTGCTGACCTTGTATTTCTTGTAATGTCCCGTAAAGAGGTCGCAATCAAAAAGGCTTTGGATTTGCGAGACAAACAAGCGTGAGTAGAGGCGGTTTTGGAAAGCTTGTTTTTCCTGCATGAAGGCGATGGTTTGCTTGATTTGGTCGATGTCGAGGTCTTCCTTGGTGAAGACAAAAAGGTCGAACTCGCGGAAATCGCCATAGAAACCGTTATTCACCTTGTCCATCTTGATTTCGAGGATGCGCTTTAGGGGCAAAGCCAGCGACCAATATTCGTACTCATTGCGACCAACAATGCTACCATCGCCCAAACCGTAAGCATAACCCGTCTGCTTGATGTGGTGCAAATCGTCAGCATTTACCTCCTTGATATCTTCACCCGCCATCTCGTTCACCAAGGCGTTAGCCACATTCTTGTTCTCTCGAATGGCACGGGTGACCTCGATGCCGAGACCACTCTCCTCATCTTGCAAATCTGGCCTGTCGCGGTTGACCAAATGCGTATAAGGTTCGCCCAGTAGCGTAGCCAACGAGACCATAGCATAACGTTCAAAGAAACAGGTATCGAATTTTGGAGAGAGCATTGACAGTGGATTTTTTATTTTGGTGCAATCATGTTGTTTTTTATCCAAACAGTTCAGCTCCTAATTCGTAAACTGAACTCACAGGCACAATCTCAATCTTAAATCGTTTGGTGTCCAAACCCTTGGCGTTGTATTTTGAGATGAAAACCTTCTCGAAGCCTAACTTATCGGCTTCTGCGATGCGGGCCTCGATGCGGGTCACGGCACGGATTTCGCCTGAGAGACCTACCTCGGCTGCAAAGGCATAACGTGAAGAGATGGGAATGTCTGCATTCGACGAAAGCACCGCGGCGATAACAGCCATATCAATGGCAGGGTCGTCAACGTGGAGACCGCCTGCGATGTTCAGGAACACATCTTTTATGGAGAGCCGAAAACCGGCACGTTTTTCCAACACGGCCAAGAGCATATTCATTCTGCGGAGGTCGAACCCCGTGGCGGAGCGTTGTGGTGTACCGTAGGCTGCACTGCTCACCAAGGCCTGTGTCTCGATGAGCATGGGCCGTTGTCCTTCCATGGTGGCAGCGATGGCGATGCCACTCACTTCCTCGTCGCGTTGGGAGAGCAGGATTTCGCTGGGGTTGGTCACCTCGCGAAGGCCTGAGGCGTTCATCTCGAAGATACCCAATTCGGATGCTGAACCAAAGCGGTTCTTGATGGTACGCAGGATGCGGAAACCATAGTGACGGTCGCCTTCAAACTGCAAGACGGTGTCAACGATGTGCTCCAAAATCTTCGGTCCGGCAATGCTGCCGTCTTTGGTGATATGTCCGATGAGGAACACGGGCACCTGATAAGCTTTGGCGATTTTGTTCATCTCGGCAGCCGTCTCACGGATTTGAGAGATGCTGCCTGCTGCAGCATCCACGTATGGCGATTCAAGTGTTTGGATGGAATCCACCACCACAATGTCAGGTTGGACGTTTTTGATATGCTTCAGGATTTCCTGTGTGTTGGTCTCGGTGAGGATGAGGCAGTCGATGTTATGGATGCCGATGCGCTCGGCCCGCATCTTGATTTGGATCTGGCTCTCCTCGCCGGAGATATACAGCACTTTTCTGCCCGCCAGTTGCAAGGCTGTCTGCAAGAGCAAGGTGGATTTGCCGATACCAGGTTCGCCCCCAACGAGGGTAAGCGAGCCAAGTACCAAACCGCCGCCCAAAACCCTGTTCAATTCCTCGTAAGGCAAAATAATACGCTGTTCCTTGGCGTTGGTGATTTCCTTGATGGGCACAGGGAGGCTTTGGTTCATCTCCATGCCGATGTTTTTTTTCACCGACTTGGTATCCTTTCCCGTGACAACAGTTGACTCTTCGCAGGTATTCCACGCACCGCAGGCAGGGCATTTTCCAAACCATTTGGGTGACTCGTTTCCGCATTCCTTGCAGAAGAAGATGGTTTTTTCTTTTGTTGGCATAATCAAGTGTTTCTGACTGCAAAAATAAGAAAATAGCCCAGTATGGAGGTAAAGTCCGATATTTTTAATAATTTTGTCGCCGATTCTGAAGAATCAACAAAGTTAAATCAAGGCATTGCATGAAAAGTTGTTTACTCACACTGCTTGTTGTACTATTCACCATGCCTCTGTTTGCACAGCAGGGCGATGTGGTGTTGTGTGAGGGCTTCTACAACTCTTGGCTTGAGGAAGGTTGGGATGCTACGGGCGACGACTGGGTGGTGTGGTACATTTCCAACACTTCCTTTGCCGGCGGCAAGGCTCGTGAGATGCAGATGTATCCTGATATCAATTTCCATGGTACAACACGCCTGATTACGCCTATCGTGGAGTTGGGGAAATATGACTTCATCAATTTTCAGTTCAACCATGCCCTTGAAGCCACGCAGGGCGACCTGAATGTGCAAATCGGCATCGGTATATCGCAAAACGGCGAGGATTGGGAGAGCATCTGGGAAGACACTGTGACGGGCAGCATCGCGCAGAGCCAATACATGCTTACTTTTGATATGGCGGAATGGTCGAGTAAAGCCCCTCAGTTTTGTCTCTACTTCACTGGGGATGGCGCCTACGTCAATAGTTGGTATATTGACAATGTCATCGTTTTTGCTTCAAAGAAAAACAAATACGGCAAAATTGACGACAGCGACGAGAACGGTTTCGTAGCGGCAAGGTCGCACGTCATGAATCTCAAGGGACCTAAAGCCGGCACGGTGACTCGATTCTCAACGATGAGAAAGTCGAAGAACAAGTTTTCCAAGATCGTTGAAGGACGTAATGGAAGGAGAAATAGAAGGAGATAGTTGTATGGGAACCGGCAGAATCATAGTATCGTTTTTCTTGTTTGCTTTTGCGTTGATGGTAAAGGCCCAGACTTTAACCGACAGCAACCTGCCCATTGTGGTCATTGAGACTGACGGTGGCGTCAATATACCCGATGAGCCCAAGGTTTTGGGTACGATGAAAATCATTTGGCATCAGGACGGCTCGCGCAACTATATGACTGACATCGACAATCCAGAATACCTTAATTATAATGGTCGCATTGGCATTGAAAGGCGAGGCAGCAGTTCGCAGACTTATGTCAACAAGAAGCCTTACGCCATAGAAACCTTGCAGGATGACAACGTCACCAACAACAACGTCAGCATTTTCAATATGCCTGACGAAAACGACTGGATTCTTAACTCATTAGCATTCGACCAGACGGGGATGCGCGATTTTCTGGCATACGAACTCTCAGAAGCCATCGGACAGTATGCCTCGCGCCGCCAGTATTGCGAAGTAGTGATTAATGGCGATTACAAAGGCCTTTATGTTTTCATGGAAAAAATCAAGCCCGACAAAGGTCGCGTCAACATCGAGAAGATGGATCCAACCTGCAACAGCTATCCTGAGGTGACAGGAGGGTACATTGTCAAAGCTGATAAGACCACTGGCGGCGACCCTGTGGCTTGGACCATGGAAGGCTACGGAGGCGGCTGGTGGGGTGGCTGGGGTGTCAGCACAGACTTCATTCTCCATTACCCCAAGCCTGCTGATGTAACCAATACCCAAAAGAACTATATTCACAACGTGTTCGATGACCTCGCTTTTGTTGCCAACCAAAACAACATTTCCATCTCATCGGGCATTCCTTCTGTTATCGATATCCCCTCTTTTGTTGATTTCATGATGATTGCGGAGTTCAGTTCCAATGTCGATGTGTATTCATTAAGCACCTTCTTCCATAAGGACCGCTATGGCAAACTGAGGGCTGGTCCGGTGTGGGACTATAATCTCGCCTTTGGCTACGATGCTTTTGGTGACCGCAGCAAATACAATGTGTGGCAATTCAACAACTCCGACAACAACGGCCCTAAGTTTTGGAAAGACTTGTTCGACACGGATTTGTTTCGCTGCTACATGGCCAAACGCTGGTTTGAGTTGACCGAACCAGGCCAGCCTTTGAATTATGAACGGGTGTGCTCACGCATTGACGAAATTGATTTGCTGATAGCCGAGGCCATCGTGCGCGACAACCAACGCTGGAATCAGATGTCGCAACACAGCCAGTATGTCAACAATATGAAAAACTGGATCCAGCAGCGCATCAATTGGCTGAATAGCAATATTGGTTCGGAACAGGGTTGTGACGATGTCGACGTGCCTCCTCTCGTTATCTCTAAAATACACTACCATCCCATGGACTGGTGGGGTTATGATGGCGATTTGTTCGAGTTTATCGAAATCACCAACAATGGAGATACCGATGTTGACTTGACGGGGGTCTATTTTCGTGAATTGGGCATTACCTACCGTTTCCCGAACGGTTCGCACTTGCCCGCCCGCGAGGCACTATGGCTATGCTCTGACTCGTCATCCTTCATTAATCGTTATCAGGCAGTTCCCTTCGGTCAATTTACGCGCAAGCTCTCCAACAAATCAGAGAATTTGGTTTTGGCTGATGCCTGGGGCAATGTCATTGACGAGGTGCGTTACTATGATTGCGAGCCGTGGCCTACAGAGCCTGACGGCAACGGCCCATACCTTGAACTGAAAAACCTCGATTCTGACAATAGTCTCGCCGAAAACTGGACCTTTGGCGATGATTTGATGAAAATCAATGAGCTTGTTGAGGATAGAAATATTGCCGTTCACCCTAATCCCACTTTAGGCAAGATACATGTTGTTGTATCGGGAACTGCCAGTCGTTGTCAAATCATTGCTTTGCCGGGTAATGTTTTGCAAGAATTTTCGCCATCAGGTTCTGGTTTTGAGGTTGATTTGAGCAGATTGCCTATGGGAATGTATTTGGTGAAAGTGCAGTTTGCTGATGGACGGATGGCTTTAAGAAAAGTGGTAAAACAATAGCTGAAAAATAGCAAAAAAGTACAACCTATTCAAAAAAGTCGTATTTTTGCCGCGAAAACGAAAACGAGCATTTATTTAATTTATTAAAATTTAGAGAACTATGCAAGAAATCTTGAATGAAATTGTTCCGATCATTGCCGAAAAACTCGGTGTTGATCCTTCAGAAGTCACTATGGAAGCCAGTTTCACCAACGACCTCGGCGCCGATTCTTTGGATACTGTCGAGCTGATGATGGAATTTGAAAAGAATTTCAACCTTTCCATTCCGGACGATCAACAAGAAAGCATCCAAACCGTGGGTGATGTTGTCCGCCTCATCGAAAAAATGCGTGAAGCTAACTAATCTCAATTAGAAAATCATCAAAAACTCAATGGAATCGAAACGAGTCGTTGTCACAGGTCTCGGTGCTATCACCCCTATCGGAAACACTGTCAAGGATTTCTGGGAAGGTTTGGTGAAAGGCAAAAACGGAGCTGGCGACATCACCCGTTTCGATTCTTCTTTATATAAGACCCGTTTCGCCTGTGAGGTGAAAGGGTATAACCCCGACGATTATTTCGACAAGAAGACTGCGCGCAAATATGGATTATTTGCCCAGTTTGGTATGATTGCCGCTGACGAAGCCATTGCTGACTCAGGCATTAATCCCGAAAACACCGATTTTGAAGACGTAGGTGTTTTCATGACCTCGGGTATTGGTGGCATCAACCATTTTTATGAAGAAATGGTTGAATTTGAGAAAGGCGGCGTGCCGCGTTTTAGCCCCTTCTTGATTCCTAAGATGATTGTCAATATATTGTCGGGTCTCGTTTCCATCAAATATGGCTTCCAAGGGCCTAATTTTGCCACGGTTTCGGCCTGTGCTTCTTCGGCGCACGCCGTCATCGAAGCTTTGGACCATATTCGTCTCGGTAAGAGTCAAGTCATCATAGTGGGAGGAGCAGGAGCTGCCATAGGCGAGAGCGGCATCGGTGGCTTCAATGCCATGCGCGCCCTTTCTACGCGTAACGATGACCCGTTGACGGCCTCGCGTCCTTTCGACCTCAATCGCGACGGTTTCGTCATGGGTGAAGGCGCTGGCTGTCTCGTCATTGAAGAATACGAACATGCCAAAGCCCGCGGTGCAAAGATATATGCTGAGCTTTTAGGAGGCGGTGCTTCTGCCGATGCTTATCATATCACTGCCCCGCATCCCGAAGGTAAAGGCGGTGTCTTGAGTATGCGCCGTGCCTTGAAAGACGCTGGTGTTGTACCTGAAGTAATCGACCATATCAACACACATGGCACTTCGACACCGGCAGGCGATGTGGCCGAACCTATCGCCATCAAAGAAGTGTTTGGCGAACATGCCTATTCCATCAGCATCAATTCTACCAAGTCGATGACAGGTCATCTCCTCGGCGGCGCTGGCGCCATTGAGGCTATCGCTTGCGTGCTGGCACTCAAGGAAGGCATCGTCCCGCCTACCATCAACCATTTTGACGATGACCCGAATATCGATTCGCGCCTTGATTTCACCTTCCACAAAGCCCGCAAGCGCGACATCCATTACGCCCTCTCCAATTCTTTCGGTTTCGGCGGACAAAACGCTACTTTGATTTTCAAAAAGTTCGAAGAATAAATGGCTCTTTTCTCTCACCTTTCTCCCGACGACAAGGCACTTTCAGACTACATCTATAATATCCTCGGCTTTCGCCCGAAGAATATCGCCTTATATCAGTTGGCGTTTACCCATAAGTCGAAATCTGAGGAAACCGTAGGCGACTATCATCTCAGCAACGAACGGCTGGAATATCTTGGCGACGCCGTACTGGAACTTGTTGTTGGCGATTATCTTTTCCGCACCTTTCCCACCCAAGCCGAAGGTTTCCTTACCGAAATGCGCTCGCGTATTGTTAGCCGGGCTTCACTCAATAAACTGGCCCAGAAACTCGGTTTTGACGACTACATTAAATACAAACATGAGAATTCCTCATCCGGTGCCAGTTTTCTCTCGCTCGGTGGCAATGTCTTTGAGGCTCTGATGGGTGCCATCTATCTCGATCGTGGTTTCCTTTTCTCTCAACGTGTCATCGTTGACCACATCATCCGTGTCCATATTGACCTTGATGAGTTGCAAAACACGGATATCAATTTTAAGAGCAAACTTCTTGAATGGACTCAGAAACGACGTAAACATTTAGAATTTAGGCTTTTGGATGAAACCATGGAGAATCATCGCAAGATTTTCCACGTCCAGATTTTCATCGACAACCAAGGTTACGCCGAGTGCAGCGATTTCTCCCTGAAACGTGCGGAACAAATTGCAGCCGAAAAAACATACAACATGCTGACAAAATAAGTATCTTTGCCGCATGTCAATTAAAGAGAAAATCATTATAGCCCCTCCTGCTTTTGATGACACTCGGGTCATCGGAATCAACTCTGCCATAGCCGACTACAAATTAGTTTGGTCGCTCAACGAGAAATTGTCAATAAAATTCTCAAGGCAAGACGACTTTGTCCATTCTGGCGCCATTTATCCTTATTACCATTACCGCGCTGAAGAAAACGGCCCCGTTTATGGCCTGCTTGCTGTATCTTACAATAAGAAATCGAGTCTCAATTTTAATCCACGTCTCGACTTTCTTTTCATCATTCGCAATGAGAGTCTGCCCAACCGTGTTACAAGTATCTTTGAGAAAATTAGGGAAATAAAAGGCATCAACTATGCTTTTCTCATGGATGGATACATGGACAGGCTTGGTGCCGCTCTGTATGATGTGGAGGATTATGATACACTTCTTCTCACCAAAGCCCGCAAACTTAATTCGCCCGAACACGCCAAGGAAGAGATCCGGCAACGCAATATCATCTTGGGTATTGCCGAGGATTAAGGTGCAGTCACCATGATTTTAAGCCAAAGGAAAAGGCCATGATAAAGAAGGTTTTCTGTCCTTTATCATGGCCATTTTCGTTAGTAGGGACGCATCAAATGCGTCCTCAAAAATGATTACTTATCCCACGTGAATGTTCTCGTTCACCAGTTTCAGGATTTTCTTCGTGTCGCTACCCAATTCAGAGCGCAGGTTGGCATCCTTGAAATCGGAGAGGAACTTGATCATGTAGTCGACAATGCTGTCGGAGAAGACACCCTTGGCGGTGTAAATCTCGCGGTCTTTAGCCAATTCCTTGGCGGCAGCTACGCAGCTGTCGGGCAGTTGTTCGAGGCTCTCTTGCAGTTCCTTGTTTTTGTCGTCGTGAATGTTGACACCGAGACCGACATAGGTCTTTTCAGCAATTTCAAGGGCATTAGGCATCTCGAATCCGTGACGTGCAGCGGCACATAGGGCGGCCATCAGCAGATACATATCGGCGCAACCATCGGAAGCACGCCATTCGAAGGTCTGCTTCTCGCTGAAGTCCTTGTTCGACTTCTTCTCCAAGGGGTTGGCATTGGCGGCCATATCCTTTCCGTTGTTAATCCAGCCAAGCGGCACACGCACCAAGGCACTGCGGTTCGAGTAGGACCAGCAGAGCGAAGTGGGGGCCTCTTGATGAGGCACCAAGCGCAGGAACGACAGCGGGTTGGGATTGCCGAAAGCAGGCAGCGAGGTACCAGCAACCATGTAGCCGGCAATGGCTTTCTTGGCATAGTCGGTCAGTTCGCCGTTCTTCACCATCACGCTCTTGCCGTCTTTGGTGAACTTGCAGTGGACGTGCATACCCGAACCAGCCTTGCCCACGGTAATCTTGGGGGCGAAGGTCAGGGTGACACCATACTGATAGGCCAGCTGACGCATAATCCACTTGGCCACCACAAGCTGGTCGGCGGCATCCTCGATGTTGGTGGGCAGGAACTCGATTTCGTTCTGCTCGTAAATCTTGCCGTCGTAGGTGAAGTTGCCCACTTCGGAGTGGCCGTACTTAATCAGGCCACCGGCTTGGGCGATCAGGCGCATAGCCTCAACGCGGTATTCGGTGAACTTGTTGAACGGGGCACTCTCATGATAACCTCTCTGGTCGGGCACTTCGTAAATCTGTTCGTCATCGGCGATGATGTAGTATTCCAACTCGCCCATGGTCTCCATGCAAAGGCCAGTGGTTTTCTTGAACACTTCGTGCGCCTTGTGCAGGATGTACTCGGGTGAGCTCTCAAACGGTTCGCCATCGCGGTTGTAGAATGAGCAGAGGATGTCCACTGCCGGCACCTCCGAGAAGGGATTGAGGAAAGCGGTGCGATACTTCGGCACTACATACAGGTCGCTTTTCCCTGCCTCGATGAATGGGAACAGACTTGAACCATCAACGCGCTCACCAGCCGACAGGATGTTCTCCAGGTGTTCGGCATTGTGAATCACGAAGTTCAGGGTCTTCAGTTTTCCATCCCAGCCACAATAGTGGAAGTTGATGAATTCAATTTGGTTTTCCTCGCAGTAACGAATGATGTCGGCGCGAGTGAATTCTGATGCAGGCTTCTGAAGGTACTGCACCAGACGATTGGGGTTCATGGCAATTCTTTGGTCCATTACGATTTTGTTATTTAAAGATTTAGAATTTCAAGATTTTGCGCAAAGATAAGGATAATTCCATCATACTTGCTTCAAAACAAAGAAAATTCATACTTTTGCCATTGTTTTCAATTCAAAAAGCAAATGCTATGGCACTAAAAGACTGGATGATTGCCTTCAATAACGCCAAGACGATGGAGTCGAATGGCGAGCAGGGCCTTGAACTGATCAATGAATACGAACTGGTGTTGTCCAAATTGGGCGAAGGGCCTTTCACCGAGGCAGAGGAGCATGTGCGTGAAGAGGTTTTCCGTAACCTTAGTGAATTGTATGCCCTCAATGGGGATGAGGCGAAGGCGGAGGAGTATTCCAAGGTCGGAAAGCAGGTGTAAAAACCTACTTTCCGACAAAAGGAGTTGTGAAAATAAGGGTAAGCTCTATTCTACTGTAACAGATTTAGCCAAATTACGTGGTTGGTCAACGTTGCAGCCGCGCATCACGGCGATGTGATAGGCCAGGATTTGCAGCGGGATGGTGGCCAGCAAGGGCGAATAGAGACATTCCGTCTCGGGTATCTCGATGACATAATCTGCCATTTTGCGGGCAATCACGTCCTTCTCACTAATGATGGCGATGATCTTGCCGTTACGTGCCTTCACTTCCTGGATGTTGCTGATGACCTTCTCGTAGGTGCTGTGGTTGGTGGCGATGAACACCACGGGCATATCCTTGTCGATTAAGGCGATGGGGCCGTGTTTCATCTCTGCTGCGGGGTAACCTTCAGCGTGGATGTAGGAGATTTCCTTCAATTTCAAGGCGCCTTCGAGGGCCACAGGATAATTCTGCAGACGGCCAAGGTAAAGCATATTGCGCACATCCTTGTATTTCGCGGCAATGTCTTTCACGTGACCGCTATGGTCGAGGGTCCACTGCATCTTCTCTGGGATGCTGTTGAGTTCTTGGATAAAGGCGGCGCGTTCCTCGTCCTTCATCGAGCCTTTCAGCTCAGCGAGACGCAAGGCGAGCATCACCATCACAGTGACTTGTGAGGTGAAGGCCTTGGTGGAGGCCACGCCGATTTCGGGGCCTGCATGGGTATAGATACCTGCGTCGGTGGCTCTCGATATGGAGGAGCCGATAACATTGCAGATGCCCAGCACGACGGCTCCTTTTTCCTTTGCCAACTGTATGGCTGCCAAAGTGTCGGCTGTCTCACCCGACTGCGAGACGGCAATCACCACATCGTGAGGTGTGACCACGGGATTGCGGTAGCGGAACTCGGAGGCATACTCCACCTTGACAGGGATCTTGGCCAAGTTCTCGATGAGATAACTGCCCACCAAGCAGGCGTGCCACGAGGTGCCGCAAGCCACAAAGATGATGTTGTCGGCATAGAGCAACTGTTTCTCATAATTGACAATGCCGCCCAAGCGAACCGTGTTGGCTTCGGGATGCAGACGGCCACGCATGGTGTCGCGCACGATGGTGGGCTGCTCGTAGATTTCCTTCATCATGAAGTGGTCGAAGCCGGCTTTCTCGATGCTGTCAAGGTTCATCTTCAACTCTTGCACGTAAGGGATGGCTTCCACGTCATGAATGGTCTTGATATGCAGCTCCTCGCCCAGCTTGATTTTCACCACCTGTTCGTCTTCAAGATAAACCACCTTCTGAGTGCGACCCACGATAGGAGTGGCATCAGAAGCGATGAAATACTCGCCGTTGCCAATACCAATGACCATCGGGCTGCCCTTGCGGGCTGCAATCAGCTGGTCGGGATGTCCCTTCTCGAGAATAACGATGGCATACGCGCCTACCACATGGTTCAGGGCGATGCGGACAGCCTCAAAGAGGTCGACGTGTTCGCTTTGCTGCACATCTTCAATGAGGTTGGTCAGCACCTCGGTATCGGTCGACGACTGGAAAGTGAAGCCGCGTTTTTCCAATTCTTTGCGCAGGCTCATGTAGTTCTCGATGATGCCGTTGTGAATCAGGGCAATGTTGCCCGACTGGGAACGATGGGGGTGGGCATTCACCGTGTTTGGCTCACCATGAGTGGCCCAACGGGTGTGGGCAATACCGATGTGGCCGCTGATATCCTTCGTTGAGGCAAACTCTTCCAAGTCAGACACTTTGCCTTTCGCTTTATAGACATTCAGTTCGTTCTTTTGATTCAACAGGGCTACGCCAGCACTGTCGTAACCGCGATATTCCAGGCGTTTCAATCCTTCAATAAGAATGGGATAGGCATCCTGTGGGCCGATGTAAGCTACAATTCCACACATATTTTTTATGTTGTTTGTTCAAACTTGCAAAAGTAGAAATTAATTTCATTGACCCACTAAGTTTTCTAAATTTTTTAGGAGATTTAGGCAAAAAGGTCATCAAGTAGTACTTCTGATTGCACGCGGTTGCTGTACATGTTTTTTTTCACCCCGTATGTGGTTATCATGGTCAATTGAAGTGCTTTTTTGGTTTTGCTTTCTTCGCGGAAAGTTTCCATTTTATTTCTTAAAGCCGCTTCGTAATCCTTATTGATGGTAAACTCATTGATGGAGAACTTCATCTCGCAAACGTTGATTACCCTGTCGCGCCTGTCGATGAGCAAGTCAATCTGTGCATCGCGTTTCCTTTCCTCGCCTTCGGCAGACTTGTGGAACCATGCCGACACCTCGCATTGCACGGCGGAAATGCCTATGGCTCGCTTGATTTGGTCGAGGTGATAGAGGCAAAGCTGCTCAAAGGTGTATCCTGCCCATGACCTACGTGATGGGTCGTCCATTCGGTTGGTCCAATAATGCGGGTCGTGTCCGTAATTGTCCTTGATGAAGGAAAAGTAGAACATGCTGTAGAAGTCTGTCAATTGGTAGATGGTGTCTTGCTTCTTCTAGCCGAAATAGTTGTACGGACGGATAAATTCGTTGTTGGTCAGGTTGTCGAGTATCGTCGCGAGGTTGCCGTTGTCGTGGAGTTTGGTTGCCTTGATGATTTCGTTGCGCGTCAGTCCCATACGTTTTTTGGAGAGTGCCTCAACCACAGCGATATGGTTTTCCGGTTGCTTGAAAAGGGTGTCGTAAAGATGCCCGAACTCGTCCCAAAGTAGGCCTCTTTCCTTGAAGAAAAGGTTGTCGATGTTTTGGTTGTAACTCCATTTGGGGCTTAATTGCTTCAGGTAGAAGGGGATGCCTCCCATAATCATATAGCATTCGGCAATGTCATAGCGCGTCCATTTTCGAGGTAACACTGTGATTCCTCTCAGTTTCCTCCCGGTTTCCTCCCAGATCCATGTCCCGCGTCAAAAATCATGTAGCTTAATTTTGAACAGTTACTTATTAAAATAAGCATCCAACGGCTTCTGCACGCCGATATAAGTGCTCATTCGCTGGCCGCGTACGTCGCTTCTATTTCGCGATTTGTTCATTAATCCAGCGTTTCAGCAGAAATGTGACAAAATAAGGCAAGGTGTAGAATTTTCCGTTGAATCCTATGTTCTTGTAACAGAGTTTGATGCCGTAGCGAATTTCCTTGTATTTTGTGTCGGTAATCAATTTGTTGAGAGAAGGCGTGGCATTGTCTTTGGCTTTTACCTCAACGGGAATTAGCGACTCGGCATCGCGGATGAAGAAATCCATTTCGACCGTTGATTTCTCGTTCCTGAAATAGTACAATGGATAACCTGCTTTGACGAGTATATCTGCCACGATGTTTTCGTAAAGTGCACCCTTGTAAGTGTTGAAGTTGCGGTTGTGGCGCAAGTCGGTCTGCGACTCGTCGTCGAGCGAGGCGATGAGCAAGCCTGTGTCGCGGAAATAAAGCTTGTATTCGTTGGCATTGGCGTTGCCTTTCAAAGGCAGTTCGGGCAGGTTGAGGTTATAGCAAACATTAATGATGCCCTCGTCGGCCAACCAATCGACTGTTCCGATGTATTCCCTTGACCTTGCGTTTTTTGCCACCTTTGTGATTTGGAATTTCTTGTTTTCCATCGCGAGGAAATTGGGAATGTTGCGGTAGATGTTCTTGATTTTTCCCTTGTCGAGGCCGATGGCATATTTGGTGATGTCCTCCTCATAGTCGAGGAGCAGCATTTGTTGCTTTTTCAGGATGCCGGAAAAGTTGTTTTGGCTGACGAAGTCGCTCACGATGGCAGGCATTCCCCCCACGAGGACGTAATCCAAAAAATGCCCAAACATGACATCCATTTCCAGTTGTGAAAAGGTTTTTTGTTCGGCGATGTGGGCATAAAGGTCTTCAATTTGGGTTTCGGAATAGCCTTTTGCCCAAAGAAATTCCTCGAAATCAAGCGACTGCATCTCATATTCTTCTTTGTAACCCACACTGTTCGACTCGATTTCCTGATAGTTGATACCCATAAGCGAACCCGAACAAATGACATCAAACCGACCGTCCAACTTGAAGAATTTCATGCTTGTGGCACAGTTGGGGCAGGCTTGCATTTCGTCGAAGAGGATGAGCGTGTCGTTGGCCACAAACTTTGCCTCGGGATTGACGAAACTGATTTGCTTCAGGATGTCGTCGGTTTTGAATCCTGTGTCAAAAATGGTTTTGTATTGCGGCTCGGTCACGAAGTTGATTTCGATGAAGTTGCCGTAGTTTTTGGCGAATTGTTCTATCGAGAAAGTCTTCCCCACTTGCCTCGATCCTTTGATGATAAGCGGCAACCTTTGCGGATTTTGCTTCCATTGCATCAAAAAGCCATCGATTTTTCTTTTAAGTATTTGGTTCATAGTGGTTAAATTTTATAAATCACAAAATTCCGATATTTTTCGGCAAAAATATCACAAAATTCCGAACCAAACAAGAGAAAAAATCACAAAATTCCGAAAACAGTAGTTGCGTTATTCTCTTTTCAGCATATTGAAATAAGCATCCAGCAGCTTTTGCGCCCCTATATACGCACTCATGCGCTGACCGCGCACATCACCTTCGATTAATGGCAGAAGGTCGGCGACGAGTTGGTTTTGATAGAAATCGTTCTTTAAGGCTGAGTCCATCGAGTCGTACATCATTTGCACGTCTTGTTGGGCGCGTTTTTTATAAAGGTAGCCGTTGTCGCGGATGGCCTGCACGTGTTCGGCCACCATGTTCCACACTTCATCAATGTTGAAGCCCGTCAAAGCGGAGCAGGTCAGCACCTTGGTCTCTTGTCCCGATTCGGGCAAGGGGAAGAGGTGCAAAGCGTTCTTGCATTCTGCGGCGGCGCGGTTGGCCCGCATCACGTTGTCGCCGTCAGCCTTGTTCACCGCAATGCCGTCAGCCATTTCCATGATGCCGCGCTTGATGCCTTGCAACTCGTCGCCGGCACCGCTGATGAGGATGAGCAGGAAGAAATCTACCATGGAATGAACAGCCGTCTCTGACTGGCCCACACCCACGGTTTCCACAAAAATAGTGTCGTAGCCTGCCGCCTCACAAAGGATGATGGTTTCCCTTGTCTTACGTGCTACGCCACCCAAAGTACCCGCTGAAGCCGATGGTCGGATGTAAGCGTTGGGATGCACCGAGAGGCTTTCCATGCGTGTCTTGTCGCCCAAGATACTGCCTTTGGAGCGCTGGCTTGATGGATCGATGGCCAGAACCGCAAGCTTTTGTCCCTTGTTGCAGAGGTGTACGCCCAAGGCCTCGATAAAGGTGCTTTTGCCTGCTCCGGGAACACCCGTGATGCCCAAGCGCAGGGCCTTGCCCGCATGGGGCAGGCATTCGGCGATGATCTGTTGCGCTAACTCCTGATGTTCCGGCAAGGCACTCTCTACCAATGTGATGGCCTTGCTCAGTGCTACCCGGTCGCCTCTGAGGATGCCGTCAACGTAGTAGGGAAGAGGCATCAGTTTTTGTTGGTGGCGCTTCAGGCGCTCCAAAGCATGGGGATTGACCTGGATGGGCCCGTTAACGCCCTCGGTCACCTTGAGGTTAGACTCCCATTCGTGCTCCTGATTTTCAAAGTGTTCGTGTTCCATAGCGGCTTGCAGTTTAACTTTGCAAAAGTAATAAATAATTTGGAACGTAATAAATATTTTAATGCTTTGGTTTTTAATAAATTGTAATTTTTTTCTCTCTATTTCGGAAAAAAACCGTAACTTTGCTTTTTCAAACAGAAAGAATAACGACATGACAAGAGTACTTTTCGTCCATCAAGAAATCACTCCTTACCTGCCTGAGACCCCGATGAGCCTTATAGGCCGCCAGCTGCCCCAGCTCACCCAAGAGAGCGGTAAAGAAGTGCGCATCTTCATGCCTCGCTACGGCACCATCAACGAGAGACGCAACCAATTGCACGAGGTCATCCGCCTCTCGGGAATGAACCTCATCATTAATGACACCGACCACCCTCTTATCATCAAGGTGGCCTCCATTCAAAAAGCGAGGATGCAGATTTATTTCATTGACAACGACGATTTCTTCTCGAAAAAGAAATACCAGATTCGTGACGACAACGGGGTGTTCTGCGAGGACAACGACTTCCGTTGTGTTTTCTTCTCCCGTGGTGTAATCGAGACGGTGAAGAAACTCAACTGGTCGCCTGACATTATCCATTGCAACGGCTGGCTCTCATCCTTGATGCCGCTCTATCTGAAACGCGCCATCTCGGTGAAAGACAATCCTTTGTATAATGAGTCGAAAGTGATTTATTCCATTTACGACGATGTCTTCGATGAAAAGCTGCGCCCAGGCTTTGAGAAAAAGATGAAACTGCCGGGCATCAATGCCAAGGAATTGAAAAACTTCAAGGAAGCCGACTATGTCTCCCTCACCAAAGCTGCCATTGACTATTCCGATGGCCTTATCATCGGCAGCGAACATATTCATCCCGAGATTGAGGAATACCTGAAGAGCTGCAAGAAACCCATACTGCCCTATCAAGGCGACGAAAACTTTGGGAAGGCGTACAACGAATTCTATGATAGCTTCATGTAAAATCAAACAATAAGACGGATTTTTTCGAGTTATCATTCCCGAAACCAACAGTGAGTATACAATGAAAAAACATCATTTGAACTTTTCTTTCAGCATAGCGTTGATGATTGGCGCTTTGGCATTGGCTTTCGCGTCGTGTAAGAAATCGCCCGACACCATCGGCAACGACTTGCTTTCAGAGGAAGATTACATCGGCATTTACCATACCGACACTTTAACCATGGTCTGCCATTCATTCCTTGATTCCGTGTCAACAAAGAATGTCATCAACGGTCTCCTGGGCAGTATGAACGATCCTGTTTTCGGTCTTTCCCAGGCTGGGATTTGCTCGGAGTTCCGTTTTTCGGCAGCCGGACAGCTCTTTGGGGCCGACCCTGTCGTCGACTCTCTCGTGTTGCAACTCTATCTGACCAATTATTACGGCGACACCACGCAGTGGCAGACGGTTCACGCCTATTCGCTGATGGACACACTCTCTTCCGAAGGGAGTTATTACAATCATACTGAAGTTGAAACCGGCAACGTCGACTATGCCAATGCCTATCAGTTCAGGCCGCACCCCCACACTAAGATGAATGTCATCGGTGGCGACACCATCGGGCAGGCTATCATCCGCATCCCGTTGAGCAACAGCTTAGGCGAGTTCCTGATTTCGCTCGACAGCTCGGCTTATAAAGAGCCTGCCGTCTTCAAGCAGTATTTCCCGGGTCTCTGCTTGCGCTGCGACCCTGTTGTGGGCGACGGTAACATCAGCTGCATCAACCTGACCAACAACAGCTTCACCGTCATGCAGCTCTATTACCATAATGCCGCAACGCCCGACAAACCCAAGCGTTACGATTATTACATCACTTCTTCCGACAACTATTTTAACCAAATCTTCCACGATTACTCCATAGGCGATGCCGCGTTTGTCAGCCAGGCGTTGGACGGCGATACGGCTTTGGGCCAGCAGCAGCTTTACCTTCAGGCCATGGGCGGCGTGAGAACCAAAATCTCCTTCCCGACATTGGAGCATTGGGTCGACACCCTTTCCGAAGGCACTCATCTTATCATCAATGAGGCAAAACTCATCGTGCCTGCCGCCTCGGTCGATACGGCTGTCTACACCGCTCCCAACAGCCTGTCTTTGGTTTATTTCAAAGACGACGGCACAACGTCTATCTTGCCTGACTATTTTGAGGGAACAAGCTATTTCGGTGGCGGCTTCAATGCCAACACCAACAGTGCCACGTTCCGCATTTCGGAGTATATGCAGGACATCATCCTGGGCAAGCAAGCCGACAACGGGCTGAGCCTCGGCATCACAGGTGGCTCCTACAATGCCCACCGCCTCATCCTCAACGGACCCGAAGTGGAGGAAAACAGACTTAGGGTCGAGATAACGTATTCCATTGTTGTAGAATAAAGTAAATTTCAATAGATATGAAAAAAATGTTATTACTTGCATTGGTTCTGGTCGGATTGACCGGCTATGCGCAGAAAACAACTGAAAAAGAAACTGTCGTCGTCATCAAGACGAGCATGGGTACCATCAAAGCCAAGCTTTACAACGACACACCCAAACACCGTGACAACTTCCTCAAATTAGTGAATGAAGGCTGGTACAACGGTTCACCATTCCACCGTGTCATCAAGGACTTTATGATTCAAGGCGGACAGAATGCCGACGGTCGTCTTGACCCGGGTTACACTGTCCCTGCCGAGATCAAGGGCAACTATTTCCACAAGAAAGGCGCTCTGGCTGCTGCCCGTATGCCCGACCAGGTGAACCCCAAAAAGGCTTCCAGCGGATCGCAGTTCTATATCGTGCAAGGCAGGGTGTATGATGACAATTGGCTGGATATGTTTGAAAACCGTTCAGGTAAGGTGCTTTCAGCCCGTCAACGCCAAACTTACAAGACCATTGGCGGCACCCCGCATCTTGACGGCGATTATACTGTGTTCGGTGAAGTGACCGAAGGCCTTGATGTGGTCGACAAGATTGCCGCGGTGAAAACCGGTGGACAAGATGTTCCTGTTGACCCCGTCACCATTATTTCCGTCACCGTCGAGAAATGTGATGAAAAATGCGCTGGAAAAGCTGGTAAAAGTTGCTGTAATCAATAATCAAAATGAAAGACAGAATTGAAGAAATACTGAACCAGGTGCGTGGTTTCCAGGCCGACAGCAAAGAGACCCTGGAGAACTTCCGCATCACCTATTTGAGCAAAAAAGGTATCATTCCCGCCCTGTTTTCCGACTTCAAGACCGTAGCCCCCGAGCTGCGTAAGGAGATGGGCATGAAGCTCAACGAATTGAAAAACGTTGTGCAAGACAAGGTGGAGGAGCAGTTGCAAAAGTTTGAAAGCCAACACAGCAACGATGCCGGCTTCGACATGAGTATGCCTGCCGGTGAGATGAAAGGTGCCCGTCACCCGCTCTCCATCGTGCGCCGCGACATCAACGAGATTTTTGCACACCTTGGTTTTACCATTGCCGAGGGCCCCGAGATTGAGGACGACTACCACGTGTTCTCTGCCCTCAACTTCCCCTTGGACCATCCCGCACGCGACATGCAGGACACTTTCTTCATCAACAAGGAACCTAACGTCAACAAGGCATCCGACGTGCTGCTGCGCACCCACACCTCAAGCGTGCAAGTCCGCGTGATGGAAAAGAACCAGCCCCCCATCCGTATCATCGCCCCGGGGCGCGTGTTCCGCAACGAGGCCATCTCGGCCCGCGCCCACTGCATCTTCCATCAAATCGAGGGCTTGTATATCGACGAGAACGTCTCCTTTGCCGACCTGAAGCAAACCTTGTATCACTTTGTGCAAGAGTTCTTTGGCGAGGGTACTAAGGTGCGTTTCCGCCCGTCTTACTTCCCCTTCACTGAGGTGTCGGCTGAGATGGATATTTCGTGCAACATCTGTGGCGGCAAGGGCTGCAATATCTGCAAACACACCGGTTGGGTTGAAATCCTCGGTTGCGGCATGTGCGACCCCAACATCCTTATCTCCAGCGGCATCGACCCGGAGAAGTACACCGGTTTCGCTTTCGGTATGGGTGTCGAACGTATCGCCATGCTGAAATATGGCATCAACGACTTGCGTCTCTTCTTCGAAAACGACCTGCGTTTCCTTGAACAGTTTGAATTGGCTTAATCATCATCAATAACATAAAGACATGAACTCTTATTCCATAGGTGTCGATATAGGCGGCACCAACACCGACATAGGACTGGTGCGCGACGACGGCTTTTGCATAGCCAAGAAAAACATCCCTACCAAAAGATACTTTGATGTAGAGCTCTATATCGCTGATGTTTGCGACCGAATCAAGGCTTTGATGGCTGAAAGCAGCATCAACGCCATCGACGGTATCGGTATTGCAGCGCCGGTGGGCAACTACTATACAGGTTGCATCGAGAACGCCACCAACTTGAATTTCAAGGGTGTCATCAACCTTCCTGATCTGATTCACAAGCATATTGATGCGCCTGTTGTTGTTTCCAACGATGCCAATGCCGCCGCTTTCGGTGAATTGGTTTATGGAGGCGCACGCGGCATGAAGAATTTCGTGATGTTCACCCTCGGTACGGGTGTGGGCAGCGGTATAGTGATTGACGGCAAACTGGTGCTTGGCAAAACGGGCGGTGCCGGCGAACTGGGTCATGTCATCATGATTCCGGGCGGCCGTCTTTGTGGCTGTGGCAGGAGAGGCTGCCTCGAGACCTACACCTCTGCCACGGGTATCCGCCGCACGGCTTTGGAAATGTTGAGGAAATATCCCGAGTATAGAGGCCTTTTGAGCACTGTGCCTATGGAGATGCTGCGCAGCCGACATGTGGGTGATGCTGCCAATGCCGGCGACCCGTTGGCATTGGAGGTTTTCAGGCTGACGGCTGAAGGTCTTGGAATAGCAATGGCGAATGCTGTGGCCTTCTCCGGCCCCGAGGCTGTCTTCCTGATGGGTGGCCCCGTGCATGCCGGCGAAGTGCTGATGAAGCCTCTGCGTGAATCGTTTGAGAGAAACCTCTGCTTCATCTTCAAGGGCAGCGTGGAAGTCCGTGTTTCTGAGCTTCCCGATAACATTGCCGCCATTCTTGGTGCAGCGGCTTTGACGAAAGCATAGGGTGAAATTCCCCTTGGGGAATTGAATCAATCGAAATTCTTATCTAAGAAATCCTGCGCTTCTTTCATTCCACCGTCGCGGGCTTTCTGCATGAGTAACTTGGCGTGGGTGCGGTCAGCATCTACGCCTTGTCCGTAGTAATAGAGCAGTCCAAGGCGGTATTGCGCATTGGCGATATTGGCATCTGAAGCTTTGGTGTAGTATTCCACAGCCTGGTCTATGTTTTGCGCCACGCCGAGCCCGTAGAGGTAGCAGTCGCCCATCTGTGATTGTGCATAGGCGTTTTCACCCTCGGCTGACTGCTGCCACCATTGCACGGCCTGTGCGACGTTTTTCTCCGTCCCCATGCCATAGAAATAGCAGTTACCCACGTTGAGCATGGCTTGTGCATCACCGGCATCGGCTCCTAACTGGTACCAACGCAAGGCTTCTTTGGGACTGGCTTCCACTCCATTGCCCGTGCGGTAGAAGTTGCCAATGGCGTTATAGGCGTTTTTCTGCTTCTGGTCGGCGGCTTTCTTATACCAGCTCATGGCTTGCTGCACATCTTCCTCAACACCCCAGCCGTATTCGTAGCTCGCACCATAGAGGTATTGGTAGTCGGCAAGGCCTTCCTCGGCTTTGACGCGGACGGTGTCGATATGTGCGGTTACCTGTTCTCCGAGGGTCTTGCGCTGCCCCATCAGCTGCGAAAGGTCCAAGGGCTTGCCTTCCTCGAATTTCAGCACGGGGGCGTCCTGGCTGCTGGGATTCTGGTTGCTGGGATTGGGGTTGGCAGTGAGGGGCAACTGGCTTTCAGTCATCGTTTCCGGCAACGGCGCGACGGGCATCCCGGGAGGGACGATAACCTTCTTTTCTTCAGATTGTTCTTTGTTTTCTTTCTGGCCACAGGCTGCCATCGTCAGTGCCACAGCCATCAGCAATAGGATTTTTTTCATCTAACGCGTGTTTTGGGCTGCAAAAGTACGAAAATTTCTGTGGAGCATAGTTATGGTACGCGTCGAATTTCTATCTTTGCCGCATGGTTGCAAAACGTAGATATGTTTTTTTCTTTATGGCCCTGTTGACGGTGGCTTTCCTGGCCCAGCGTTGTGCCAATGCGGTGGCACCTACAGGCGGACCCGTCGACAAGGTGCCGCCCAAGGTGAAGCTTGCCGTACCTGAAAACAACAGCACGAACTTCAACGGAAGAAAGATTGAAATCACTTTCGACGAGTTTGTGACGCTTGAGAATGCCAACCAAAACGTGCTGTTTTCGCCGCCGTTGTCTGAAAAGCCTAATTTCAGGCTGAAAAACAAGACCGTCATTATCAAGTTCAAGGAGCCACTGGCCGAAAACACCACCTACACCATCCACTTTGGCACTGCCATCAAAGACTTGCACGAAGGCAACCAGCTTGAGGATTACGTGTATAGCTTCTCAACAGGCGACTTCATCGACACGCTCCGCGTTGCGGGTAAAGTGCTGAATGCGGAAGACAAAAAACCGGTTGAGGATGCCTACGTATGCCTGTATGCCGAGCGCGAAAAACTTGATTCGCTGCCGCTGACCACCATCCCCGACTACATCACCAAAACCGACAAGGAGGGGAAATTCAGCCTCTCGGGTCTGGCCGACAAACGTTATCTGGTCTTTGCCCTCAAGGATGCCAACAGCAATCTTTATTTCGACCAGTCCAATGAGGAAGTGGCGTTTTTGGACACTCTGGTGCCAGCCTCCTATCCCTGGACAGCTCCGAAGCCTCAGCCCATGGATACGACGGCGACAGACACCACCTTATTTATTAATGACACTCTTACTCTCGTCCCCACGGATGCTCTGTCGCCCACCCCTTCAGACAGTACTATGCAACCTTCCGACACGCTTCAAACGCTTGCCCAAACCACCCAGCCTGAGCGTGTTTTCAACCAGCAATCCCTTAACCTTACCCTTTATATGTTCACCGAGGTCGACTCCACCCAGATGCTGCTGGAGAAGAAGCTCGTCGAAGAGGGCATACTGCGCTTCGTTTTCCGTCATCCGGCCAAAAATGCCGTCGTCATGACGCCTGAGATGCTGCCCGACTCGTTCAACCTGGTCACGAGGCACTCTGCTGCCTATGATACGGTTTGGTGGCACTTCACGCCCAACGTGAAGGACAGTCTTTGGGTGCATGTGAAACACGACACCGTTATTAACGACTCCTCGCGCTACAGCCTGAAGTTCAAGGATAAGAACGCCCGCAACAAGAAGCCTGAAACGCTGAAAGTCACCTACAACACACATGGACAAGGGGGCTTGATCCCCGGCGACAGCCTCGTCCTGAAGTTCTCCGAGCCCATCCTCAGATATGAGATGCGCGACTCGTCAGTCTTCAAGCGCGACACCATAGTCTATTACAACCGCGTCGCCTTCGCGCCTGTAGATGAAACCGGAATGAAATACCGGCTCACCACGCCGTTCTCTCCCGACTCAAGCTATCATATCGAGGTGCCCGACTCGGTGTTTTTCAGCCTGCGTGGCCGCACAAACGAAGCCATCAAGACCGACTTCCACGTGATGAAGGACGACGAATACGGCAACATCTATATCACCGTTGTGCCGCCCAACGGCATGAAGCAGGTCGTCGTCCAGCTCCTCAACGAGAGCGGCAAGGTGCTGGATGAGCAGGCCGTCACCCATCAGGAAGAGGTGATGTTCGACTACCTGACGCCGGCCAAATACAAACTGCAGGCCATCCTCGATGCCGACGGCAACGGCAAATGGAGCACGGGCAATTATCACCGCCGCTTCCAGCCCGAGACCGTCGTCGAATACAAAGACGAACTCGAAATACGCGCCGGCTGGGACATCGACCTTTCCGACCCCTGGGAGTTGTAAATCAGAAATACAAGTCTCTCTCGCCCTTCTTGATGCGCTCGATGCGGCTCTTCAGCTCGTCGAGGGACTTCGGGTCGACGTTCTTGAAGTTGTTCTCAATGCACTTCCAGCTTTTGGTAGCCACTTATGGCATAGTTTTTGTCATTTTGTTTAGCAAGTCCATCCCAAACCTTCAACGCTATGAAAAGATTTTTGCTTTATCTCTTAGTTTTTGTTACGCTTCCTGCAATGGCCCAATACCGAGGTCATGGAGGTCACGGACATGATGGTCATAATCATCAAGGTCAAGCCTCGTCACTTACCATTGTCGCACCCCATCACCAAACGTTTTGGCTTTT
>JAILDR010000064.1 GCA_024689285.1 Bacteroidales bacterium | reverse complement strand
GCACTTGGACAAACTGAACCATATAAGTAGATGAGCAAATTTAGTTTGCATATTGGACTCGGGGCTACGAGACACGAGACGCGAGACAATTGGTTTTGTCACGTGTCCCCAAGTCCCGCGTCAAAAATCATGTAGCTTAATGTTGACCAGTTACTTAAATGACTGCAAAGACAAATTCAACGTTCTCCACCACCTTTTTTCGAGCAAAAACCTTTCGAAAACCACAAAATTTGTTTATGTTTGCAGCAGCAAAACAAAGCAGCGAATGAGCTATATTAATCCTCGTAACTATCTGTGTTTGTGAAAGATAAATAGCTTGGATAGACTTGTAGGCTCTATTCGGAACAATAACATATTCACAATCAATATATTAAATGCTTCAAAACCATAGCAAGCCTATAGCAACGCTATACCAAGCCTATAGGTACTCCGAGGTAACTTCGAGGTAACACCGTGATTCCTCCCAGTTTCCTCCCGGTTTCCTCCCAGATCCATGTCCCGCGTCAAAAATCATGTAGCTTAATTTTGAACAGTTACTTATAAGTGAATAAGTTCAGAGGGTAGCTGGCTTCCGTCCGTTTACCGCCCGGCGGGGCGTCGTTCGGTAAACGGCGGGCTGTCGTTTACCGCCTGGCTTCTTTTGGGAGAGTTGAAAGCTTTTCGCTAAAGTTTCATTTAAGACCGGTTTTTTCACCAGTAGCGGCAGCAACGGCATTAACTGTACCACGAGGCAGGTCTCCTCAAACAAAACAGCTGCCACTTCTCTTCAAGTTCCGACGTGCCTTCTGGCATGTCCGTCAGGAGTCTGTGCAGTTTCTCACGCTCCACTATCGGGAGCTGTCTGACCAGCTCCATAATGCTCTCCGCTGTGTGATTCTCTTGTCCCATGCACCTATAAGAAAATTTCAGTCTTTTATTGAACAAGAGCAATAAAAAGCCCGCTGAACATTCAGCGGGCTTCGTTTTTGAGGTACCTGGCGGACTCGAACCGCCGTCCCCGGTTTTGCAGACCGATCCCTAACCACTCGGGCAAGGTACCCTCTTTTGCGGCTGCAAAGATACAACTTTTTTGCAACATGCAACAAAAATAATGAATTTTTTATATCAAGCCCCTTGCCGACAATTTCAGCCAGTTCCAGGCAAACAGGGCTATGAAGAGCAATCCGCAATACACACAGAACAGTTTCAAGTCCTTATGCCGCAGATGCGTCATCGCATAAGCCGACATCAAGACTATCATGGGAATGGCCGCTTCGTGAAAACGCTCAGAATTGGCGGCAAACGAAAACATGATGATAGTTAGATACGACAGCTCGTAAGCCCCAATCAAACTGAAATCACGCCATTTCTTCTGCCTGAAGGCAATGACGATGGCCAGCATCGCGAAGAAAGCAAGGAAATTCTTGATATAGGTACTGCCGTGAATCATCTTGTTATGATCGGGAGACTCTTCCACCATCGGGGCCAGAGGCAACACGAAAGCCCCAGGAGCCATATACCAGCTTTTTGCCAACCCGCTGTAATGCATGCCCATCTCCTCGTATTTCTCCGACTGATAGTTCAAGTCGGTGAATTTCATCCGGTAAATGACACGCATCTCGCACCCAATTGGCGAGAAGAGAAACAGGAGAAACACCACTACGACACTGGCCACCATAATGATTTTGCCTTTTTTCCCCACCAACTCCTTCGGCGATGCAACCGCAAACACAAAGAAGGCGAAAATGAGACACATGCCCACGATGGTGCGGAAGCCAAAAGTCAAGGCCGTCAACAGAAGGGGCGACAGGATATTCCAGAAGGTGTACCGCTTGCTGCGGATCAGATAATCCATGCGTTCCAAAGCGAACACCGACAGGAAAATCAGCTCCATCTCCTTAGTATGAATGCCGCATATCTGGATAAGGATGGGCATAAAGACGCACATCACAGCTGCCAGACGGCCCGTACGCTCTCCAAAGGTACGCGTGCCCAACTTATACATCAGCACACAGAGGTAGGCGCTCATCAAGCCTTTGAAGATGCGCGGCACCAACCAACTCTGTCCGAAAATGGTATACAATATCGTCAGCCACAGCAGATAACCATCGTCGGAATAGCCCATAGTATAGTAATGAAGATACCTGAAAACGTATGAAACAAAACCCTTACGGACGCATTTCGAAAGATAAACCGCCGTTGGATGATACCAGAGGCTGTCGGCAGCACCATACTCGAACCCAATACCCGTTTCCCAATAATAATAATAGCACATCAGGAAGGCATAAACGGCCCTGATGACAAAAGCCACCAGAAACACCTTCCACTTAAACGTCTTTGTGTTATTTTCTTTCCACCGAGGATAAAACACCGTGGTCAACACAAAGAAAAACAGCACCTCGCCTATTCCCCACAACGTCCATTTCAGTTGCAGGGCATGCTCCTGAAACACTATGCGGAACACAATGAGTGCCAACAAGTAGACACCGATTCCAAACAGGGCAATATAACGGGTCAGCTGTTTCGACATTGTTTGCTTAATCCATCATAAATAAGGGCTGGCCTGCCTTACGTTTGGCCGCTTTCCTACTCAACTCTTCCTTGGTACCCGGAATAACGGTGGCCACCTTTCGCATATCGGCACGTTCCCAGAAGTTGGCCTTGTATTGATGGAAAACGCGATAGAGCGAGTCGGAAGCGCATAGCACCTCGGGGTCGTAACGTTCAACTCCACCATCTTCCAATTGGAACCTGATGTGAAGAATACAGCTGTCGGGATCAAAACTGTATTTGAAGCCCCACCAGGCCACCGTGTCGGTGTGATGGTCACGCTGATAGCCTATGCTGTCTTCGAGGAAATACATCAGATAGCCCGTTGTGGTGTCGTAAGGATCGTAAGAGGAATCTTGGTAGGTATCCTCAACCATCATCCCAAAGAAATCCGTATTCCAATGCTCCACCCTCTTAACGCCATACACCTTATTAATCATGCCATAGAAGTCCATCTTGTTTTGGCTCACAAACACCGTACGGTAGACGTGTCCACCAGGCGAGTTGACGACGAATGAAGCACCACGATAATCACCAGTGCTGTAGTCGTTCACAGTCACGATGACGATGCTATCGTTCTCTTTGCCCGACATTGTCGAGAGGGTGTACCAATCGGCATCGTCATTCTTGGTGATGGTCCACTTGCAGTTGGCCTTGATGATGAGCGTGTCGCTGCCCGCCTCAAGACCGAAGTGAAGGTCTTGTGAGGAGACGATGATCTTGTACTCTTTGTAACAGCCCGTGAAAACGGCCGCTATGCCGAGCAAAGCAGCCAAAACCAAAAATTTGATTCTCTTTTTCATATCATTAGTTATTAAATTGTCTCAAAATCTGTCGGCAAAAGTACGTATTTTTTTCCGATTCTTCGGCATAGGCCAGTCGGCCAGCATCTCAAAGTCCATCTTGTGCTTGAAGAGGTCGACAGCTTTCACCCGGATGCGCACCTCGTCGCCCAATTGGATGACGCGACCCGTGTCCTCCCCAATGACGCGGAAGTTTTCGTCGTCGAGGTAGTAAACATCGCCGGGCAGGTTCTCGTAGCGCACCAGACCCTCGCATTTGTTGCCTTTCAGTTCCACAAAGAGGCCCCATTTGCTCACGCCGCTGACCAAACCCTCAAACACTTGCCCAATCTTATCCTGTAGATACTCAGCCTGCTTGTACTTAATCGACTGGCGTTCCATCTCCTCGGCCTGCTTCTCCATCTCGCTGGCGTGAACGCACATCTCCTCATAGTCCTTCTTGTTGACGGAGCCTTGGTTCTCGATGAGATACCTTTCAATCAACCGGTGCACCATCAGGTCGGGATAGCGGCGGATAGGCGATGTGAAATGGGTGTAATAGTCAAACGCCAAGCCATAATGCCCGATGTTATCGGTGCTGTAGACAGCCTTGGCCATCGTACGCAATGCAACTGTCTGGATGAGGTTTTTCTCGCCCTTGCCCTCAACGTCCTTGAAGAGCTTGTTGTATGAACGCACAAGTGCATCACGGTTGCTCAGGTTCATGGAATAGCCAAGTCGCGAAATCAGGAGCACAAACTTGTTGAGCTTCTCAGGGTTGGGCTCATCGTGGATACGATAGACGAAGGTGTGGTTGTGCCACTTGCTCTCAGGTTTGCCAAAGGTCTCAGCCACGGTGCGGTTGGCCAGCAGCATGAAGTCCTCAATCAGCTCATGGCTTTCGTTCTGCACGCGCACATAGGTGTCGACGGGTTTCTTGTTTTCGTCCAAAATGAATTTCACCTCTTCTGAATGGAAGTTGATGCTGCCCAAGGCCATGCGTTGCTCACGCAGGCAGGTGGCCAAGTGATGGAACGTCATGATTTCGGCTTTATGGTCGCCCTCGCCACCTTCAATCATGGCCTGCACCTCTTCGTAAGTATAGCGGCGACACGACTTGATGACAGTCTTGCCGATCCAGCTGTTGTAAACCTTGGCGTCGTCGTCCATCTCGAAAACGACGCTGAAGGTGAGTTTCTCTTCATTGGGCCGCAGCGAGCACACATTGTTGCATAGCTTCTCAGGCAGCATGGGGATGGTGCGGTCGACGAGGTAGACTGAAGTGCCTCGGTCGAGGGCCTCTTTGTCGATGGCAGAACCGACACGGACGTAATGCGACACATCGGCGATATGCACACCCACTTCCCAATGACCGTTAGGCATCTTCCGCAGGCTGATGGCGTCGTCAAAGTCTTTGGCATCGGCCGGGTCGATGGTGATGGTAAACACATTGCGGAAATCTTTTCGACTGCTGATTTCGGAATGCGGAATGCTGATTGGGATGTTGGCGGCTTCGCGCTCCACCTCTTCGGGGAAGTCAATCGGGTATTCATGTGCCGCGAGGATGCTTTCCATTTCCACATCGTTCTCGCCAGGCTTGCCCAACACGCGGACAATCTCGCCAAAGGGATTGCCCGAGCCGTCGGGCCAATCCAGCAGGTGTGCAATGACTTTCTGGCCGTCTTTGGCACCGTGCAGCTCCCCACGGGGGATGAAGATATCCACTGGCATCCAGTCAACATCGGGACGGACGTAGACATAGCCATGCGAGATGTTCAACAGTCCGACGAACTCAGTATGTTTGCGTTGCAGCACTTCCACAATCTCGCCCTCAGGCTTACTGTTGTTGCGCTTGGGGAACATCGCCACGCGCACGCGGTCGCCGTGCAGGGCTTTATAGGTGTCCTGAGCCGCGATGAAAATATCCTCGCCACCGTCGTCGCATACGACGTAGGCCTTGCCTGTCGATTTCATCTCGACGGTGCCCTCCACATACTTCGTCTTGGGCCCGAATTGCGACAGACCTTGGGCACTCATCACATAGCTGAAGGGCCTCGCTTCCTGCAAAAGCCCCTTGTTCTTCAAGTCAATAAGCAAATTATAAACAACGTCCTTCCCTGCCTGGTCCTTGATGCCCATGATTTTACAAACCTGCTTGTAGTTCTTAGGGCGGAAAGGCTGGTCGGCGAAGATGCCCAATATCACGCTGGTAAACGTGCTGAGCTTGTTTTCTATTTTTTTCTTTTTCGGCATAATGGTCGGTTTTGAGGGTGCAAAGATAATAAAATGAGTGGCACTTTGAGAATGGATTGGGGGTAGATGAATAATTTTTTCTACCTTTGTCGCATCATATTTCGAAAAGCTCAGTAACCATGCAAGTCCTGAAATCCAACCTACGCACCGACTCCGAAGAGTTCAAGCAGAACGAACGGAACTTCCTTGCCCTGATGACACAATACCGCGAGGCAATGGGACAAGCCATGCAAGGCGGAGGCGAGAGTGCCATAGCCAAGCACAAAAAGCGCAACAAACTCCTCGCCCGCGAACGTATTGACCTACTTATCGACCCGAACACACCCTTCTTAGAGCTTTCGCCCATGGCAGCCTATGGCACCTATAACAACGATTTCCCCTCGGCGGGCATCATCACGGGCATCGGCGTGATTCAAGGCAGAGAGGCCGTCATCGTGGCCAACGATGCCACCGTAAAAGGCGGCACCTATATGCAATATACGGTAAAGAAACACCTTCGTGCCCAGGAGATTGCAATGGAGAACCACCTGCCATGCGTCTATATGGTGGACAGCGGCGGTGCCTTCCTGCCCGAACAAGACACCGTCTTCCCCGACCGCGACCACTTCGGGCGGTTCTTCTACAACCAGGCACGTATGTCGGCCATGGGCATCCCGCAGATTGCCATCGTGATGGGCATGTGTACCGCTGGTGGAGCCTACGTGCCTGCAATGAGCGACGAAACCATCATCGTGCGCAACCAGGGCACCATCTACCTCGGCGGACCACCGTTGGTGAAGGCCGCTACGGGTGAGGTGGTCACAGCGGAAGAGTTGGGTGGCGGCGAGATGCACACCTCGGTTTCAGGTGTGGCTGATCACTTGGCCGAAAACGACCAACACGCACTTCAAATCTGCCGCAACATCTTCAAGACCTTGGAGAAGAGCCACCGTCAAAAATTAGACATGCTACCTGTTGAGGCACCTTTATATGACCCGCACGACCTATACGGCCTCGCTCCCATCGACTTCCACAAGCTCGTCGACCCGAGGGAAATCATCGCCCGCATCGTCGACGGCAGCCGCTTCCAAGAGTTCAAGTCGAGATACGCCACCACCTTGGTCTGCGGCTTCGCCCACCTGATGGGCTTCCCCGTGGGCATCATCGCCAACTACGGCGTATTGTTCTCAGAATCGGCACTGAAAGCCACCCATTTCATCGAACTGTGCTGCCAACGCAACATCCCTCTGGTGTTTTTGCAGAACATCACGGGCTTTATGGTGGGCAAGCAGTATGAGCAGGGCGGCATCGCCAAAGACGGTGCCAAGATGGTGCATGCCGTATCGAATGCCAACGTGCCCAAGTTCACGGTCATCTTCGGCGGCTCATTTGGCGCAGGCAACTACGGAATGGCGGGCAGGGCCTACAGCCCGAGGCTGCTGTTCATGTGGCCCAACGCCAAAATCTCCGTCATGGGCGGAGAGCAAGCAGCCAGCGTGCTCGCCACGGTGAAGGAAGACCAATACAAATACAAAGGCTTGGAGGTCCCGAAAGACGAAATCGCGCAGTTGAAGAAAGAAATCCTGGCCAAGTACGACTACGAAGGCTCGGCCTTCTACAGCACCGCCCGTCTTTGGGACGACGGCATCATCGACCCCGTCGATACGCGCAAAATCCTCGCATTGGGCATCGCCGCTTCTTTGAACCAGCCCTTCCCACCGCAGCAGTTTGGGGTGTTTAGGATGTGATTGAGGGTTAAACTGAAAACTATGAGAACAACTGAATAGCAACATCACCTCCCGTAAAGCCACTTTCGACATTCATCGTATGTGTGAGATGGGTTTGTTTGAACTGAAAGGCCAAAGCCGAAAAGCTTATTACATTGCTGGACAGGAATTCATATTACCTATTTATTCCTCAATCTCCTCCGTTCCCTCAGGAAGCAAATAATCGCTGGCTTTTGAAGGCGATATGACACTGTGTCCCAATTGGTTTTCCAATTGTGTACGGGCGGCTTTGGCTACGCTGCCGCCATCCTTGGCCACTTGTTTTTGTCCTTTGAAACCATTGGGGTCGCGCTGTTTGGAAAGTTCCGCAGCCGAGGCTTCGGCAAGGATGTTGAGCGCGATTTCAAGGTTGGTCATGTTGTCGCGCAGGTTCTCTTTTTTCAGCCCTTTATAGTTTTTGTATTGCTTGGTAGTAAAGCCGCTCCATTCGCGTGTGATGATGTCGGTAAGCGAAGCGTATTCCAAACCTTCTTGCACACCTGTTCGCTTCCATTCATCGGTCAGTTCCTTACGCACTTCGATGGACTTGATGCGTTGGTTAATCCATGCGTCTGAGTAACCTAAACGCTTATAATCGACAATGGCTTGGTCAATGCTCAGCTCTGGGTCTTGCATTTGGTCCAAACGTTGGCTGGCCACCTGCGCCATCCATTGCTTGAAAGGCTCCGCTTTGGGTGACGGTATCGATTGGATAATACGAAAAAGTTGCTCTGTATCAGCGACATCGGTCATACGCATCTTGCCATCAGCCGCACGAAGTTTCAACTGGTGACAATTTGTCACCGTTTCATTTCCCTCTTCTTTAAGACGTTGCTTCAGTTTGTTCCAATACTTTCTGGCAGTTAGCGCATCCTTCCTGTCGGTGAGGACATCACACACATCCACTATCGAGAAATACCATTTCTCTTCTTGGTCGTCCCAAACCGTGCGAACCTTCTTTTGTTCAAATAATTGCAGCGCTTCTTTTTTAGTCATATAGCGTTAGGTGTTTTTTTGTTCCTTTAGTTCAAATAGAAATCTGGCTTCAAAAATACAAAATTTTTCCTATTTTTGCCCCCATCATCATAAACTTATCGATATGAAAAAATTCTCCTTTATCCTCTTTTGTTTGGCGATAAGTCTTTTCACAAATCTTAACGCCAATCCTGTCTCAGTAAAAAGCCCCGACGGCCAACTTGAACTGAAATTCGAAGTCGTCAATGGCATTCCACAGTATTCCCTCGACCATGCCGGCAAGCCCGTAGTACTGCCCTCAAAGATGGGCTTCACCCTCGAATGGCGCGACGACCTCGCCCATGCCTTTGTGCTGAAAGACACGAAATACAGTACCTTCGACGAGACCTGGGAACCCGTCTGGGGCGAAGAGGCTCAAATCCGCAACCACTATAACGAGATGCTCGTCACCCTCGAGCAGCCTGTTGGCAGCGTGAAAAGCATGGATCATTCGACGGAAACGAAAGCCACGGTGATGCAGATCCGCTTTCGACTTTATGACGACGGTCTCGGCTTCCGCTATGAGTTCCCAATGGAGAATGCTCTGGTCTATTTCTGGATCAAGGAAGAACTGACCGAGTTCGCTATGACGGGCGACCACAAGGCCTGGTGGATCCCGGGCGACTACGACACACAGGAATACAACTTCACCGAGTCGCGGCTGTCACAGATCCGCGACCTGTGGGAAGCAGGACACAAAGACGGCGGCTGGCCCTGGACAGGATTTTCACACACAGGCGTGCAGACCGCCCTCCAGATGAAGACCGATGATGGCCTCTACCTCAACATCCACGAAGCCGCCACCCTCGACTACCCCACTATGCACCTTGAATTGAACGACACGACGATGGTGTTCCGTGCTTGGCTCTCACCTGATGCCACGGGCTACAAAGGCCGCCTGCAAGCCCCTTGCACCTCACCTTGGCGTACGGTAATGGTGACGACCTCAGCCACCGATGCCCTCGCCTCGCGTCTGATCCTCAACCTCAACGAGCCCTGTGTCCTGGAAGACGTCAGTTGGATTCACCCTGTGAAATACATGGGTGTGTGGTGGGAGATGATTTCGGGAAAAAGCACCTGGGCCTACACCAACGACTTCCCCTCTGTGAAACTGGGAGAAACTGACTATGAACACGCCAGCCCCAACGGCACCCACGGTGCCAACAACGCCAACGTGCGCCGCTATATCGACTTTGCCGCCGAAAACGGTTTCGACGCTCTGCTCATCGAAGGCTGGAATATCGGCTGGGAAGACTGGTATGCCAAACAAAAGGACTACGTCTTCGACTTCCTAACGCCTTATCCCGATTTCGACCTGCCAGCATTGAACAAATACGCCCACGAAAAGGGAATCCGCCTCATCATGCACCACGAAAGCTCTGCATCGACATTGAATTACGAGCGCTGGATGGAGAAGGCCTATACTTTGATGAACCAATACGGCTATGATGCTGTGAAGGGCGGCTATGTGGGCACCATCATCCCCTTCGGTGAGGGCCACTACAGCCAACCCATCAACAACCACTACCATTATGCCATCGTGGAGGCCGCCAAGCACCATATCATGGTGAACTCACACGAGGCAGTACGCCCCACCGGCCTCTGCCGCACTTGGCCCAACATGATTGGCAACGAGAGCGCGATGGGCACTGAGTTCCGTGAGCGTATCAACCCTGGTCACACCACCATCTTGCCGTTCACGCGCCTGCAAGGCGGTCCGATGGACTACACCCCGGGTATCTTTGAGACCGATATGGGTAAAATCGTGTCGTGGGGTAAGAAGATGCAAATCACCATTTGCAACCAGTTGGGCCTGTATGTGACTTTCTACTCGCCCTTGCAGATGGCTGCCGACTTCCCTGAGCATTATGCACAATTCATGGATGCCTTCCAGTTCATCAAAGACGTTGCTGTGGACTGGGACAAGACCCTGTATCTTGAAGCCGAGCCTGGCGATTATATCGTCACCGCACGTCACCCGAAACTATCCACCTTGAACAAAGCCGCTGAAGGTGTCGGCACCTTGCGTGACGGCAAGAAAGATGTGGTTTCCAATGCCACCAAATTCGTCTATGCATTGCCTGAGAACGCCACCGCTGAAGATTTGAAGAACGCCCAACCGCACGATGTGTGGTACGTAGGCGGCATTACCGATGAAAATGCACGTGAGGTCACAGTGAAACTTGATTTCCTGAAGCCTGGCATGAAATACGAAGCCACCATCTATGCCGACGCCAAAGATGCCAGCGGTATTCCCGATGAGCATTACAATGCACAGGCCTACACCATCACGAAGAAGACGGTGACGGCCAAATCTACGCTAAAACTCCGCATGGCACCCTGCGGCGGCTTCGCGGTGTCGTTGCGCTCGCTTTGATGCTGGAAATTAGAACACTATCACAGCTCCACCGCCTTTGGCCAGGTGGAGCTTTATTTTGTTACCCATCACTTGGATTTGTTCTGCCACATAGTCCTTGGCCACACGGTTGGCGTTGATGCCGTCGCGGAAGATTTGTCCCGACTTGGCTCCAAAGTTGGGCAAGACTGAAAGGTCGAGATAAAGGTCGCGTTCTTCCCAATTCGTGATAGCCCCTACATACCAACGGAAATCTTTGCGGCGAGCGATGACGAGGTATTCACCCACTTTTCCGTCGAGAACGACGGTCTCATCCCAAGTGGTGGGCACGTTGGCGATGAACAGTGTGCATTCATCCTCGTTGAGATAGTTGCTCGGACTGTCGCAGAGCATATTGAAGGGGGATTCAAATATTACATATTCAGCCAATTGGCGGCAGCGTGTTCCCTGACTCATCGGCTCAGTATAAATAGCGGCAAAGTTGTTCTTCTGAGCGTTCTTCATTGCGCCTTGGGTGTAGTCCATCGGGCCGGCCACCATACGGATGAAGGGGATGGTGACTTCGTTGAGAACGAGGTCGCTCTCGTTGTCCCACTTGGCTTGTTCGAGGCCGTACACGCCCTCATGGTTCAACACATTAGGATAGGTGCGATGCAATCCCGTGGGCTTGTAAGCACCGTGAAAATCAACGAAAAGATGATGACGGGCGGCGGTTTCAGCCATGCGATAATAAAAGTCGACAATCATCTGGTCGTCACCATCCATGAAGTCGACCTTGAAGCCTTTTACGCCCAAGTCGGCATAATGTTGGCAAACATGTTCCATATCCTTGTCGATGGCGGCATAGCCCACCCAAAGCACGATGCCCACATTGCGCTCTGCGCCATAGTCCACCAGCTCCTTGATGTCGATTTCGGGCACCACTTGGAAGAGGTCGGCTTGTTTGTTGACGGCCCAGCCTTCATCCAAGATGACGTATTCGATGCCGTATTGCGAGGCAAAGTCAATATAATATTTATAGGTGTCGTTGTTAATGCCCGCAGGGAAATCAACGCCATAGATGTTCCAAGCGTTCCACCAGTCCCAAGCCACTTTGCCAGGCTGGATCCACGAAACATCCTCCACACGGCTCGGCGTGGCCAAGAGATAAACCAAATCGCTGTCGGCCAGTTCCTTGTCGCTTTCAGAGATAACAATGCAACGCCATGGGAACGAACGTCTACCTTCCACTTTGGCAATATAGTTCTCGCGTTCTTTTACAATCCATTGCAGGTTGTTGTGGCCGCCTTGTTCGCGGGTCTTGGGATAGCCTGCGTGCATAGCAGAAAGGCTGTTACCTCCTTTGGGATTATAGAGATACAAGCCAGGGAAATCCTCCAAGTCGGCTTCGGTGATGACGGCTTTCTTGCCATCCTTGAGTTCGACCAGCAAAGGTAAGAAGGCGAGTTTTTCGGGGTCCATTTGGCTAAGGTTGATGTGGGAGTAGGTGCTCTCAAACGAGTTGTAGAACTGCTGGTTGATAAGGTCGCCTTCTTGTCCGGAGCGTCTGGGGACATACGGTACAAGTGCCTGATAATCTGCGTTAAAATTAAAGTCTGCGGTCTCGTTTTCGATAATAACAGGCTTGTTGAATTCGGTCATGAAACGGTAGGCTACACCCTCGTCGTAGGCACGAAAGACGACCTTATAGTTGCCTTTCATGTTCAGCGTCAGTTCTTCATAAACCTCTGGAATCTGGGCGCGTTTGTAAAAGGGAGCTCTCACGCTTTGGTTGACGGAACGAGTTGTTGCACTCTTAATGACAGGCTTTGTGCCAAGCAGCTTGCCATCCGTCAGTTTCATCCCGATGGCTGAAGGTGCCAAGACGCAGGTGCCGCCGTGCGTAACGGCATAAGTGAGTTGCTCGCCCGCTTCAATTGTCACAGTGATGTCTTTGTCGGGCGATTGCAATGTGTATTGCTTTTGGGCGAAGGCGCTCACAGCAAGCAGCAGGAGCATTGAAAGGAATAAGGATGCTTTATTCATGATGGTATCTTTTTAGTATTAATTCTTCCAAAAACCGCGAGAAAACAGGGTAATCAACGAAAACAGCTCTACTCTGCCGAGAAGCATCAGCAACATAAGGAGCCATTTGTCGAAGAACGAGAAACCTACATACGAGCCACCGGGCCCCACACCGCCGATACCTGTGCCAACGTTGCTCAAAGATGCCACCGAGGCACCCAGGGCGGTGTTGAAGTCGGAGCCTGTGAAGAGCAGCAGGATGCCTCCTGTGATGAAAACGAGGAAATAGATAATGATAAAGATTGTATTCTTATAGACACCACTCGTTGAGATGGCTTTGCCGTTAACCTTGACGGGCAGCACTGCATTGGGATGGATGATACGCTTCAGCTCCAATACTGAGTTTTTGACGAAAATCAGATGACGAAACAGTTTTACGCCGCCCGAAGTGGAGCCAGAGCAGGCCCCGATGAACATGAACAAAAACAATATGACCCCAAGGAACGAAGGCCAGGCAGTATAATCGCTTACGAAGAATCCGGTTGTGGTTATTGAGGAAATGACGCTGAAAAAAGCCTCACGAAACGAGGTGCCAAAACTGTGGTGCGCCGCGAAAAACAACACAAAGCCAATACCCAAACTGGCCACCACGATGGACAACAGTAATTGACGAAACTCCTGATTCCTCAAGATAGTGAACGATCTCCAACTCAAAGAAAGCAGCAACAACGAGAAGTTGCAGCCCGACAGCACCATAAAGATGCTTACCACCACTTGCGAATAGTTGGAAAAGGCTCCCATATTGGCTGTGCGTGTCGAGAACCCACCCGAACTGATAGTAGTCATAGAGTGGCATAAGGCATCGTAAAGATCCATATCGCCAAGATAGAGCAATAAGGTTTCCAACAATGTGAAAAACAGGTAAATGCCCCAGATGCGCCATACGGTATGCAGAATGCGTGGATGCAGTTTGTCGTAGGTGATGCCGTTAATCTCAGAGATGAAGAGCTGCATTCCGCTCATGCTCAAATAAGGCAAGATGGCGATACTGAAAACGATGATGGCCAGACCGCCAAGCCATTGCGTCATACTGCGCCAAAAGAGGATGTCTTTCGGAACAGCTTCGATGTGGGTGAGGATGGTGGCACCCGTGGTGGTGAACCCGGAGAGTGCCTCGAAGAAACCATCGGTGAAATTGGGCACACTCTTGCTGAGCAGATAAGGCATTGCACCGAAAAGCGAAAGCACGAGCCAAGAGATGCAGACAATGAAAACGCCGTCGTGTGAGGTCGTTTTTTCGTTTTTGTAAGGTCGCGTTGCGATGATGAGGATGACACCGGTGAGCAAAGTAATCAATGCCGAGAAAGGCATACTGAAAACATACAGCCCGTGGTGAAAATAGGTCACGGGAAGCACCATCATCATGAAGATGCTTTCCATAAGCAGCAGAAAGCCTTCAATCCGTAGCACCAAGGGGATGTTTATTTTGCTCTTGAATTTCATGGTTTAATGGAACAGCCTTTCAACGGCAGGAATGGCATTGGGCAGGGCCAACACCACCACTTGGTCGTCGGTCTCGATTTGGAAATCTTCAGTGGCGATGTAGCTCTCGCCGTCGCGGGTGATGCCGCAGATGATGGCATCAGTGGGCATGGCTAATTGGCCTATGGCTTTGCGAGTCACAGCCGATCCGGCCCTGACCTCAAACTCCACGATGTCGGCATCGATGCCACTGAGGCTCTTCAAGGTGGAGACTTTGGCTCCGAGGGTGTATTTCACCATATAGCTGGCTGCGATGAGTTTCTTGTTGATGATGGAGTCGATGCCGATGTTCTGCGAGATGTCGATATAGTCGATGTTCTCGACGAGGGCGATGGTCTTCTTCACGCCAAACGACTTGGCTTGCAGGCAGGTGAGGATGTTGGTCTCGGTGTTGTCGGTGACAGCGATGAAGGCATCCATATCCTTAATACCTTCGTCCTCAAGCAGGTCGAGGTTGCGGGCATCGGCATTGACCACTAAGGCCTCAGAGAGGTAGTTGGTCAAATCCATGCAACGCTCTTTGTCCATCTCCAGAATCTTGATGTCCAGCTCATTCTCCAGACGTTTGGCAGTGATCCGGCCTACGCGTCCTCCACCTACAATCATCACATTGTGGACTTGAATTTGCTTCTTGCCGCTCAACCGGATAATGTCCTTGATGGCGTGGGGCTTGGTGACAACATACACCATATCGGCCACTTGAAACACCTCTTCGCCTTGAGGAATGAAGGTACTTTGGCGACGGTGGATAGCAGCCACACGGAATTCGATATGCTCATATTGGTCGGTGACTTCGTTAACGGTCTTGCCAAGAATTTCGGCTTCAGGCTCAAGTTTGACCATAAAGAGCTGCAGGTTGCCGCCTGCAAAGTCGTAGGTCTCGGATGAGGCATTCTTTTTCAGCAACGAAATGATTTCCTGTGCGGCTATGTCTTCAGGAGACAACAATCCATCGATGCCGAGGTCTTGATACATGCGCCATACTTCGGGACTCAGGTTCTCCATCGTGTTGACGCGGGCGATGACCTTTTTGGCACCGAGCTTTTTAGCGATGATGCCCGTCAGCAGGTTGATGTGCTCGTCGTGCAGCACAGCGATGACGAGGTCGGCGCGCTTCACGTTGGCGCGCTGCAGCACCGCAGTCGAGGTAGAGTCGCCCGTGATGGTCATCAGGTCGCTGTGCGATTCCATCATCTTCAGCAGCTCCTCATGCGGGTCGACGATGGTGATATTATGGTTGCTGCGCACCAAGGCTTCCGCCAAGTGCATCCCTACTTCTCCGTCTCCAGCTATTACTATGTTCATTTCATTTTACTTTATAAAAGTGCAAATATAAAGATTTTCCCCAAATAATCACCAAATATCCGACCAAGTGACGGAAATCACGTGGTTGGTGGACTTTTCGCCTTCTTTGAAGACGTTGGCCATTCCGAAGGTATACCTCACTTCGATGAACCAGTAGCTGACGGCAGCGGTGACGCCATAGTCGAAGCGGTTGAAGCCGCCCTTTTCCCACGGGAGGATGTATTGCTGTGAAGTCTTGCTTTTCACCTCAAACACGCTGTTGCCTCCTATGCAGAAACCAAATTGAGGTCCGATGCGCAGTCTCGGAATCCTTGATTCGTCTTCATCGTCCTCGTTCCATTTCCTAAGGTAGACGGTGAGCAGCAAGGGTACATTGATGTAGTGCGACTTTTCCAAGTAGCGAATGCCAACACCATTGTCATCCAGCCCTTTTTTCGAACTCGTGCCTTGCCGTGAATAAAGGATGTCGATTTCGCCTCCGATGATGGTGCGTTGGGGGATGAGCGCGATGCGCACCCCTGCTGTGAAGTCCAAACGGAACTGGGTGCTATCGTTTCCGCTGATATTCATGGTGGAGAGAACCGGCCCCAGAATGAGGCCTCCTCCAATTTTTTGAGCCATCAGAGAAGGAGCCAGGAGGAATAATGAGAGGAATAGCAGAAACCTTTTCATGTCTTTTGTGATGGTTTTAAGGGCAAAGCATCCCGCAACTTTGCGAAAGGTTTTTCTATAAATATATATAAGGTATAGGCTGCCGCAAAGACCAAAACCCAGTAGACGGGATAGGCTATGGCATATCGGCTGATAAAGTTCGGGAAACTGGTCTCGAGGATTTGCAACAGCAGCAAATTGGTGAGGAACATCGAGTAGGAAAGGATGCTGACGCGCGAGACAAAGCCTCCCCAACGGGTCGTGTAGGATTTCCATTTCGTAAGCAAAGGAAACCATAATGCAATGGCAACGGCTGAAATCGTCAGGTACAAGGCATCGTAATAAAAAGTGCCTGGTGTACGCGGAAAGATACGCGTGGTGATGAAAACAGCTAATCCGACGACAAAACAGGCCAACGCGTGGCGCTCCCATTGCTTCGGAAAGTAGCACATCACCCAAGCGGCAAGCACACCTATATATATATTATCGGTGCGGGAGATTACGGTTTTGCGTATCCAGATATCCCAACCGAAACGATCATGGATTTGGTCGGCTACCGAGAGGCGGAAGGTGATTGCGGCCAAAACAAAGAAAAGACACAACCAAGGGATGAATTTCCTGGGCTTTGCAAAGAGGCACAAAAGCGTCAGCAAAAGTGGAAAAAAGATGTAGAACCACCATTGTACGGGCAAAGAATACGACTCCCAATAGAAACCCCAGAAGGGCGTGAACAGATTTTGGGTGAAGGTGGCGAAACGCCATAACGGGAATGCCTCGGTGTCGCCAGTGATGATATGGCAACGCACCAAAACATAGTTGACAAACAGGATGAACAAATAATTGGGCAAGATGCGCAAGGCCGTCCGCGCATAGAAATTGAGGGTTTTGGAACGACCGATACGGTTGTCGTGCTTTTCGAGGTAGTTGATGAATGACTTGCCGATAAGGAAGCCGCTGATGACGAAGAAGATGTCGACACCATGAGGCACAGGCATATCGGTGAATCGGTCAAGAGGCGTATCGAAGAGAATTCGCTCAGCGTGACCTTGCACCACACAGAAAATGGCGAAAGCCCGCAAAAAATCCAAACCGAAGACACGCTTGCGGTCTACCTCGACGCCGAAAAAGTCCCTCATCTGATTACTTTAGCCACAAAAGTCTGATTAGCCGTTTGGAACACTAACAAATATGCCCCCGACGATAATGTGGAGAACAGGTCGCCGATGGCAAAGCGGTTGACACCTGCACAGGCTATATCTAAATTCTTGTCCACCAACAGCTTTCCCTCTAATGAATACACCCTTGCCGAAACAACGCCAGCATTTTCAATTTCAACCTCCGCATAACTCGAAGCGGTAACCGGGTTGCCGGCAACATGAATGGGGGTCTCATATTTGGCCGTTTCCTGAATACCTGTAAGGTCAGCTTCGTAGGCACCGATGTCGATACAGTTATCAAGAACGCGGGGATTTCCAAGCAAGTCGTAGCCTTCAAGAATCTCAGCGGGCGTATCATAAGCGCCAGCATCATGGCAAGGGCTCTCTGGTCTGATGCTGAAATCCCCATTATCAGGATGGGTGAAATGCGGATCTTCATCGAGGCAGTTTTCGTAGACGGTAACGACCTCGTGGTTTGAAATGTTGTCCAAACCATATTGAATCAAGCAGTTGTGAAACTCCGGCGCACAATTATCGAATGTCCAGGCCCAGATTTGGACGGGCTCTTCAAGAGGAGCATCATTGGTGTTGCCATAGACGATACAGTTCCACAAAACGGGAGAGCTGTATTGGTAACAGAAGATACCGCCGCAGTTCACGCCGACAGAGTGGTTGCTGACGACAGTGAGGTTGCTGACCAGGGGCGATGAGTCGCTGATGGCCAAACCGCCACCGAAATGCCCAGAGGTGTTGTTGGCAAAAAGAGAGTTGGTGATGGAGCAGTCCCGATTGTTGCTACGAATGAGATAGAGACCGCCGCCGTTGATGCCGTAGTTGTGCTCAAACTTGCAACGGTCAATCACGACGGCGCAGCTGTCGAGGCTCAATGCACCGCCGATGGCACTTTCGCCTATGTTGTAGCGGAAGTTTGTACCCGTCAATTCCACTTCACAGTTAATGAATCGCAAGCCACCACCATACATAAAGTATACGGTATCCAATCTGGTGTAAGTCAGGTTATTGCGAACATCGCAGTCGTGCATCACCACTTTGGACCATTCGGCATTCAAGGCTCCGCCGTGTTCACGTGAAAAATTGCAGAACAGGGTACTGTGGCTGATTTCTACCTCATCGCAACCGACGATACACAGGGCGCCGCCATCCTGATCATCATCGCGAACTGCCTTACCATATTCGAAACGGCAGAAGTCGAATCGCGAGGC
>JAILDR010000208.1 GCA_024689285.1 Bacteroidales bacterium | reverse complement strand
GAGGTAGTCCCAACCGTCGGCCAAGGTATAAGCCATCTCGATGTCGGAGGTGGCACCGGCTTCTTGCATGTGGTAGCCCGAGATGGAGATGCTGTTGAACTTCGGCATGTTCTGCGAGGTGAACTCGAAGATGTCGGCGATGATACGCATCGAGAACTCAGGCGGATAGATATAGGTGTTACGCACCATGAACTCCTTTAGGATGTCGTTCTGGATGGTGCCTTGCAGTTCTTCGTACTTAGCACCCTGCTCCAAGGCAGCGACAATGTAGAAGGCCAGAATCGGCAACACGGCGCCGTTCATGGTCATGGAGACGGACATTTTGTTCAGCGGAATCTGGTCGAACAGGACCTTCATGTCTTCGACGGAGCAGATGCTCACGCCAGCCTTACCCACGTCGCCCATGACGCGCTCGTGGTCGGCGTCGTAGCCACGGTGGGTGGCCAAGTCGAAGGCCACGGACAGACCCTTCTGACCAGCGGCGATGTTACGGCGGTAGAAGGCGTTGGACTCCTCAGCGGTGGAGAAACCGGCGTACTGACGGATGGTCCAGGGACGCATCACGTACATGGTCGAGTAAGGTCCACGGAGGAAGGGGGCGATGCCAGCGGCATAGTTGAGGTGCTCCATGCGTTCGACGTCTTTCTCGGTGTAGGCAGGCTTCACCATGATGCGTTCAGAGGTCTCCCAAGGCTCGCCATTCGGCAGGATGAGGCCGCGGTGCTTAGGTATAGCGTTGATGTTGATGTTTTTATAGTTGGGTTTCATTGTTTTCTCCTTTCTCCCCACACTGCGCTTTGCTTATGTGGGGTAATTGAGGTTGCGCCTCTTCAAGGCGCGAAAACCTCTGTACTAATTATTTTGTTATACCTAATTGCTTTTGGAACTCCGTTAACGTCTCAAGCACATTGCTCTTGACGTGGATGAAATACTTCAGGCCAACCTCCTTGAGGATGTCGGCGGTGCCTTCGGGGTTACCGGCCAGCACCACGATGGTGTCGTTCTTCAGCTCCTCGAAGATCTTGAGGGCATTGCCTTCACCGTATTCCTCGTCTGACGAGCAGATGACCAGAATCTCGGGCTTCACCTCGCGGGCGGCGGCGATGCCTTCATCCAAGGTCTTGAAGCCTGGGTTGTCGACAACTTGGAAGCCGGCGCAGGCGAAGAAGTTGGAGGCGAAGTTGGCGCGGGCCTTGCGCATGGCGAGGTTGCCGTAGGTGAACATCCAGGCCACAGGACGCTTGTGGTTTTGAGCATAGACGTCGGTGGCGTAGCGCAGTTTCTCAAACTGTTGTGCGGCGCGGAAGGTGACGATGGTTTCCACCTCAGCCTTCTCATCGCGGCGGTTGTCGGCTTCCATCACCCAAGCCTCGGGCGTAAACTTGAGGCTTTCCGTGAAGTTCGGGAACTGGTTGGTGCCCAGGATGGTCTCGCGGCGGGTAGCCACGTTGCTGAACTTCTTGGTGGCGCTTTCCTTGATAAGGCCTTGGATCATGCCCTTGCGGACGGCTTCGAGATAACCGCCTTCGTCCTGAATCTTGTTGAAGAGGTCCCAAGCGGCAGCAGCGAGGCTCTCGGTAAGGTTCTCAATATAGTAGGAACCGGCGGCGGGGTCGGCCACTTTGTCGAAGTGAGCCTCTTCCTTCAGGATGAGCTGCTGGTTGCGGGCGATACGGTCGGCAAAATCGGTGGGCAGTTCAAACGGTGCGTCGAAAGGCATTACCGTGAACGAATCGACGCCACCTAACACGGCCGACATGGTGCCCGATGTAGTGCGCAGCATATTCACGTAGGCGTCGTAGAGGCTCATGCCCAACTCGGCATTGGTGGCGTGGATGTGCATCTTGGCGTTCTCTTCCTTCGCGCCGTATGCCTTCACGATGTTAGCCCACAGCAGACGATAGGCACGCATCTTGGCCATTTCCATGAAGTAGTTCTGTCCGACTGCCAAATTGAAACGCATCTTGGGAGCAATTTCGTCAATAGTGAGGCCTTTCTCGGTAAGTTTGTCGAGATATTCGGCACCCACGGCGAGAGCGAAGGCCATCTCCTGAACGATGGTGGCACCGGCGTTGGTAAACACATGGGCATTCACTCCGATGGTATGGAAGTCGGGCATCTCGGCTTTCACCATGATGTAGGCCAGCTCCATATCGGTGCTTTCTGTGATAAACCACACGCCGCGACGGATGTAGCGCGTCAGCGGGTCATAGTTCAGCGAACCTTTCACACCCGGAATCTTGGAGAGCATCTCAAGCAGCGGGAGGTGATACTTGTTGTTGTAGAGATTGATTTCCACAGCCTTTTGGTCGATGCCGTTCAGCAGGGTTGAAATATCGATGGCGGTGTAGGCTCTGTCCATCTCCAATTTGAAGCCGATGGAGTTGGCTCCGCGGCTCAAAGCATTCAAGGCCATCTTGTTGGCTTCAGCGACATCCTTCACGGCGATATCCTGACGGACAAGCCATTCGTTGCCCTCGGGCTTGTTGCCACGCACGTAGGGGAACTCGTTGGGGGTCTGCCCCGTCCAGGGGATGTCGGCCAGATTCTCGGCGCGGTAATAAGGCCTCACATTAAAGCCTTCAGCCGTGCGCCAAACCAGCTTTTTGTTGTAGTCGGCACCTTTGAGGTCTTTCTCAATTACCGCTTCCCATTCTTCGGTACTCACGGGCGGAAATTCCTCAAAGAGTCTCTTTTTTTCTTCCATTTGTTGTTTATTTAATTGATATTCTAATTGTTATAATTAAGTCCTTTACAAAGTTCAGTATATAATCCGAGGGCAAAGTTATGAAATAAAGCGATAAATCTACTGGAAAATGCGTTATTGGTGAATTTTTCCTTGATTTGTAATGATAAAAGAAGCCATTTTTCGCCATTTTATCGACTATGTACGATAAAAAGTTTAGTATTTTATCTATTATAAACGATAAAAATAGTATAATTTTGTCGATTATAAACGATAAAGTTGTATTTTTGCAGGCAAAAGAAAGGATACAACTATGGTAAGTAAGGATTTGATAAAGGATATTATTGCTGAAAATCAGCGATTTGTGTCATCTGTAAGTTTTCATCAGCGCGATTATGCATTTGAGGAGGGCTTGAATTATGTGCTTGTAGGTTTGCGTCGCGCCGGAAAGTCGTATTTGTTGTACCAACGTATTCGCCAGTTGTTGGATGCTGGCCATCGCATGGAGGAAATCTGTTATTTCAATTTCGAGGATGACCGTCTCGGTGTAATGACCTTGGCCGATTTGGACACCATCAAATCCGCTTACGAGGAAATGTTTGATACTCAGCCATTTTTCTTTTTCGATGAGATTCAGATTGTAGAAGGTTGGGAGAAGTTTGCGCGGCGGTTGGCCGACCAAAAATACTCGGTTTACATCACCGGAAGCAATGCCAAAATGCTCAGTTCGGAGATTGCGACCACTTTGGGCGGGCGTTATGAGACAAAAGAGGTGTTTCCGCTTTCCTTCGCTGAGTATCTGTCGTTTGCGGGCATTGATGTGAAGGAGAAAAACGCCTTGCACCTATATAAAAGGGAGATTTTGAGGCATTTTGAGACCTATTTCCGCTTTGGCGGCCTGCCCGAGGTGATGAATGTGCAGGACAAGCGCTCGTGGCTTAGCGGACTGTTCAACAAAATTTTCTTTGGCGACTTGATTGCGCGTTACGACATCCGCAACGACTTTGGCCTGCGCATCTTGACCAAAAAAATGGCGGAGAGCGTGAAACAGCCTTCGTCCTACAACCGTTTGGCCAACGTGGTGAGTTCGACTGGAAAAAAGACCAGCACCGACACTGTCATCGATTATGTGAATTACATGTGCGAGTCGTGGCTATTGCTGCCGCTGGAGAACATACTCGGCAAACTAACTGAGCGCAGCACCCAACGCAAATATTATTTCATTGACAACGGCATCCTCAACCTCTTTCTGCCCGACCCCGAGACCAGCCTTTTGGAAAACATGGTGGCTATCCATCTGATAAAGCGGTTTGGTGACGAGGTTTATTTTTATCACAATGGCGTTGAGGTCGATTTTTATCTTCCCGAACAGGGGAAACTTATTCAAGCCTCATATTCCTTGCAAGATAACGACACTTTCCAGCGCGAAACCGAAGCCCTAATCAAAGTCTCAAAACGCTTGAATGTGAACGACTTGATGATTATCACCAAAGATGAGGAAACCGTTTTGGAAAAGGACGGCAAGACCATTCAGGTGATGCCGCTTTGGAAGTGGGTTCTGGATGTTTAAGGATAAGCATCAGCTGCTTTAGTATTTGTGTCCTTTTTTACAAAATACAGAATCCATCCTACTAAGGGAATTAGAAAGGAAAGGATACAATTTCCTACGTTTTCATTCACAAGTCAAGCATAACGCTTCTTAGTTCGATATGTACAGCGGCACAAAGCCGCCAAAGAAACGCTGGAAATGTAGCACTTTTTTGGAAGAGAAGGTGAATTTGTGGAAAAAATCCCTACTTTTGCCCCATACAAAACTTTTAGTCAATGAAAAAGCTATACTTTTTTGCCCTCTTGGGCCTCTCGTTATGCTTCGGTTGTAGCAAAAAAGAAACCGACCCTGAAATCGTCGCCATGCGCGGATTGGTGAACCGTGTGGTGCCCGAATATTCACAAGACATCGTCCTTGAACGGCTTGCTGACACCATCGACCGCTTCGAAATCGAAACCCGGGGCAAAAGCCTCGTCATACGGGGCAACAACGCCAACAGTATGGCTGTCGGCTTGAACCATTATCTGAAATATTATTGCATGGCCCAGTATTCATGGTTTATGGAAGAGCCTTTGCAGCTTCCCGCCACGATGCCTGAAGTGCCTGCAAAAGTCAGTCTGAGTGCCCGTGTCCCCGACCGTTTCTTCCTGAATTATTGCACTTTCGGCTACACTTTGCCTTGGTGGGGCTGGTCGCAATGGGAGCACTTCATCGACTGGATGGCCCTCAACGGAATCAACCTGCCGCTGGCCATCACGGGACAGGAGAGCGTATGGTATGAGGTGTGGAGCGAGTTGGGCCTTACCGACGAGGAGATTCGCAGCTACTTCACCGGTCCGGCTCACCTCCCTTGGCATCGTATGCAAAACATCGACCGCTGGGGCGGTCCCCTACCCACGTCGTGGTTGGAGAACCAAAAGGAGCTTCAGAAACAAATCGTGGCCCGCGAACGCGAGCTGAACATGAAGCCCGTGTTGCCCGGATTCGCAGGTCACGTGCCGCCTTGCATCAAGCGCATCTATCCCGATGCGCCCTTGGCCTCCTTGGGCGATTGGGCAGGATTCGACAGCACCTGCTGGTGCAAGTTCCTCGACCCCGAGTGCGAGTTGTATCCCATGATACAAAAGAAGTTCATTGAGAAAGAGATTGAGTTTTACGGCACCGACCATATCTACGGCATCGACATCTTCAACGAGATGATTCCCCCGAGTTGGGAGCCTGAATACCTCGCTCGCGTGAGCCGTCAGGTGTATGAATCGCTTGAGGCCGCCGACCCTCAGGCCAAATGGCTCGAGATGGCTTGGCTGTTTTGGAACGAGCGTCAATATTGGGAGGTCGACAACCGCATCGAGGCCTACATCACTTCGATGCCGAAAGACCGACATATCATGCTCGATTACTACTGCGAAAGACAGCCCGTTTGGGAACGCACCAATGCGTATTACGGTGTGCCTTACATCTGGTGCTATCTGGGCAACTTTGGCGGCAACTCGATGCTGGCCGGCAACCTGGATACTGTGAATGTGAGGATAGAGCGTGCCTTTGAGAAAGGCGGCGACAACTTTGTCGGTATCGGCTCCACCCTTGAGGGTTTCGACTGCAACCCCTTCATGTATGAATACGTCTTCGAGAAGGCTTGGGACAACCCGCTCAGCAAGGATGTGGACGCCTGGGTGCTGCGTCTTGCCGACCAGCGTGCCGGCAAGGAAGACCCCAATATGCGTGCCGCATGGACGCTGCTGGCCGATAGCGTATATAATAAGGTCTCCTCGCCCGGACAGACCGTCCGCATCAACCAAAGACCCACGATGGGCAACATCAACGAATACCGCCAGTATTACGTCGCCCCTACCTACAGGTACAACAACATCATCCTGCTGGATGCCCTTGACCACCTGCTGGCAGCCGACTGCAACACCCGCACGCGCCATTTCGACGCAGTCAACATCACCCGCCAGCTGTTGGGCAACTACTTCAGCGACCTCTATGCCGACTATGTGAAAGCCTATAGCGAAAGCGACTTCGAGACCTTGCGCCAGATTGAAAAGACGATGACCAGCATCCTCGATGATACCGATGCCATCTTGGCTACCGAGAGTGCTTTCCTCGTGGGCCGCTGGATTCGCGACGCGAGAGCCATAGGAACGACGGAAGAAGACAAGGACTACTTTGAAAGCAACGCCCGCAACCTTATCACCACCTGGGGCGAGGAAGATGCCCTGCTCAACGAGTATGCCAGCCGCGCCTGGGCGGGCCTCACGGCTACCTATTACGCCTACCGCTGGAAGGAGTTCTTCAAGGATGTGGACGCCGCCATCGAGGCAGGTCAGCCCTTCGACGAAAAAGCCTACCACGAGCGCATCTGCAAATATGAAGGCCAATGGTGGCGCGAGCGTCTCCATTCCTTCAATGCCGAACCGCAAGGCGATGGTATCGCTTTAGCGAAAGATATTGCCGACAAGTATCGTGCTGAATTAGAGGTACGGTATAGGAAATGAAGTCCCGTAGGGACGTCGGATATTAAACAGGCGGTGAAGCCCAGCGTAACCCCTGTGCATAACACACACAACCATGAACATCACAGAACAAGATAAAACCTTCATGCGCGAGGCCATCCGCCTCGCTGATGAGAGCGTCAAAAACGGAGGCGGACCCTTCGGTGCCGTCATCGTGAGAGACGGAGAAATAGTAGCAGGCAGCTCGAATAGCGTAACCCGCGACAACGACCCCACCGCCCATGCCGAGGTGAACACCATTCGCCAAGCATGCCGCATATTGGGCACCTTCGACCTCTCCGATTGTGTTATCTACACCTCCTGCGAGCCTTGCCCCATGTGCCTCGGTGCCATCTATTGGGCCCGCATCAAAGGGGTGTTTTACGGCAACACCAAGAAAGACGCCGCTGAAATCAATTTTGCCGACGACTTCATCTACAAGGAGTTAGAGCAACATTCCACAGAACGTTCCGTGCCTTTCATTCCTTTGCTACGTGACGAGGCCATCAAAACCTTCCGCACCTGGGCGAAGAAAGAGGACAAGGTAGAGTATTAAACTAAGCGGAATTATTGCAGGTTCTCCAAACAGATGTCGGGATAATCTCTTTGCAATTCGCTGATTCGTTGATTTTTCAGGAGTTCAAATTTCCGGTAAGCCTCACTCTCGGGAAAGAGAGGCTTGTGGTGCAGCATCTGCCTTAATCCAGAGACGGCTTGCATAGCGAGCTTTGCCGAGGGACTGATGGCGAATTGGGTGAAACGTTCCCAGATGTAACGTACCGCCTGCTCGCTGGGGTGAGTCATATCCTCTTTGTAAAAGCGATAGTCACGCAACTCGTCCAAGAGGATTTCGTAGGCGGGGAAGTAATGGGCGTTGCCGTATGTTTTGCAAACTTGGTCGACGGCCAGCAGCAAAGCGGCTTTGCTCAGCTGGTTCTCATGCAGGCCGTCCTTCAGGTGGCGCAAGGGAGAGACGGTAAAAACGAACTGCTTGTCGGGATGCTGCTTCACGATTTCAGAAAGATATTGAACAGACTGCTCAACAGGCAGGAATTGCCTTTCAAAGCGTGAGGCGGGTAGCTTGTGACAGTTGGAGACTACTTGACTGGCTTTGCTGCACCCGCCATCATGAGCCGTGCAAAACACCCATGAGGTGCCCAAGCTGATGACGACCCAGTTGGTTTGAAGGAAATGCCGATGGGCTTTCGCAAGATGGATGTTTACCTTTTCGAGAAGAGATGCTTCGGTGGGGCTCCAAAAGTCGGTGTTGTGGCTGAAGGTGCAGTAGTAGCCTTCGCCTACCGCTATCACCTCGTCGTGGGCGAAAGGCTTGCCGCTTTGCAGTCGCCCTACAGACTGGGCGATGCTGGCTGGATTGTATAAAACGCCAAAAGGGTTCACCATAGCGTTGAAGCCCAAGCCTTTGCAGAGGCTTCCCACCTCGTCGGCAAAGCAAGAGCCCAAAAAGAGCAGGCCGTCGCCATAGCTGACGGTCTGCCCTAATGGCTTGATCTTTATTTCTGTTTGGAGTTGCATTTGCTACAATTGTTCCCTCACTTACCCAGTTTCGACATAACAGCCTTGCTCACTCCCTTCAGCAGATCCTTCTCTCGCCAGCAGATAAAGGCGAAGAACACCAACAGCAGCCCTGTATTGACGAGCAAAGTCAGGGCGGTGCTCTCCAGGCGGATGCTCCTTTGCACGAAATACAAGGCCATCGCTACGGCGAAGTAGATGAATGCGGATTTCAGCTGATAGGGTATCGGGGCTTTCTTCTGCCCAACGAGATAAGACAGCACCATGCAGGTGGCGTAGCCCGCAAAACCGCCCCAGGCACAGGCCATGTAGCCGTATTTCGGGACAAAGATGAAGTTGATGGCCAGCAACACCGCGCAACCGATGCCAGAGAAGATGGCCCCCCACCACGTCTCGTCGATGAGTTTGTACCAAAACGAGAGATTGAAATAAATGCCCATGAAGATTTCGGCCATCATCACGATGGGCACCACACGCAGGCCTTCCCAATAGTCGCTCTTGATGATATGCTTGAGGATGGGCATATACATCACCACGACGAGGAAGGCAAACAACGTGAAAATGATGAAGTATTTCATCACCTTGGCTTGGGTTTCCTTGTCGGCGTTGTCGCGCTTTCCGGCAAAGACGAAAGGCTCGTAAGCATAGCGGAAGGCCTGCGTAATCATCGCCATAATCATCGCGATTTTCACGCAAGCTCCGTAGATGCCTAACTGCACCTCACCTTCCCTGCCCGGCACGATGAAACGATAGCAAATCTTGTCGGCCACTTGGTTGAGAATGCCTGCCAAGCCCAAGAGCAGCAAGGGCCACGTGTAGCTCAGCATCTGCTTCAACAAGGCTTTATCGATGCCATATTTCAGCTTCTTCAGTTCGGGGATGAAACCCAAAGTGATAAGGCTGGTGCATATCAGATTGACGACGAAGATATAGCCCACCTGATAGCTGTTGTCGTACCAGCCCATCAAGGCGGGATGGCTTTCTTTCAGCCCGGGGGCAAGGAGGAAGACAAACAGGTTCAGCCCGATGTTGGCGATGATGAACAGCAGCTTCAGCGTAGCAAACTTGATGGCCTTGTTCTCGTAACGCAGACGGGCAAACAGGATGGCCTGAAAGGCATCGAAGGCCACAATAATGGCCATAATCTCCACAAACTCGGGATGGGCGGCATAGCCCAAGGCGTTGGCGATGGGCTTGAGCAATAAGCTCACCAGCACCACAAACACCAAAGCTACAAAACCCACGGCCAGACCCGAAGTGGAGAACGCCTTGTCGGCATCGACACCTTCCTTGTTGGAGAAGCGGAAGAAGGTAGTCTCCATACCAAAAGTCAGGATGACCAGAAGCAGGGCGGTATAGGCATAGAGGTTGGTGACAATGCCATAGCCGCCTGATTCTGCTGCAATCGTATAGGTGTACAGCGGCACCAGCAGGTAGTTCAAAAACCTGCCGATAATGCTACTCAAACCGTAGATGGCGGTTTGCTTTGCCAAAGATCCTAATTTGTTTTCTGCCATAGTATGAGATTACCTTCGTCCGTTCATAACAGAGAAACGCCGGTATTATTGTATCACCACCTTTTTCGTCACCACCTGGCTACCGATGACGTGGACGATGTAAACGCCAGCCGCGAGGTCGCTCACGTCGATGGTGGCCGAGCCTCTCAGGTTGATTTTGCGAACGGTAACGCCCTGGGCGTTGATGATGCGGACGCTTGCAACGCCTTTGTCGTAGTCTGTGGTGAGGGTCATGCGGCCTCTTGCAGGATTGGGCGTAATTGTTACCTCAAACGGGTCGTCGTAGACGTCGGGATATTGGGGCACGTCCATCAGGATGTCGGTATTGTGGCTGTAGGTCACCAGCTTGGTTGAAATCCTCAGGAAGGGGTTGCTTGAGTTGTCGCAGTCGGGGCAGCTGTTTTGTCCGCTCACGCAGTCGGGGTAGTTGGGGTGGCATTGGTCGACATAGGTCGGGTCGAACTCATAAAGCAGGTCGGCGCCGCCGTCGGGAAGGTATTCATCGAGGCTGTAGTTCCACACCATAGCCATGCTGCCCGGGCACCATCCAGCGCGGGGATAAGTCCAAGTGCCGTTCTGAGGCTGGCAACCAGCAGGATTGGGAGTGCAAGCTTCCCACAGGTGTTGGGTGTAAATGGTGGAGCCGTTGATATTAATATTGTGCGTTGCCTCATAAAACTCGGCGGCGTTGCCTGTGTTGTAGACTCCGTTTTGTGTATCGCTCCAGTTGTGGCCAGAGGTTGTGATTTGCAGCTTGGCTTTCTCGACACAGGGGTCAAACTTGATGGAGCGCATCGGGATGGGGCAAAGGTCGGCATAGTCGCCGAAGGCGTAGTTGCCGTACCAAATTTCCTGCATGTCCACGTAGGGATACTCAGGCGTGCCTTTGGTGTATTCAAACACGGCGGTTGGGTTGTATCCTTCACCTGTGGAATACTGTTCGCAGTAGTATTCAAACTCCACGAGACCTTGCAGCACGGAGGTGAAATCGGTAACGTCAAGGTCGTCGACGCATTCCACGCCGAAGGGGGTGATATAGCGGCAGAGCTCCACCCAGTCGCCACGATAGTTCTTCACGCGCACGTGGCTCGCATGGTCGTAAGTGTTGCAGTTGCCGTTGACGCAGTTGTGCAGATAATGCAGGTTGATGGCATTAAAGGCGTTGACGTGTGTGGGGAAGGCGAATTCACCGTAGGCGGTAAACTGCGAGGTGGTCACCACCACTTCGCCGTTGAGGGCTGTCACCACCATATCGTCGTAGTCGGTGGTCACCTCAAAGGTGTTGGAGGCTGTGGTGACCTTGCCGCCCGTCTGGGTGATGCTGACGGTCATGTTGTAGGAGCCGGGGCCGGAGGGGGTCCAGGTGGTGTACCAGTAGCCGTTGTCGGGATTGTCGGGATAGTCGGTCTGCAGCAGCAGCTCTTGTCCGTCCACCTCACACTTCACTTCTTCGAACTTCAGGACGGAGCCATGTTCGATATAGGCGCTCAGCACCACCATCACAGGATTATCGAAGTTGGGCATAAAGACCTTGGTACCTTCATAAGGGCGACGGATGGTCATCGTAGGTGAATAGTTCTCGGGGTCGACCACATAGAAAGTACGGGTTACCGAAGGGGCAGGCTGCCAGTTGGTGCCGTCGCCGGGCTGGACGGCTTTCACCTTTACGGAGCCTTCCTCGCCGGTAAGGGTAAGGATGTTGCCTTCGATGGTGGCGGGGCCTTGAACGACTTCGAAGGTCACAGGCAGGCCCGAAGTGGAAGAGGCCTCAAGGGTGATGGGCTCGTTATAGACCAGCTGGTCGGAGATGTTGGCAAAGTCGATGAACTGGGCTGCCAGTCCTCCAGGGAAATGGCGCACGACGAAGTTGTCGAATCCGCCCCAGCCGCTGTTGAGCATATAGATGTAGTGCCACATGGCGGGGTCGTATTTGTCGCCGCTGCCGGGGGTGAGTCCCGCGTTGACACCCTGGCACTCAGGCACAGCTTCCCATTCGGCGTTCAGGTCGTCGTATTTCATGTAGAGGGTGACGGCACCCTGTCCATTGTTGGCATCCAGGTCGATGGAGACCTTCCAGGCATACCAATGGCTGTCTGAGCCGATAGGCTGGAAGTTGCAGGCCATCGTGTTGCTGGGCAGCACCACGCCGTTCATGAAGAGCGGGTTGCTGGGGTTGACGCCCGTCATCATCATGTAGATGCCGCCATCGGGGATGGTGCTGTTCTCGTCGGGATAGACCGGCTCGCAAATGGCATTAGCCGAGGAGGCCTTGCGCAAAGGAGGCAGAACCGAGCCATCGCCGTTGCCGTCGTAGCCGATGCCGAAGAAGTCGCCCCACCATTGGCGGAGGATGTCGCATTCAATCTCGATGACGCCGCCCTCCGAGAAGTCGAAGCCATATTGGGTGATGTCGTGCGTGGCGATGTCGCCGAAGGCGGTACCCGATGCGTCAGAGAACACGCCGATGGTCTCGTCAGCCGTAGGGATGGGCGGGGTGGTGCCCCAGAAGTGGCCCATGTAGTCGGTATACAAAGGCGTGAAGGCTCCGTTGCCCGCATGGTGCACGCGGACAAACCAGCCGTCCTGGCCGTTCAGGAGATGGTTGGGGTTCTCTCCGTATTCATAATTGTTGAAGTCGAAGACTTTTTCAACTTGGGCCATCAGCCCGATGCTTACCAGCATCATTGTAAGGAAAAATAATGTCTTTTTCATATTATTTAGGATTTCAAGATTTCAGTATTTTAACTTTATACTCATAACTTTCAACTAACTCTAAACTAATTAAAAGTCCATCCACCACACCTTGGTCTGTCGCGTGTCGCCGTGCAGCATGCGTGCTATCTGGGCGGAGTAGTTGTCGTAGTTATATTCAATTTCCTTCTGGGGATATTCCATACGGTAGGAAGTCAGCTTGGTGTGGTCGGTGGTGGTGGGTGTCGCCATCGTGCGGCGCGCCAAGGCCCAGGCCTCCCAGGGTTGACGGAAGAGGTTGAGCCAACGCTGCTCGTAGATCATCTTCAGATAAAACTCCTGACTGCCGTCGTATTCGGGATTCATCCACACGGCATAGTTCATCACGTTGGCCGCCATGTTGTTGCAATACGACCAGATATCCAGGTTGCCGATATAACTGGTGTATTGGGGATAGAAAAACTGCCAGCGGCTGGTTTGGTGCGGGATATGCGTCCAGAAGAGGAACGACTGATACACGCCGGCACGAATGGACTCATCAGCCATGAGGGGCGGCGTGATGCCACCGATGTTCCTCACCTCAATCTCAGCCTTCATGAAGAGCACGTCGGCGTAGGTCACAAGGATTTGCGGGACATACTTCTCATCTCTCGTCAGGTAGTAGTTGAAGGGCGAGAACTGGCACGAGGGGCCTTTGAAGGCATAGTTGCCGTCGCGGCTTTGGGCGTATGGCGAGCCGCCTTCGGTAGGCGTTTCAAGCGTGCGGATTTGCGGGAAAGGCCGCCAGGCGCCATCGGGCATGCTGTCGTTCTTGTGGCTGGTGTCGAAGAAGAGGTAGGCGCGGTAGTCGTAGATGCCACTGCCGTCTAAGGCATCGGTCGACGAGAGGCAGCCCCAGATGGTCTCTCCCATACGGAGGTGCTTGTGCTCGCGGAACGACCAGTTGGTGTCCCAATTGGTACCCAGCAGGCTGGGCCACAGGCACACGCCGCCGCCCGTAGACGAGCCGCCCGTGGCACTCATCTTGGTGTAGATGAAATTGTAGGCCTCCACCAACAGCGGGGTGGCATATTCAGGATCTTTGTCGTACATACGCAGCCCATGACGCAGGATAAGGGCGTTGGCAAACTCGGCCCACATGACGTAGTCGTTGTTGAGCAGCACGTCGTAAGGCAGCTTGTAATACTCGTTGCCGAGTGTGGTGGCGGGAGCGTCGGCATGCAGCACGTCGCGCGACCACTTCAGCTCTTCCAACAGCGATTTGTAGATGCTCTCCTGCGTGTCCCACTCGGGTTTCATCGTGGTTGACGACGAGGGGTTCTCCCAGATGCGACCCGCCTGCGAGTAAGGCATATCGCCGAAGATATCCGTGACTTTGAAGGTTTGATAGGCCTTCAGGATGTTGAGCTGGGCACGTGCCTTGTCGCTGATGTTCTCGTCGGCTTGCTCTTCGCCGATGGCATCGAAGCGCCGCTCCAGTTCGCGGATGTTCGAGAGCATGAGGTAATAGTCCGACCAAATCTGGGAAGTGCCAATCTGGGAGTTACCCCAGGCCTCCGACGTCAAGGCACCCAGTTCGGTTTCGGGATACCATATTTCGTTTTGCAGATAAAACTGTTCGTTCATGCTTTGCTGCAATGAGCTCACCACGCCGTTGAACAAGGCCTCAACCGTTGTCCCCGTCGGCGAGAACGGGTCTTGGTTCATCTCCTCGAAGCCTTTGGTGCACGACGAAAACGTCATGGCGAGGAGCGACGAAGCTATACAAATGCTGCTTAGAATATGATGCTTTTTCATAATTACAAACTGACTTTAAGGTTTAACAAAAACGACCGTGTGGCAGGATAGGAGGCATATTCAAGACCTTGGGCGTTGCCCGAGCCTTGGGTGCCTTCGGGGTTGATGTTGTCGGGCAGGGTCTTGTAGAAGTAGAACAGGTCGCGGCCCACCAAAGAGATGGAGACCTGCTTGAAGAAGTTCTGCTTGTCCAACCACTTGCGCGGCAGCTCGTAGGTAAGCGAGAGCTCGCGCATCTTGATCCAGGTGTTGTTGACGATGCCGGGGGTGCTGAGGATGTTGCCCCAGCCGCCGAAGTTGGGCATATACTTGTAGAGGTAGTGCACCACGTTATCGTTCTCATAGGCCTCGCCCGTCTCGGTGTTGATGCAATAGCCGGGCAGGACGATGCCATAGTTGCCCACAAAGTTGCCGTCGGCATCATAGTAGGGCAGTCCGTTGCCTTCGCGTTCATAGAGGGTCTCCATGCTTTGGCCCGTCTGCATGCCCACCACGTAGGAAGCGCAATACACCTGTCCGCCTATCTTGGCATCGACCAAGGCATAGAGCGACCAGCTCTTGTAGGAAGCCCTCAGGTTGATGCCGCCTGTGACCAGAGGTGCGCAGTTGCCTATCGGCACGCGGTTGCTGGTCTTCAGGTAGGTGGTGCCCGTCTCGTTGAGCAGCGGCAGGGGTTTGCCGTTGGCATCGTAGAAGGGGCCTACGGTGCTGCCGTCAGGCATCGTGTATTCATAGACGTAGTCCCAGCCGTAGATGGTGCCATACTCCTCACCTTCTTCCACAGCGATGGCGGGACCGTTAGAGCCCCAGATCTCGGAGAGCAGGTACATGTCGGAACCGGCCAGGTCGACGATGCGGTTTTTGTTGCGGGCGATATTCAGGCCTACTTGCACGCCGTAGTCCTTGCCCTGCGCGATGTCGTAACTCATGATGGCTTCAATACCCTTGTTGGTCACCACACCCGTGTTGATGGTCACGTTGCTGGCGCCCGACGAGGGGGCGAGCGGCGACGAGAGGATTTGGTCCCAGCTGTAGATGTCGTAATAGGTGAAGTCGAGGTTAAACCTTGCACCCAGTCCGATGTCGAAGCCGACCTCGAAGGAGCGTTGGCGTTGGGGCTTCAGCTCCAAGGGCGGAACGGTGGAAGGCAGGATGGCCGACAGCTGGTGGCCGAACGAGCCTGTATTATAGGTATAAGTCAGCTGGTAAGGCTCGGTGTCGCTGGCGGTCTGGGCCCATGAGCCTCTCAGCTTCAGGAAGCTGACCGGGCCCCAGTTCCATTGCTTGAAGGCAGAGGTGGGGACGAAGCTCAGGGTGGCCGAGGGATAGAAGTAGCTGTTGTTGCTGATGGGCAGCGTCGACGACCAGTCGTTGCGTCCCGTCACGTCAAGGAAGAGCCAGTCGCTGTAGCTCAGGTTGAAGAAGGCGTAGAGCGAGTTGACCTGCTTCTCCCATCTCGACTCGCCGAAAGTGCGCTCAGAGGCACTGGAGTAGTTATAGATGGTGTAGAGGTTGGCATAAGCCCAGGTGCCAGAAGTGCCGTTGAGGCCGTCGCGGTAACCATAATATTGTTCTCCACCAAATGAGAAGCGGGCATTGAACTTCGAGCCAAACAGCTTCTCCTTATGGGCAGTAATCAAAAAATCCATGTCGCGGGTGACCGAGTTCGACTTGCTCTTCGAGTAATAGCCGCCGGCCATACCGTCGATGGTGGTGGGCTTGTGCTTGGTGATATAGCTGTCGGCCGTCCAGTCCAACGCCACTTTTGCGGTGGCCGTCAGCCAGGGGGTGATGTCGTACAACAGGCGGACCGAGCCGTACATCTTGTCGCGGTCGAGGGTCGTGTTGTTGTTGTAGAACGTCCAGAATGTGCTGCTGTAGATGTATTGGTACGGATAGCCGTCAAACTGGTTCATCGTGCCGTCGGGGTTCTCGTATGAGGCAACCTCAAGGCCTTTCCAACTGCGGGGCCAGCTGTAAAGCAGACCCTTGTTGAAGTTGCTGTTCGACTCACCAATTTCAGGCGAGTTGAGGCGGTAATAGTCCAAATAGTTGAACGACACATCGACCTTGATTTTGTCCGACACATTGATCAAGGAGCCCACGCTGACGGTAGTCTGCCTCAGATTGCAGTTGTCGATGATGGCATCAGTGCGCGAGTCGGTGAACGAGACGCGGACGCTACCGAAGTTGCCGGCATTCTGGAACGCCAGATTGTGGTTCATCGTATGGCCGTTCTTGAAAAGCATCTTCAGATTGTCGGGTTGTGGCGAATAGTCGCGCACCACGCCGTCCCACCAAAGGACGCTCTCGCCGTTCATCGCGGGGCCCCAGCTCTGGGCACCGCCATAGTAGCCGAAGGTGGTGTTGGTGGGCTCACCCGCAGGTCCGTTGTCGACGCTGTAAATGCCCGGGTATTCATACACCTGGTTCCCGTTCTCGTCAAACATCCCTTCAATCGGGGTGAGCGTCGGCGTGTTGAAGGTGATAGGGCCGCCTGCACCATATTTGTTTTGTACCTTACGATACATATAAGGTGTGGTCAACTTAAAACCAGCGGAATAGCTGATGCCAAGCCCCCTTTGCTTCGATCCTTTCTTGGTTGTGATCAGCACCACGCCGTTGCCGCCACGCGAACCATATAGGGCTGCCGCCGTGGGGCCTTTCAGGATGTCGAGGCTCTCGATGTCCTCTTGGTTGATGTTGTTCAAAGCCGTACCCCAGTCGCGGCCTCCGCTCCATGAGGTAATGCCGCCTTCGTTCGACATCGGCACACCGTCGACCACGATGAGCGGCTGGTTATCGCCGAAGATGCTGTTGTTACCACGGATGGTGATACGCGATGAGCTACCATCCACTCCGTTGGGGTTGATGATTTGCACGCCAGCCGAGCGACCACTCAAGGCGCTGATGACGCTACCTGAGCCTGACTTGGCAATCATGCCTCCGTCAATCTCCTCCGTAGCGTAACCCAGCTCGCGCTTCTGGCGCTTGATGCCGAGGGCGGTGACCACCACATCGTCAAGCAGTTGGTTGTCAGATTCAAGGGTGACATCGATTTTCGTCTTGCCTTTGACGGCGACTTCTTTTGCCTTGAAGCCGACGAAGCTGAAGACCAACACATCGTCCTTGTCGGCCGTCAATGCGTAATTACCGTCCATGTCGGTGACGGTACCGGTCGTGGTGCCTTTCACCTGCACGGTGACACCAGGAAGACCCAAACCATCTTCCCCTGAAATGACTTTTCCGCCCACTTTCAGGCTTTGGGCGAGGCCGACGAAAGGCATCGCCAAGGCCAAAATAAACAGAAAAAGTAGCGTTTTCTTGTCCATATAGGTTCGTTTTATAAATAATGAGGCAAAGATAAAAAAAACATTGATATGATGCGTAAGTTTTTTCAGTTTAGAGTTTAGGGGTTAGAGTTTAGGGTTTAGGAAAGCAAAATCTTCTCTTGTTTTTTATCGTGACGATAAGCGAAAAATCATCCAAAAAACCACGGTCAAGTTATAACTTATAAGTAACTGTTCAAAATTAAGCTACATGATTTTTGACGCGGGACTTGGATCTGGGAGGAAACCGGGAGGAAACTGGGAGGAATCACGGTGTTACCTCGAAGTTACCTCGGAGTTACCTCGGAGTACCTATAGGCTTGGTATAGCGTTGCTATAGGCTTGCTATGGTTTTGAAGTATTTAATATGTTGATTGTGAATATGTTATTGTTCCGAATAGAGCCTACAAGTCTATCCATGCTATTTATCTTTCACAAAAACAGATAGTTACAAGGATTAATACAGCTCATTCGCTGCTTTGTTTTGCTACTGCAAAGATAAACAAATTTTTGGTTTTCGAAAGGTTTTTGCTCGAAAAAAGGTGGTAGTGAACGTTGAATTTGTCTTTGCAGTCATTTAAGTAACTGTTCAACATTAAGCTACATGATTTTTGAAGCGGGACTTGGGGACTCGGGACAAAACCAATTGTCTCGCGTCTCGTGTCTCGTAGCCCCGAGTCCAATATGCAAACTAAATTTGCTCATCTACTTAATAATAATAAGTTATCTTTTGTGTGGTTTCCGAAATGTAAATGTCCAAAGTTATAAGTGAATAAGTGAATAAGTTCGGAGGGAAGCTGGCTCCCGTCCGTTTACCGCCCGGCGGGCTGTCGTTCGGTAAACGGCGGGCTGTCGTTTACCGCCTGGCTTCCACCCCGACGCCTCCAAGCTCGACAACCTCTGCGGTTCCGCTTTTCATCCTACCTTCATCCACATCGGCTTTAAAAGTCCTTCAATTTGAAAAATTTTTCTTACCTTTGTCGTCATGGAAAACAACGAAAAAAAACTCTTTCTTCTTGACGCATACGCCTTGATTTACAGGGCGTTCTTCGCGATGAACAAGAACCCGCGTCTCAACTCGAAAGGCCTCAACACCTCGGCGGTGATGGGCTTCCTCAACTCGCTTTACGAAATTCTGAAAAACGAAAAGCCCACCCACATCGGCGTGGCTTTCGACGTGGCAGGTGCCGCCCAACGCCAAGCGGAATACACCGAATACAAAGCAAACCGCGAGAAGATGCCTGACGACCTCCGCGAGGCCATACCCTACATCATAAGGCTCATCGAGGCCTTCAACATCCCCATCTATGGCGTGGAAGGCTACGAAGCCGACGACGTCATCGGAACCTTGTCGAAAAAAGCCGAACAACAAGGCTTTATCACCTACATGATGACCCCCGACAAGGACTTCGGGCAACTCGTCACCGACAAGGTCTTGCTTTACAAACCCGCCAAATTCGGCGAACCGGCACAAATTTGGGGACCCAAGGAAGTCTGCGAGCGTTACGGCATACAAGAGCCCAAGCAGCTGATTGATATTCTTGGCCTTTGGGGCGATGCCGCCGACAACATCCCGGGCATTCCGGGCATAGGCGAAAAGACGGCAGCGATACTGGTGGGAAAATACGGCAGCGTAGAAAACCTCATCGCCCACGCGGACGAACTGAAAGGCAAACAAAAGGAGAATGTCATCGGGTTTGCCGAACAAGGACTCATGTCGAAAATGCTGGCTACCATCAATCTGGAAGTTCCCGTAGAGTTTAACGAGGAAGAACTCCGCGCCAAGGAGCCCGACCTGCCCGCGCTGATGGCCCTGTTTGAGGAGCTGGAATTCAGAACCTTTGCCAAACGTTTTTTGGAGGATTACAAAAAAAGGAGTGGGATGAGCTCCCCCGCCTTCGGCACCCTCTCTGAGATGGGGAACGCAAAGCAACCCAACACCAACGTCGAAACTATCGTCCGGCAGGCTTCCCCCTCCGAGAGGGGGATTAAGGGGGAGTTAAAAGACCCCGACCTATTCTCCGCCCCTGCTCCATTAGGCAACTTCGACCTCTTCCATCAAGAGGGCGGCACCGACGACCTGTTGGCCTTCAGCGACAAAGACTCGGCCAAAACGGTAGCACACGATTACCGGCTTGTTGCAACCGAGGAGCAAACGAAGGATTTGGTGGAACTGCTCTGCCAACAAAAGCAATTCGTCTTCGACACCGAAACCACCAATATCGACGTGTATTCCGCCGAGCTGGTAGGGCTTTCCTTTGCCATCAAGGCGCACGAGGCCTGGTATATGCCCATGCCCGACGACCATGAGGAATGTCAAAAGAAGCTGGAACTGCTGAGGCCTTTGTTTGAGGACGAAAACATGATGAAAATCGGGCAGAACCTGAAATACGACATCTCCATACTGGAGCAATATGGCATCGTGGTGAAAGGAAAAATGTTCGACACCATGCTGGCGCATTACCTCTTGGAGCCCGAGCAACGCCACAACATGGACTATCTCGCCGAAGTGTATCTCAACTACATCACCATACCCATTGAAGACCTGATAGGCAAAGGCCGTCAGCAAAAAACCATGCGCGAGGTGCCAACGGACCTGGTCAAGGAATACGCCGCCGAAGATGCCGACATCACCCTGCAACTCTACGAAAAGCTGCTGCCCTTACTGAAGGAAAGCGGCGTGGAAAAGCTGTTTTACGAAATAGAAATGCCGCTGGTGCCCGTATTGAGCCGCATGGAAGCCAACGGCGTGAAGATTGACACGGAAAACCTGAAACAAATCAGCGAGGAATTTGGCAAGGAAATCCACAAAGTGGAGGAAGAGATTTACACTTTGGCAGGCACACCATTTAACATCGCCTCACCCAAACAGCTGGGCGAGATCCTCTTCGAGAAATTGAAAATCGACGAGAAAGCCAAGAAGACCAAGACAGGCCAATATGCCACAGGCGAAGAGGTGCTACAAAAGCTTCTGCACAAGCACGCCATCGTGCAGAAGATTTTGGACTACCGCTCGCTTACCAAGCTGAAGTCCACTTATCTTGACGCGCTGCCCGCTTTAGTCAATCCCAAAGACAGTCTGATTCACACTTCCTACAACCAAGCCGTAACCGCCACGGGGCGCTTGAGTTCAAACAACCCCAACCTGCAGAACATCCCCGTTCGCACCGCACAAGGCCGCGAAATCCGTCGCGCCTTCGTGCCACGCAGCGAGGCCTATACCCTTCTCGCCGCTGACTACAGCCAAATTGAGCTGCGCATTATCGCCCATTTGAGTCAAGACCCCGCTATGGTCAACGACTTCAACTTGGGTCACGACATCCATGCGGCAACAGCGGCCAAAGTGTTTCACGTGCCGATGGAACAAGTCACCAAGGAACAACGCAGCCGCGCAAAGGCAGTCAACTTCGGCATCATCTACGGCATGTCGGCCTTCGGCTTAGCGGAAAGGATGGAACTCTCGCGCAGCGAGGCTGCCGACATCATCAAGAAGTATTTCGAGGAGTATGCCGGCATCAAGGAATACATGAACCGCAGCATCGCTCTGGCCAAGGAACGCGGCTTTGCCGAGACCATCCTGGGCCGCCGGCGTTATCTCCGCGACATCAACAGCTCAAACAGCGTAGTGCGCGGCTTCGCCGAACGCAACGCCATCAATGCTCCTATCCAAGGCAGTAGCGCCGATATGATTAAAATCGCCATGATCGGCATACACGAGGAGCTGCAAAAGCTGAAGATGCAGTCGAAGATGATTCTGCAGGTTCACGACGAATTGGTCTTCGACGCACATAGGGACGAACTCAACGAATTGAAAGCTATTGTTGAGAACAAGATGGTGAACGCTTTGCCATTATCCGTGCCGGTGGTGGTGGAAATCAACACGGGAAGCAACTGGTTAGAGGCGCATTAGACAAACGGCCTCATCACCCGATTGAAAATCCCGTTCATATAAGCCAATGCCATACCATAGTTGCTGACAGGAACACCTTGGTTGACAAACAGGTTGGTACGGTTGAGCAGTTGCTTGCGTGTGCTCATGCAGCCTCCGCATTGGATGGCCATAGCATATTTCTTCACCTCGGGAATGGGAGCAAGACCCGCCACATATTCGAATTGGATGTCCTTTCCCGTGAATTGCCGTATCATTCGGGGCAACTTCACCCGACCGATATCCTCGCAGGTACTGTGGTGCGTACACGACTCCAACAGCAGCACCGTGTCGCCATCCTTCAGTTGCGAAAGACAAGGCGTACCCTTCATATAGTTGTCGAAATCGCCGCGCAAGCGTGCCATAACGATGCTGAAACTGGTCAAAGGAATCTCCTGCGGGACAATCTTGCTCACAAAGCCAAACACCTGACTGTCAGTGACAATCAGCGCAGGCTGAGGCATAGTGTCCAAATATTGTTGCAAGAGCGACTCTTTCAGTACCACGCAGATGCATTCGTTGTCCAACACATCGCGGATCGCCATCACTTGCGGCAGGATAAGACGCCCTTCGGGAGCCTCGGAATCAACAGGGCAAACCAAAACCACCACTTCGTTAGGCTTGATGATGCCCCCCAGCAGCGACACCTTTTGATAAGCACTCTCGGGAATGGTTTTTTTCAGCACTTCAACAAGTGGAGCAATATCATCATTTCGCATAACGCTGAAATCCAAGATTTCAGCATGGCATTTTCGCTCAATCACAGCCTTTATGACAGCAAGAAGCGGCTCTTCGTCCGCCTTGTTGTGAACCACGAAGAAAGGCACCGCCAATGCTTTCATTCGGCTGACGAGTTGCTCTTCGGGATCGCCAAACTGATTGCCGGTGACGACGAGGATGGCACAGTCTATCTCTTCCAAAACCTTCATCGTTTTGTCCACCCGCTGCTTACCGAGTTCGCCCACGTCATCGATGCCAGCCGTGTCGATAAGCACACAAGGCCCAACGCCGAAAATCTCAATGCTTTTCTTGACGGGGTCGGTGGTGGTGCCCGCCGTGTCGCTCACAATGGCGATTTGCTGTCCCGTCAGCCGATTGATGAGGCTGCTCTTGCCGCTGTTGCGCCGCCCGAAGATGCCAATATGGGGTTTCAAGTCCTTTGCCATGTTTATTTCCAATTTTTGTAAGGGTTTTTCAGCAGTTGTGAATTGTAGTAGCGATAGTCGTCAGAGACTTCCCTGCCCAGCCAATCCGGTCTGTCAAAAGTGTCGTTTTCGTCGGAGAGTTCAATTTCAGCTACCACGAGACCTTCGTTGTCGCCATGAAACACATCAACTTCCCAAGTATGCTGTCCATCAGTATTAGGCACGAGATAACGTGTCTTCTCCACACAGCCGCCTTCGTTCAGACCCAATAAAGCGAGGGCTTCCTCCTCAGTGATTTCCTTTTCCCATTCGAATCGTGAGATGCCATTGGTGCTGCGTTTGCCTTTGATGGTGAGATAACCTTTGTCATCCCTCACACGCACCCGCACTGTCACACCCGAGCCTCCGCAAAGGTAACCCTGACAGATTTCAGTGGCCTGCTCAGCCTGCGACTTGAAGTCGCCAACAACCAAAAATTTACGTTCAATCTCCTGAAACATACGCTTATTCTCTTTTTCGATGCAAAAATAACAAAAAGTTGTGAATGTAACACGATTTTTTCAAATATCAGCAAATCAACAAACTATCCGACAGCAAACGACAACAAACGACTACAGTCGACTACAAACGTTTAATCAACGGCTTAGTCTTGACAAGTGTTGTTACTTTGCATCGTCAAAACCGAGAGGGATGACACAACAACACAAAACACATTATTAATTATTAATCATTAAACACACACTACCATGAGTACAATGAGAAATTCGGTCATGCTGATTGGCCGCCCGGGTGCAGAGCCTGAAACAAAAACCTTCAACCGCAATAAGATGACGCGCTTCCGCATCGCCGTGAACGAAAGCCGCAAAAACGCCAACAACGAATGGGTCGACAACACACAATGGTTTCCAGTCGTGGCCTGGGGCAATGTGGCCGACCGCGTGGAACGAATCGTCAAGAAAGGACAGTTGATTGCTATTGACGGCAGTCTGCGCAACAACGAATGGACTGACGACAAAGGCCAACGCCATTATGTCACGGAGGTCTTGATCAACGACCTTTTCCCAATCGAGAAAGCGAAAGAATGAAAAAAAGAAGAGGCAGCCGAACGGCTGCCTCTTCTTTTATGCAACTTCCATCATCCGTTTCCACTTGAAATATCCCATAACAGCGATGATGACATAAAGGCCATATAGCGAGGCCTTGAATGGAATATCTTTATAAAAATACAGTCCGCAAGTGACCACGTCAACGACAATCCACACAAACCACTGCTCCAAATACTTTCTTGCCAAAGCCCAAATGCCCACAATGCTCAACGCAGTAGTGAAAGCATCCAGGACAGGCACATTGGAGTTGGTGAAACGTGACAACAGGAAATAGATAACAGCCCATATCAGCGCGGCAAGGCCCATCCAGATGTATGCCATTTTTCGCGGCATGTGGCGGATGGGCAGGTCGGAAGTTTTCTGTTTGTGCCGCGTCCAGGCGACAAAACCATAAACAGTCATGGCGAGGTAGTAAAACTCCATGCCGCAGTCGGCATAAAGTCCCTTTTGATAGTACAAGACGATGCCCAGCACCTGCATAAAGAAACCCGCAACCCACATCCATACGCTGGCCTTATACTCCAACAGGATGTAGGCTAAACCAAGTGCGGTAGTAGTAATGTCAAGCCAATGGGCAGAAAGGAACTCCATATTTTATTGAGCATTTGTTTTCATTCTGAGCTTTCTGCCTATTTCCATCCAAACGGATGACCACTTAACGGCAATTTAGCCATAGGGTGATAATCACCAATAAGGCCAACAGGCTTGGCATTGCGAATCTCATAGACGATTTCGATGCAACGGCGTGCCTCTTCGAGACCAAATCCACGGCCTGCAAGGATTTCCTCGTAACTCTTGGTGTGCAGCTCGGTGAAACCCTGGCTGAATTCAAACTCCTCGCCGTCAATCATGATGGTACGATAAGTACGTTTTTCGCCTTCAACGGCATTGGGCGGCAAGGTATCCGCGTTGATGCTGAGGAAATAACGCACACGGGCACGCTTCATTTCAAGGTAACCCGCCACGCGATCATGCGAAGCCACATGGACGATGTTTTTCTGCACATCGCCGAAAATCCAGCTCAACATATCATAGAAATGCACGCCGATGTTGGTAGCGATACCGCCGCTCTTGTTGACATCGCCCTTCCATGAAGCATAATACCAATTGCCTCGCGAGGTGATGTAGGTCAAGTCGATGTCGTAAATCTTGTCTTTTGGCCCTTCTTCTACCTTTTTCTTCAGTTCAATAATCTTGTCATGAAGACGCAGCTGGAAAATAGTATTTACCTTATGCCCTTGCCTCCCCTCCACTTTCTGCAAGGCATCGATATTCCAAGGGTTAAGCACAAGGGGTTTCTCGCAGATGACGTCGCAGCCCAAACGCAGCCCATAGCGCGTGTGGGCATCATGCAAGTAGTTGGGTGTACAAATACTTACATAATCAATCTGTTCTCCCTTGTCTCTCAACTTGGTGTTGTGACGGTCAAAAAGTTCCTGCTCGGTAAAAAAAGCAGCCTTTGGGAAAAAACTGTCCATAATGCCCACGCTGTCACTCTTGTCGTAGGCTGAGACAAGCATATTGCCTGTGTCTTTAATAGCTTTTAGGTGTCGGGGAGCGATATACCCCCCAACACCTATGATAGCAAAATTTTTCATTATAAGTTATTCTTCTCTATATCCTTAAAATACTTGACGGTGCCGTAAGTCATTTCATCGCATGCAGCGTCGTCGCAAACGATGATACCTTTCGGATGCATCTGCAGCACGCTGACCGTCCACATCTGGCTAACAGCACCTTCGATGGCATGAGCCAAAGCACGGGCCTTGCCGTGACCATTGGCCAAAATCATCACCTCGCGGCTGTCCATGACGGTACCCACGCCTACAGTCAAAGCCGTCTTCGGCACCTTATTAATATCGTTCTCAAAGAAACGTGAATTGGCGATGATGGTATCGGAGGTCAAAGTCTTCACACGGGTACGCGAAGTGAGGCTGCTGCCTGGCTCGTTGAAAGCGATGTGACCATCGGGACCAATGCCGCCCATGAAGAGGTCGATGCCGCCATAGCTCTTGATTTTCTCTTCATAGCGGGCGCATTCGGCTTCCAAATCTTCAGCATTGCCGTTCAGGATGTTGACGTTCTCCTTCTTGATGTCGATATGGCTGAAGAAGTTGTTCCACATGAAGCTGTGGTAGCTCTCGGGGTGGCTCTCCGGAATCTTCACATATTCGTCCATATTGAAGGTCACAACATTTTGGAACGAGATTTTGCCTTCCTTATGGAGGCGAACCAGTTCACGATAGGTACCAATGGGGGTAGAACCCGTAGGTAAACCCAGGATAAAGGGTCTTTCGGCAGTGGGCTTGAAGGCATTGATGCGTTCAACAATATGGTTAGCGGCCCAACGCGACATGTCGTCATAGTTATTTTCAATAATTACTCTCATGGTATGTTGAATTGTTGATTGTTGAATTGTTTAATTGTTGTTGTTATAGATTGTAGCGTTTTTTGTAGTTCTCCACGCGCTGCTTGAATTCCTCCGTGTCCTTGCGGGTTTGCTTGATGAATTCCACCTCATCAATCTTGCCCACGACGGCAATCTTCTCTGCATCGTTGCGGAAGGTGGTGCTGCGGATTTCGTTGTCGTAGTCTTTCTTGCGGCTGAGGTACACCTGGTCGCATATGAACTGTTGGATGCGGACAGCCTTCTCAAGGTTGTCGCTCCACATCTCTTCTGTCATCACGTCGGCATCATCCTTGTAAAGGAACATCAGCGCGAAGTAGGCGTGACGCAGTTTTTCGTGCTGGTAGTTCTCCCATAGCTCGTTGTAACGTTTGTGGATTTCCTCCCATGTGTTGAGTTTGCCGTCGCGGATGTCGGCACGCAGCTGGTCGACATCTTCCTCAGGCATCGTCTGTCCACCCAGATTAATCCACTTGCGGATACGTTTGCCCTTCATCTGTTCCACGATATGCTCCATATCGATTCCGGGATGTTTCTCGATGTACTTCAGGCAAGTGTTTACGGCATAGTAGGTAATCATGTCACCATAGGCGTGATAGGCTTTCCACACTTTGTCTATCACCACCTTGCGTTGGCTTTTCTCTATCTTCTCGCCCAAGACCTCCAATTTGTTGACTGTTTCGGGTTCGTTGTCCAAGAGGTTCTTGCCGCATTCGCGCAAGTCGTAGTATTCATACTTCGCGGGGTCTTCGCCTTTCGAGCGGAGGTAAGCCTGAGCCACCCAAACCTCCAGCAGCTTGCGGCCCTCGATGATTTCTTCCACCGTATCGGGGGCGAGGGTCTCAAACTCGATGTTCTGGACTTTGTGCTTGCGCTTGTCGCGCTTCTGGTATTTCGAGGTATTGCGGGCGATGGCGTACATGTTGTACATCCACCAGTAGGCCGGCATGATGTGCAGCTCGTCCTTGGCCAGGTTGTTGCTGACGAGGCAGAAGGGCAGCTTGATGTCCATCTCATTGGGATAGTCAGCCTTTGAGAGCAAGGTGAAAGAGGCAAACTTCGAGGAATGCTTCACACTGGAGCAAAGACCAGGCCAGAAGCCACGCGAAGCCACAATCTCGCCGTCGGTGGCGCGGCTGTTGTGGTTCGAGCCGATGGTGGCTCCAGCCGCCATATTGCTCTGACCCATCACGCAGGCTGAGATGAGGAAGGAGTTGTTGTGGTGTTGCTCATGCGAGGGGAAGATGATGTTGTTCAGCACCTCGCAACAGGAGATGGTGGAGTTGTCGCCCAAAACGGAGTAAATGAGTCGGGCACCGTATTTCAGGTTGCAGTTGTTGCCCAGCACGAAGCGGGTGGCCACCACCGAGTAGAAGATGCGGCAGCCGTAGCCCGTGATGCCGTTCACCAGAATGACACCCTCGCCAATCTGCGAAGGCTCTTTTTCAGATGAGTTGATGGTGACGTTCTTCAGCTTGCTGGCACCTTTAATATAACAGTAGGGGCCTACCTTGGCATCTTTCAGGATCCAGCAGTTCTTGATGACGCAGCTCTCACCGATGGTGCCGTAATAGCCACGACGGTAGTCGACGCTGGCTTGGGTGATTTCTTTGAGGCGTTCCTGCAGCTTGGTGTCGTCGGTGTATTTGGCCCACAGATAAGCATCAGCGGTAATCATGCCGTCGAAGGGCAGAATCTTGCGGGTGCCGATTTCGTTCATCACCTCAAGCCACACGCGCACGTCTTCATCCTCACCTTCCTTGATGGTGCCATTGCCGAACTTCGAGTGGTCGGTGGTCGACATCTCCTGGATGTTGAACAGGATGCAGCGGTCGCCGATGATGTAGTTGGCCATATAGTGCACATCGTGAATCGCCGCATCGTCGCCGATGTCGCATGAGATAATGCTGCTGTCGGTGATGCCAACGGGGACACGCAAGTCGTGGTACTGCAGCACCTGGCGGGTGATGCGTCCGATGCGGACCCTGCCAAAGAAGCGGTTGTTGCGCACCATACGGGTGTCGAATTCATCCGTCACCCAGATGTCGTCCCAGTCAGTGGCCGAGTTGTTGTTCATCACGAGTTGCTCCACCTCGCTTGAATGCAGATGACGCCAACCGTTGGCGGGCTTCTTCACCTGCTGGTCGCGGAAGTAGTACTCGTTGTAACCGTGTAAGTACTTCTCGTCGATGAAGTTCTTGTATATCCGGTCGTAATCTATGATTGTTACTTTGTCCATTAATTGTTTTCCGTGTTTGTTAGTTATGGTTCAATTATCATTGCGGATCATCCGCAATCTCTCTCTACATTGCGACTGAGTTCGGGTTCTTCCCGTCGCCTCAGTCTATGGTTACGGAAACGGTTTCACGACTCCGGCATAGCGGATGCCACTGACCCTGACTAATATGGGATAAATAATATACATAAGTTTAATACCCGTTCGGATTGTTCTTTTGCCAATTCCAAGCGTCGCGGCACATTTCTTCGATGCCAAACTGCGCCTTCCAGCCCAATTCGCGCTGCGCTTTGGCAGGATCAGAGTAACATGTGGCAATGTCGCCCGCGCGCCTCGGTTTGATGCTATAGGGAATCTTGATGTTATTGACCTTCTCAAAAGCCTTCACCAATTGCAGCACCGAGTACCCCTGGCCCGTGCCAAGGTTGTAGACGGCACATCCGCACTTTCTCTCAATGGCCTGCAGAGCCGCCACATGCCCCCTCGCCAAATCCACGACGTGAATATAATCGCGGACACCGGTGCCATCAATCGTGTCGTAATCATTACCAAAAACACCCAACTCGGGACGTTTGCCCACAGCCACTTGGGTGACATAGGGCATCAAGTTGTTCGGAATGCCGTTAGGGTTCTCCCCTATCCTGCCACTCGGGTGAGCGCCTATGGGATTAAAATAGCGCAACAGCACCACGTTCCAATCTTTATCGGCCTTCTGCATGTCCATCATGATTTCCTCAAGCATGCTTTTGGTCTGCCCATAGGGGTTGGTGCAATGTCCTTTGGGGCATTCCTCGGTGATGGGAATGATGGCAGGATCGCCATAAACGGTAGCCGACGACGAAAAAATGATATTCTTGCAGCCATGCTTGCGCATCACGTCAAGCAGCGTCAGGGTGCCGCCAATGTTGTTCTCATAGTATTCCCAAGGCTTCTCAACGCTTTCACCCACAGCCTTCAGCCCGGCAAAATGGATGCAGGCATCAAAACGATGAGCCTCCATAACGCGATTGAGTCCTTCACGATCGCGGATGTCGACCTCGTAGAAAGGAACCTCCTTCCCGATCAACTCCGCCACGCGCTCCAAAGATTTGCGGTTAGAGTTACTTAAATTGTCAATGACAACAGTCTCATGACCGGCCGCATTCAATTCAACCAAAGTGTGCGATCCGATAAAACCTGCACCTCCTGTGACTAATATCTTCATGATTCCTGAATTATTCTAATTTCATCATTATTAAACTGATACAATGCAAAAATCACATTGTCGATTTCTGCAACGGCATCGGCACTACCTTTCAAAGCTTCGTCAACTAAAGCAGTCAACTGCGCGTTGGTTGTTGGCGTTATCTTTGGAAACGGCAAAGCCGAAAGATTCCCTTTTAGTATTTTGATATCATCAAAACGTTTGACATACAAAAAATTAAACAAAGACGAGTTGAGAAATGCCAACACCGTTTTGGTGTTCATGCCATCCACCTTGGGGATGAGAATATTTGCGCTGTTAAGAAAGAGACGCTGCTTGTCGTCGTAGGTGAAACAAAGACGACTGGAAACAAACTTATACACCAACTTCTCGTGGGCACGATAGAGCTCGTCCTTAGCACATTGCTGAAACTCGGCACGATCATATTTGATGTAACGGCTCGCCGTTTTCAATTTATATTTTACAATGTCTTTACCCGTGTAGATAGGTTCCAAGCCTTGTGCCATCCTGCTTTTCAACAGCTTGGCATTGTTGCCCGTTATGATGCCCAGGGCCCATAGACTATGCGAGAGGTCGTCGTGGCGCAAACCCTCCACCTTGCTGATGATGGCGTCATCATCATCGTTGCGCATCGGGATGGCGAAAAACTCATCCTCACGAGACACCAAGGTTTTTCTATACACTTCGTTTTTCTCACTGGTGACAATGTAATTCTGACTCTCAAAAACAGGCTTTTTGCTGACTCTCAAACTGACGAAGTCGGTAAACACCCCTTTGAAATGCTCGTGGTAGCATTTCAGGCTTTCCATCCGTGTCTCATGAGTGACAAAGCGACGGAAGTCGGCATGCGCCTTGATTTTCAGCAGAGAAGTGGGCAGAAGGAAACATAGTTTACCATTGTTCTTCAAGAACTTGAATGACTCAACAAAGAACAGAGAGGCCTTTTCCTTCGAGCAGATAACATCCGAGGTGTGCAGTTTGCCCTTTTCGGTACCCCAAGGCGGGTTAGTGACGATGTAGTCAAACCTTAAATCATCCAATGCCGAAGAGGCATGAAGGAGAAAATCCAGTTGGTAAATCTGCGGATAAACCTCAGAATTACTGTATTTCACCATCAGATTGGCTTTGGCTATCATTACGGCAAGCGGGTCGTTGTCGATGCCATAGAGTTGTTCCAGTTCGGCATGTTCCACCTTGAGGAGGAAAATGCCGCTACCACAGCAAGGGTCAAGAAAACGCTCGCCTTGCAAGAGATGGTCATTGCCAAGCATCTCATTGACGATCACCGGTTTGGTGTAATAAAGGCCTTTTAAGATACGGCTCCCTTCTTTCGTCAGCGACTGGTAAATAAAACCAATCCAGTCGTCCTGCCGGTTTTTCAGGATTTGTCGTGGCACATAGACATCGGCCCTTGGGCAATTCGCATATTCCTCAAAGAAACGCTTACGATTGACCTCGCTGACCCTGTTCTGTTCCACATATTGTGCACACAGGCTGAAAATCAGCTCTTCAATGGGATAAGTGGTATCTCTCAGTTCTTCCACAAAGCGGGGCAGGCTGGCCGCCGTCACATAACCCTCAGGGGTAATGATTTTCTGCGAGCGGCTCTTGTTGGCGCGACGCGTCAAGCGACCTTTCTGATTGGCTTTCAGCTTGTTCCAATTACGCTGCGTAGCCTTCGAAATCAGTATTTCTTTTGCTTCTTTCATTATACTGCTCCGCGTTCCAAGTCACATTACAGACAACTAAGGAACTAAAAAATAACACATTACAAATCCGCCCAATAGGGCATATTAAGTTGCAAAAATAGAAAAAAAGAATTTCAATTTATCAAAAATCTCTATTTTTGCCACATTAAAATCGGAAAACCATGATTCTTTGTCTGGAAACCTCCACATCGGTCTGTTCGGTAGCTCTCAACGAGAGTTGCTGCACCCTCGCCCTACGAGAGAGCGAAAAACAAAACGCACATTCGGAGAAAATCACCACCTTCATCAAGGAAGTGATGGACACTGCCGGTATCGACTATCCCCAACTCGATGCTGTGGCGGTAAGCAAAGGTCCCGGCTCCTACACGGGCTTGCGCATTGGCGTGAGTACAGCCAAAGGCATTTGCTATGCCGCAGACCTTCCGCTGATGGCTGTCGACACTTTGGAAGCTATGGCATACGGCATGAAAGAAAAGCTGGGAAGCCAAATCAGCAAAAACGACCTGCTCATCCCCATGATTGACGCCCGCAGGATGGAGGTCTACGCCGCCGTTTTCGACGCAAATCTCAACAAAATTGAAGACACCGCCGCTTTAATCATCGACGAGAATTCATTTGCCGATTTGCGGAAAGAACATCATATATGGCTTTTCGGCGATGGAGCGCCAAAATTGATTCAGCTTTTTGAAAACCAACATAATATCAGCATCATAGACGGTTTCAAGCCCTCGGCAGCCTTTATGCGCCCCTTGGCGGAACGCGCCCTGCTGAACAAGGATTTCGTTGACGTAGCCTATTTCGAGCCGTTTTACCTGAAAGATTTCATCGCGGGCAAACCGCATGTGAAGGGGCTGGTTGAGAGTTGAGAGTAGATAATTAATAGTTAGAAGTTATGAAAAGACTTGTGTTTATTGCATTATTCTTTGTAGGAGGTCTTGCGGGCTGGGCACAGGCACCGCATATCTATGAGCATGATTATCCGGTCATCACGGAAGAAAACCCACAAATCCGCGCTTTGATGGACTCGATTTCATTGGACAGCATTGAAGCCAAAATCGCGCATTTGAGTTCCTATTGGACCCGTCGCTACGACAGCCGCTACATTTATGATGTTCAGGACTGGTTGTATGATTACTACGGTTCCCTGGGTATGGACACGGTCATCAAACATGACTTCAAGTTGCAAAACTTAAGCATCACAGAAACGGGCGACAATATTCTCGCCATCCAGTGGGGCACGCAAAACCCCGAGGAGTTTGTGATTTGCGGCGCCCATTATGATTCATACGCCTATGACGGTTATGACCCCGACACCATCCGCTCCCCTGGTGCCGACGACAATGCCTCAGGAGTCGCAGGCATCCTCGAAACCGCAAGAATCTTAAGCCAATACAGTTTCGACCGCAGCATTATCTACGCCAATTGGTGCGCCGAAGAAGTTGGCCTGCTGGGAAGTGCGGCCTACGCCAAAGAATGTGCCGAGCAGAGTATGGACATCGTTGGCTACTTCAACCTTGACATGACCGGCTATCTTGAGGAAGGCTCCGACATCCACGTCCACCTGATGTATACCACACAGGATTCGCTTATTGCCAACTATGTGTACAACTTCAGCCACATTTATTTCCCTGAAATGCCCATCCGTCAGGCTTGGTTGGAGTGGGGCGACAGCGACTATTCATCCTTCAACCGCAACGGTTACCCCGCCGTGCATCCTTTTGAGGATGTGAATGCCAGCTCGCCTTTCATCCATAGTCGGAACGACGTTTTAGGATTGAGTGTCAATAACTTGGAGCAATCGAAACGCTTCACCGAACTCAATCTGGGTCTCGTGGCGACATTGGCAGGCATCAACAACTACGCTGTGCCTGAAAATGAAACGACGAAAGTGGCGCTTTATCCCAACCCGGCCAAAGATGCCGTCACTATCCTCGCCGAAGATGGTTTGCGAAGCATCATAGTCTGCAATTTCTTAGGGCAACAAATTGAGGCATTTGACTTGAATGGCTCAAATCACTTCATTCTCAACACAAGCGACTATGCCACTGGGATTTATATGATAAACATCACCACTGATAATGGAGTAGTGGCCAAGCGGTTAGTTGTTAGATGATTTTCCGGCAGGGACAAACAGGTCGACAGGAAAAACATCGAAAAATATGCCTATACTCAGCGGAAAGTGGCAAAAATTGATAGATTCCGCTGAGTATAGGGGTGCTTTTTTGCTTTTTCTTATATAATATAGATGATAACCAGGAAAAAAGGCGACCCGAGGGCCGCCTTTTTCTGTACCCATTGCTCAGAATCTTTTGATTCGACGATACATAGTGAGTCAGTTTTTCCCTTCGGGTTGGAAAAAAGAGACAAATCTTTCAAAAAAACCTTATTGTTCAAAATACAATTTGTAATTTTGCACAAATAATTCAAAATGTCAATTTGAAAAATGATTAGCAAAACCGCATTAAAACAAATTCTGGCATCGAACCAAAGGGATATAGAGCAATACCAGATAGTGCCTCGAGTGCTGCCCTCTGACAACTTTCCAAGACGCGTGTTCATAGGTGTCCGTAGGGCTGGAAAGTCTTTCATGCTTTATCAGAAAATGCAGCAAATGCTTTCCGAAGGGCTTGGTTGGGCTGGAATGTTATATCTCAACTTTGAGGATGACCGTTTGGCTGGCTTCACTTTGGAAGATTTCGAGCTGATTTTGGAATGTCATGCCGAGATGTACGACCAACGCCCTATGCTTTTCTTGGATGAAGTGCAAAACATCGACGGTTGGGAGAAATTCGCCCGTAGGATAGCTGATGCAAAATACAAGGTGTGGATAACGGGCAGCAACGCCAAAATGCTGTCGTCTGAAATCATGAGCACCCTTGGCGGACGTTATCTGACCACCGAGGTATATCCGTATAGTTTCCCAGAATATCTTCATGTGAAAGATGTTCCATTTGAAGAACATGCAATGTTAGCCACCGAATCTCGAGCCAAAGTACTGCGCCAATGGAACGACTACCTTTTATGGGGCGGCCTGCCTGAATCGGTAAACCTGACCGTAAAACGGGACTATCTGACAAGCACATTCCAAAAGATTTATCTTGGCGACATCGTCAGTCGAAACAAGATTTCCAATCCTCAAACCCTGCGTTTGTTATTGAAAAAACTTGCCGAAGTTGTTTCGGATCCAGTTTCCTACAACCGACTCTCCCACATCCTTTCATCAGTGAGTGGCAAGATTACAATGCCTACGGTGAGCAAATACATTGAATTTTGCGAATCAGCATGGCTGCTCCTGCGGTTACGCAATGTCTCTGCCCCATTTGCCGAAAAAGAAACCTCATGCAAATACTATTTCGTGGACAACGGCATCCTCAACCTTTTCCTTCTCAATGGTGAGACGGCCCTATTGGAAAATCTTGTGGCCTTGTCGCTGTTACGAAGATATGGCCACGATCAGGATAACGAACGCGTGTTTTTCTATAACGATAAAGTTGAAGTGGATTTCTATGTTCCCGAAGACCAACTAGCTATCCAAGCCGCTTATAGCATCAGTCAATCTGAAACAACTTATGAACGTGAGGTGGACGCACTAAAAAAACTGCCGAAAGTGCTACCATGCAACCGTCGCCTCATTCTAACCTTCGACGAAACTGCTATCATTAAAGACGAATTCGGAACCATTGAAGTGATGCCCTTGTGGAAATGGCTTCTCAATTAAAGTGGATGGTTGTGAGATGATGTCAATTTTTAACTGCAACAGCAGTCATTTGTATTTCGCCTAAATATCAACAAAACAACCATAAACTTTCTCTCGCTGTTCGCACCCTGTTTTCTCACTGCCCACACGCTGCCAACAGGGAGGTATCACGAAGGTACCACGAAGGTATCACGAAGGTACCAGGGAGTGCCTATAGGCATGCAATAGAGTTGCCATAGCGTTGGTATAGCGTTGCTATTGTTTTTTGTACTTTAATGGATTGTGAATGAGTGTGTTATGGAGGAAAATCAGTAAGCAAGTCTATCTATATATTATATCACACAGAGAAACAGATAGTTACAAAGATTCTCCTGCCTCATTCGGGCTTTGCGCTTGCGGTTGCAAAGGTAAACAAAATATCCGGATTTGGCAAGGTGTTTTCCTGTTTTTTCCGCTTTTGTTGCAGTTGTTGCAGTTGTTGCAGTTAAAATCACAGAGAGAGGTCAGAATCCGGCCAAGTCCATCGTCACGGTGGGAATCAGCAGTATCGCTCCGAGGATGACGAGCAACACGATGAACTTCCAAATGAAACGCACCCATTTCTCCCACGGGATGCGGGCTACACCGAGGGCTGCCATCAATACGCCGCTGGTCGGGGTAATCATATTGGTGAATCCGTCGCCAAATTGGAAGGCCACCACAGTGGCTTGACGCGAAATGCCTATCAAGTCGCTGAACGGAGCCATAATAGGCATAGTGATGGCCGCTTTGGCCGAACCGCTGGGAATGACGATATTAATCAATGTCTGGATGCCATACATGATTTCGGCCGAAGCAACCTTACCCATGTTGCTCATCGACCTGGAGAGTCCATACAAAATAGTGTCAATAATGCCACCGTCCTGCAACACGATGACGATACCACCCGCCAAGCCCACAATGACAGCTGCCGAAAGGATGTCGCCCATACCTTCAAGAAACAGTTTCGCAATATCACTTGCACTCTTGTCGACGGCCAAACCGCTGGCAATGCCCAACACAAGAAACAGCGAAGCAATCTCCATGATGTACCACTCATATCCCAACACTCCCACAATCAGGAAGTAGACCGTTGCAAACAACAGTGTCAGAACAAAATAATGCACCGTCTTTCGCAAGGTAAAGACACCTAATAAGGCAAACACAACCGTTCCAACAGGCAACAAAGGCAAAGTGGTTTGGCTGTTGCCAACCTTTAAGGTAGTCATGGGATAAAGCACCGAAAACACAATCAAAGCCGCTGTCAAGAAAACAAACACCCACCACGCCTTGCGAGGCGTGTAGCGCTGCATCTCCTCTTCTTTCATCTCCGCCGACTTGCGCCAATAGGCATCGTCCTCATACATAAGGGATGATTGTGGATTTTTCTTCACCTTATTAGCATACCAAAGCACGAACACAATGCCCACAACCGTCAGAACAGCCCAACAAACAGCACGATAACCGAGACCCGTGAACAAAGGTATCTCTGCAATGCCCTGAGCAATACCGATGGTGAACGGATTAAGCATGGCACCCGAAAAACCAATATGCGCAGCCACATACACCATGCACAAGCCCACAATACTATCATAGCCCATTGAAACCGCCAAAGGAATGATTATCAACGCAAAGGCGATAGTTTCTTCACTCATGCCAAACACACTACCAAAAAGGCTGAACAATAACATAATCAAAATAATGACGATATTGTTTACCCCCACTTTTCGTACCAGTTTACTGCGTTCCAAACGTTTGGTAAACTTCAAAAACGACAATATGCCCATGTCGATGGCTTTGCTCTTGTTCATAATCCAAAACGCGCCACCAATAATTAATATAAACACGATGATATTGCTCTGCTTGACGAAGCCTTTGTAAAAAGCCGAAAACACCTGCCAAGTCTGCGGCTCAGCATGAAGCGCATCGTCGCCAACTGACTCGGGCAGTTGGTCAGCATAATAAAACGTCATCGCCGTTTCCCCGTTCACTTGTTCGGCGACATATTTCCCGGGAGGGATAATCCAGGTGAGCACCGCCGCTATGACGATGATAAAGAACACAATAACAAAGGTATGCGGTACTTTGCGCTTTTTCATGAGAAAAGATTTGCGTGCAAAGATATTGAAAATCTTTCTACTTTTGCCGAAAAGAATCATCATCATGCACAAGACATCCTTCTTAATCCTCATCGCTATCCTCTTAGGTTTAGTCTCTTGTCACAAGCAGGAGCCATCAGGCGGAGACGCTCCTGCACCTTCACACCCAAAATATGAAATCGGACAATACTTTCATAACGACACCCTCGAAGGCATCGTGTTTTTCACCACCTCGGGCGGTGCCCACGGACTTATGGTGAGTCTTGAAGAAACGGAACTGCCTTGGTGCATCGACACTTACATCAACGAAGAGACTGGCATCACCAATCCTTACGAAGGATGGAACAATACTAATCTGTTGATATCCAACTACGACATCCGTCATTTCCCTGTTATCGAGTGGAGCTATCGTCGCAACACTTGGGGCCAATTGCATTACGACCATCATATCATCCGGGCCAGCCAATGGTACGTACCTGCCCAAAACGAACTGCGCTACCTCCTTTTGAACCACGAGGCTGTGAGTGCAACCCTTTCCTCAAGAGGCTGTGCAACTTTGGAGGATAAGACCTATTGGTCGAGCACCGAAATTGGCACACGCAGTGCAGCTTACGGGAAGATACAAAGAGACACTCTCCTCATCGGCGAAGCACTGAAGACGGAGGTCTACTACGTCCGGGCGGTAAGGAATTTTTGATTGTTATTTCTTCTTAGCTACAGGATCACAAGTAAGTCCAATGCCGAGTTTCTTGAAAATCTTATGGTCGACTTCGCTCAACATCACCGTGCAATGCACCTGACAGCCATCAAGTTGGGGCAAGCATTCGAGGGCTTTCTTGCAGTTCTCGTCCCAAAGGCTCAACATGGAGAGTGCGACAAGCACCTCGTCGGTATGCAGACGCGGGTTTCCTCCATGCAATAAATTGACCTTGGTCTCTTGTATGGGTTCTATCATCGCCTGGGGAATGAGCTTCACCTCGTGGGCAATGCCTGCCAGATGCTTGCTGGCGTTAAGCAGCAAAGCTGCGCTGGGGCCAAGTAACGGAGTTGATTTTGAAGTGATGATGGTACCGTCAGCCAACTCAATGGCAGCGGAGTCGCTACCCGTTTCTTCTTTGCGGGCTTTAGCCGCAAGGGTGGTCTTACGATCAGCCGTGCTGATTTTGGCTTGCTTCATCAGCAGGGCTATCTTGTTCACCTCGTTCTCGCTGCCTTTGCCTGCGGCAAGATTGCAGAGGGCCGTGTAATAGCGTCGAATGATTTCCTGCTTGGAAGCCTCACAACACACATCATCGTCAGACAAGCAGTAACCCGCCATATTGACACCCATATCCGTAGGCGATTTGTAGGGGTTCTCACCATAAATGCTCTCAAAGATAGCGTTCAACACGGGGAAAATCTCAATATCACGGTTGTAATTGACAGCAGTGCTACCGTATGCCTCGAGATGGAACGGGTCAATCATATTGACATCATTAAGATCGGCAGTGGCAGCTTCGTAAGCCACATTGACGGGATGCTTCAAGGGCAAGTTCCAGATGGGGAAAGTCTCAAACTTGGCATATCCAGCCTTGACACCACGTTTGTTTTCCATATAGAGCTGGCTCAAGCAGACCGCCATCTTGCCGCTGCCCGGGCCCGGTGCCGTGACTACCACCAAGGGACGGGTTGTCTCCACATAGTCGTTGCGCCCAAAGCCTTGGTCAGAGTCGATTAGCGCCACATTGTTAGGATAGCCTTCGATGATGCGATGGTAGTAGACTTTGATACCCATACGCTCAAGGCGGTGACGGTAGGCATCGGCACTGGCTTGACCATTATAATGCGTGATAACCACCGAGCTGACCATAAAGCCACGATCCATGAAAGCATCGCGGAGGCGCAACACGTCGACGTCATAGGTAATGCCAAGATCGCCTCTCACTTTGTTTTTCTCAATGTCGACGGCACTGATGACTATGATGATTTCGGCCACGTCGGCCAACTGCAAAAGCATCTTTAATTTACTGTCTGGCTCAAAGCCTGGCAGCACACGGCTTGCATGATAGTCATCAAAAAGCTTTCCGCCAAATTCGAGATAAAGTTTGTCGCCAAATTGCGCGATGCGATCTTTGATGTGTTCCGATTGGATTTTGAGGTATTTCTCGTTGTCGAACCCGTATTGCATAGTGTTTAATTTTTTGAATACGGGGTGCAAAGATAGGAAAACAAAAGAAATGAACAGATTTTTTTGTTTTTTCAACAAAAAAATCGCAGAAAGCATAAAAATTTACCATTTTTACAGTTCCGGGAATCAACCCCACTCATGTTTGGAGTTCACGGCTGATTTTCCTCACCCTGAAATTTCCGGTTTTTTGAAAAGAATGATTTTGATAAGGAGATAAAATTTCTTATTTTTGCCGCCGTAATCACAAAGCCAACAAGAACAACTTTTGAAAGAATAAGAAATTATGTATCAAATTTTTAAAGACCAGCTCGAGAAATCGAAGCTCATTATTTCGGGGATAAAACGTAACCAACGCATGGGGCGCGACGCTGGCGTCAGCGAGGTCGCAATGCAAAAACTGGAAGACGACTGCAAACGGCTGGAAGCCATGTCGGCCGAATTGGATCGTATTCAGGATGAGTATCGCCGCAAAAGCGAAAAAGCCCACCTCGTACTTGACGACCTCAAGCAACACACCAAAGAGGTGAAACACGCTGTGAAGTCGAAATACGACCAAACATGGTGGATTAAGTTCGGCATTCCCGACAAGAGATAATCACAAACATTTGATTAGCTTCATGATCCGCTTCCGTTGGAGGCGGATTTTTTTGTTCTGACAATGACTCTTTCCTCATTTCGCAAAGTGGTGGCAAAGAGATAGGTCTCTCCACCTTCCTTGATTTTCAAAGTCTTACGCAGCATGTCCACACTCAAAGGGAAATTACGCACAGCGAGATTGGCCTTGTCGACATCACTTAAAAAAGTGTTTTTTACCTTTTTATTATAAGCTGCACTACCTTCCACGGAAAAAATACGTCCCGGAAAATCGGGCACAAGGGTCTCGGATGTGTATAAATGGCTGTTTTTATGAAGCTTAAACACCCCATATCGTTCTGCTAACAACTTATAGCACCCAGCTTTCATCAAGGCGGCATTAGGTTCGTAGAGGTATTGCCCGATATGGTCGGCGATATGCAAGGGGCAGTCATGTTCTTCAGAAAAAGTGAAGTTCACAACAGGTTGGTTGGTCAGTAAATTGGCGGCAAAAAGTGTAGGCCGCCCCTCAAACCCGCGTCGCATAATGAATACCAGCTCTTTGCACTCGTTGTTTACAGCCAGCACATGCACCTCTTTCACGTGCTTCAATTCTTCAAAAGCCTTGCTGATGTCGAGCATAGGGGAAAGCTTAACCATTATGTTATCAGCCTTCTGAAAGAACAAGTCTTGTAAAGCCAAAACATCGGGTGTACAATCACCTATATTAATAGTCTTGCGGCCATATATGTCACGACGAGCCGGATCGAGATAAAGGCAATCTTTATGCCCACAACGAAAGAGGTAGTCCTCTGCTGTTTCGTTCCACACTTTGATGTGAGCCTTCAACACCGCAAAATTATGCTTTGCCAGGTCGCAAAGCTCTGGCTGACGTTCCACATAGTCTGTCTGTTGAAAGCTTCGCGACAGAAAATAGGTATCAACGCCCAAACCACCCGTCAGGTCGGCAAGAGAGAGGCCTTGCAGCAACTTGGTCTTGTAGCGCGCCGTGGCCTCAGAAGAGCACTGCTCTATGGAAAGATGGGCAGGAAACAAGAGGTCCTCATTGTCGCACCACTCCGGCACTTTTTTCTGTAGCAGTTGCCGGGCTTCAATTTGTCGCAGGGCCAATGAAAAGTCGGTGCCGACGGGCGCCTTGCGTAAGGCGAGCGTCGGCACATCAACGTTCAGGTTGTCCCTGATAAATTGTTTCGTGGTATCGTTCAAGTTCAAATCTTCTTCAGATTCATCACCTCAAGGTCGGTAAGAAAACGCCACTCACCGCGAGGCAAACGATATTTGTCGAGACCGGCAAACATCACGCGGTCAAGTTTCAACACTTCGTAGCCAAGGTGTTCGAAGATACGACGGACGATGCGGTTGCGGCCTGAATGGAGTTCGATGCCGATTTCCTTCTTGCTCTCGTCGCCTTCCACATAGGCAATGGCGTCAGCAGCAATGGGGCCGTCGTCCAATTCGATGCCCTCAGCGATGCGAAGCATATCGTTTTTCGTCAAGGCTTTGTCAAGGGTGACATGATAAAGCTTCGGCACCTCGCTACTCGGATGGGTGAGTTTCTTGGTCAAGTCGCCGTCGTTGGTGAACAGCAGCAGACCTGTGGTTCCTTTATCGAGACGGCCAACGGGGAAGATGCGCTCGGTACAGGCATCCTTCACCAGCTCCATCACGGTGTCGCGTTCATACGGGTCGTCGGCAGTAGTGATATAGCCTTTAGGCTTATTCAGTAAGATGTAACGAAGTTTCTCGCGGTTGAGTGTCTGACCGCCATACACCACTTTATCATCAGTTTGCACCTTGTAGCCCATAGTGGTGACGACTTCACCATTCACCTCCACGCAGCCAGCCTTAATAAGTTCGTCGGCTTCGCGCCTTGAGCAGATGCCACAGTCGGCCAAATACTTGTTGAGGCGGATTTCTCCTGTTGCTTTCGGGCGGTCGTATTGCGGGTCTTTTTCGCGGACGTAACCCTTGCGGCCACGACGCGGCTCATCGTCTTCGAAATCACGGCGTGGACGATCGTCGAAACGGCGGCTGCCGCCACGAGGACGGTCGTCATCGTTAAATCTACGGCGCGGACGATCATCATCAAATCGGCGACGCGGTCTGTCATCATCACGGAAACGGCGTTCTCTCGGCTTGTCGTCGTCATTGAATCTGCGACGAGGACGGTCGTCGTCATCAAATCTACGGCGCGGACGGTCGTCGTCACGGAAACGGCGCTCTCTTGGTTTGTCATCATCATGGAAACGGCGCTCGCCTCTCGGCTTGTCGTCGTCAAATCTGCGTCTTGGACGCTCATCGTCGTCAAATCTGCGTCTTGGACGCTCATCGTCATCAAATCTGCGTCTCGGACGGTCATCGTCATCGAATCTGCGTCTCGGACGGTCATCGTCATCAAAACGACGACGCGGACGGTCGTCGTCATGGAAGTGACGGCCACCAAACTTGCGGTCGCCACGATCGTCGCGGCGACGTTCACCTCTCGGCTCATCGCCATAGCTTTTCCCGCCTTCTTCGTCACCATCGCGGTGATAAAACTTGAAGGATCTTCTCTGTTGGAACTCCTCCGGTTCCTCTCTTCTGGTGCGCGGACGCTTACCAAATCTTTCGTTTTCAGTCATTTAATTATAGTATTGATAGTTGAAAAATGGGAGGCAAAAGTACGAATAATTTGCGAAACATCTACAATAATTAATAAAGAAACCTCGTTTAATCCAATAATTTCGTACCTTTACCGCCCAAATTGCAGCATTATGAATAAACTGAAGACTTATACCTTATTGTCAGTAGCCCTTTTTCTCACTTCACTAAGCGTTGCTCAAAACGGCTTTTCCATAGGCAACTGGCGCACTCATCTGCCTTACCAAAAAGTCATTGCTGTGGAGCCTGTAGACAATTTGGTCTATGCAGCCACGGAATACGAATTGTTTTATTATGACAAAGACGACAATTCCGTTCATATCCTTAATAAAATCAACGGTTTGTCAGATGTCGGCATCAGTACGATGGGCTTCTGTAAAAGTCAAGGCAAGCTTTTCGTGGCTTATACCAACGCCAACGTTGACCTCATCGATCGTGACGGCAACATCAGCAATATGAGCGACATCAAAGACAAGAATATCGTGGGCAACAAAAGCATCAACAATGTCTTTTTCAATGGCGACCTTGCCTATGTGGCATGTGGCTTCGGAATTGTCGTATTCGACCTAAAACGGGAAGAGGTAAAAGACACCTATTATATAGGAGACCAAGGCGATATGGTAAACGTTACCGATGTAGCCATTTTCAACGGACGCATCTACGCCTGCACGGACGACGGAGTCTATTACGCCTCCCAAAACGCCCAAAACCTTGCCAACTATACCGCATGGCACTTCGACACCTCCTTGATTCACCCGCATCTGGCCTATACTGAGATGGAAGTCTTCAACGGCAAACTGTTTCTCAACTACAACGGCGGCTTCAACATGGATACCCTTTTTGTCAACAATGGCAACAGCTGGGGATATTTTGAGAAAGACAATGTAGTTCAAAAAATGGAACTTCGTGCCTACGACGATGCCTTTGTCGTCACTAACCGATACGCCGTGCAGGTATACGACCGCAACCTGAACCATACCATGAACATCTACTCGCCTGGCGGCGGCATTGTGCCCCTCTCAACCGCCATCGACGGCAACCACAACTATTGGATTGGTGATTCGCAACGTGGTCTCGTCAGAACCTCTGACGGGTGGGATAATACTGACATAAAGCCCAACGGCACGGCTTCCAAAAACGTGTTTGAATTGAAAGCCTGCGACGACCAAGTATGGATTGCCACTGGCGGCCATGCAGCCAACTGGGGCAAGCGCTACATGAATGAAGGCGTGGCACGCTTCGATGGGATGTGGACCATCTTCAACAGCCAGACCACAAGTGAATTGAGTAACTACAACGACTATGTATGCACCGCCACCGACCCCAACGACCCAAGCGTTACTTATGTTGGCACATGGGGGTATGGCATTCTGAAGCTGAAAGGTGACGAACTCGTTGAGGTGTATAACACCGAAAACAGCTCTCTTGACAGTTGGATTGCCGACCCAAGCCTTGTCAACATCAGTGGTTTGGGCTTCGACAGCAAGGGCAACCTTTGGGCTGCCAATACAGGCGCCAACCATTTGCTTTCTGTTATGCAGCCCAACGGCACATGGAAGTCATTCAGCCTTGGCGGCACCACCAGCGGCAACGACATTGGCGTGATGATTATCGACAAATACGACTACAAATGGATTCTACGCCGTTCTGGCGACATACTCGTTTTCAACGATGGTGGCACCCTTGACGACACATCGGACGACCAAGTGGCCATCCTCAACTCGGGAAGCACCTCTGGCGGACTATCCGGTACTGCCAACTGTTTCGTTGTCGACAAGAATGGCATCGTGTGGGTAGGCACTACCGACGGCCCTTGCTATTATGATGACTCACGTAAAATCTTCACTGAGCCCGGCTACAGCGCAAATGTGAAGCGAATACCTCGCAACGATGGAACCGACCAATGGGACCCGCTCTTCAAAGGCTCCAGCGTACTTTCCATGGCTGTCGACGGCGCCAACAGAATCTGGTTCGGCCTTGAATCGGGTGTGAGTCTCATGTCGTTTGCCACCAACCCCGTACAAATCCATTACTTTAATACCGACAACAGTCCATTATTCGAAAACTCAGTCAATACCATGGCCATCTCCGCCGACGGTGAAGTGTTTTTCGGAACGGCATCAGGCGTTATCTCCTATAAAGGTGAATCAGCTGAACCAGCACCCGAAATCAGCAATGTGATTGCCTACCCCAACCCTGTCCAATCCGGCTACACCGACCATGTTGGCATCAAAGGATTAGTAGCCAATTCATTAGTAAGAATCACAACCGTTGATGGCAGTTTCGTCACCCAACTGATGTCAGAAGGTGGTCAAGCTGTGTGGGATCTCACCAACATCCACGGGCAAAGGGTCGGCCCCGGCATCTATTTCATCTTCACCAGCACCAAAAGCGGTACCGACCGTTTCGCTACCAAGATTTTGGTAAAATAAGCCATGAGCGACAAGACTCAAGGCATCGTCCTGCAATCGTTACGCTATGGCGACACAAGCTTAATCGTCAAGGTGTTCACGCGTGAGTCAGGGCTGAAATCGTATATGGTGAAAGGGGCTTTCAATCGCAATGCGCAAAACCGCGCGGCCTTGTTTCAGAATCTACACCTTATTAATTATATTGAAGCCGGCAATCCGAAAAAGGCCACTATGGGCTACTTGAAGGATGTGCAGTTGAAATACGTATTCCACAGCCTGCCCTTCGTGATGTATAAAAGCTCCATTGTGATGTATATCAGCGAACTGCTCTCAAAAACCTTGACGGAACAAGAAAAAAACGAGCCATTGTACGACTTCATTGAACAGAGCTTGCTGTGGCTCGACCTCGTGGAAACCAACTACGCCAACTTCCCTTTGTATTTCACCCTTGAATTGACACGCCATCTCGGTTTCTATCCCAAATCAAACTACGAACAAGGATTCTGCTTCGATATGATGGAGGGACTTTTTGTCCACGACTACCCAGTACATCCCTATTACTTGGACAACGCCAGCGCTAACATTCTATCACTCTTTCTTAATGCAAGCATCGACGCAGCCTGCCAGTTGCCGCTCAATGTGGGTCAGCGGCGCGAGATTCTTGATGGCATAATAACATTCATGCGACTTCATGCCCCTGTGATGAAGGGCTTCAAGTCGCATGAAGTGTTGAAAACAGTGTTGGAATAGGCTTATTTCAGTTCCAATACAGTCTGTCCGATGAGTTTTCCACCTTGCTCGTATACATCAATATAATATAAACCAGGCATCATCTCAAACCCAGAAGGCTTGACGTAATAAGCACGCACATTGGAGTCCTTGCCATCATAATTGACGCGCACTTTCTCCGTGTATTGAAGCGATTCGCCATTCGATGTAAACGAATACTCATCGCCCGAACCTTTGGTGATCACAGTCTTGGTGGGGTCAGCGATGCGGAGGTAGAACGTTTTAGTGCCCACATTGACAAGTTCGTTCTGTGCCATCGTAAAACTGACCATGATACGCTCAGCGCGATTGGCCCTGTCGGTGACGGCTTCCTTTGAATTGCCCTTAAAGCGCACGGCATTCGCTGTCAATCCGTGGATTTTAATAGTAGAGGCCAGATTGACTTTCCCTGTCAGCATGTCATTTTGACGTGAGAGACTGGTGTTTTGCCTTTTTTCAGCCTGATATTCCTCACGAATACGTTCATTTTCGGCAACCAACTCACGGTTGACGGTGTAAAGCGAATCCATCTGGCGGACGTATCTCTGCGAGATTTCCTGTAGCGAAGCGAGTTTCTTCTTGACGCGGTTGTAGTCCCATTGCGAGTCAAGGAGTTTCTTGATTTCGATGGCATCAGCTTGGATGATGCTGTCTTTTTCGGCCAACTCCTGGCTCAATTCACCATAGCTTTCTTTCAGTTCATTGTGGACTCTCATCAAGCTGTCCACTTCGGCTTGGAAATCTTGACGCTGCAGTTCCTTTTCTGCTTCAAGGTTCTTCAAATCGTTTTGGATGGCCGAGTTCTTGTTGGTCAATACGACCACATACACCAATGCCACCAACAAGGCAGCCAAAGCAGCCAAGAACAAAATTCGGTTTCTGACAGCAGCTTTTTTATTTCTCTCTTCTGAATCCATAGTTATGAGATTTTAGATTGTGTTGCAAAATTATGAATTTTCCTCATAATGAATAGTAGTTTCCTTGTTTTCCTCAATCGGTTCCACTTTGGTTCGCGGAAGGCTGACAGGTATCGATTGGCCCACAACATCAATGTTAACCAGGAGACGGCGTTTACTTTTCACAGATATCAAACGCCCGGTGAGGCCTTGCATCGGTCCGTTGGTAATCCTCACAAGCTGGCCTTCCTGCAGACTGATGTTCTGCAAATCATCTTCATCATCAACCGGGTTGTCGATGTATTTTTTGATGGCAACAATCTGCTTGTCGGGCACCACCACGGCCTTATGTTCAAAGGTGACGAAACATACCACACCATACACTCCGAGGACGTAATAATGCTGTCGCTCGTTGTTACGGACAAACACATACGATTTGAACAACGGTTCTTCCACTTTCATCTTGCGGTCGCTCCATTGCTTGATACGCGTAATCAGCGGAAGGTAGGCTTCATAGCCCATATCGTTGAGCTGTTCATACACCTTTTTCTCTGCCCGCGACCTGACATAGAGTGCATGCCAATGCATCATGTCAAGATCATTTATTTTTATTTCGGGCGTGTCCGTCTTTTGGGGCATAGTGTCTTACTTCTCGCTATTGTGATGATGGTGGTGGTGATGTTTCTTCTTTTTCTTTTCATCCTCATCAGTTTCGCCATAGTAGTCACTACCATAACCATAGCCGTAACCGTAGCCATAGCCATAACCATAGCCGTAACCATATTTTCTGCCATATCCATAACGGTAGTAGCCATAGCCCTTTTCAGCTTTCAAGCCATTGACTACAATATTGAAGTGCATATCACGATTCTCAAGATCCTTGATGATGCTAGCGAATGCACTCTTATTCGTCACACCTTGACGCACAATGAAGACGTTGGCATCGGTGAAGCGCATGAGCAACAAAGCATCAGTAACCAAACCGATAGGCGGAGTGTCGATGACGATGTAGTCATAACGTTTCTTCAACTCAGCAAACAATTCGTTACACTTTTCAGAAGCAATCAACTCGGCCGGATTGGGCGGGATAGGTCCTGCAGTGATAAGGTCAAGGTTCGGAATCTTCGATGAAGCCTGGATGACATCATCCAAAGATTCTTTGTTGGAAAGATAGCTACTAAGACCGACATTGTTGTTCAGGCCAAACTCCTGATAGAGCTTCGGTTTACGCAAGTCGAATCCCAGCAGAACCGTCTTTTTGCCGTATAGAGCGTAGATTGATGCTATATTAATACTATTAAAAGTCTTACCAATACTCTGCACATCACCAGTGACCATCACGGTGCAAGGCACCTTACTCTGAGTAATATACTCAATATTGGTACGGATGGAACGGAATGATTCTGAGATAGGCGACTTGGGATTGTTGATAACCAAAAGCGGGTCTTTATTGGAGGTTTGCGCCACCTGACCGATAATGGGATAATGGGTGAGCTTCTCAACATCCTTACGGTCAGTAATGGTGTTGTTGAAGAAGTTCTTTAAGAAGAGGTAGAGCGCAGGGATAAGCAAGCCGATGATGAGGGCGACGAGGTAGTTCATCGAGGTACGCGGAGCGATGCAAATAGTGCGTTCAATACGAGCCTCATCGAGAACTTCGTTGTCGGGCGTATTGGAAGCACGCAAAATCTGAGCCTCGGCACGGCGCTGCATCAAATATTTATAGGTGTCGTCGGTAAACTGGAAATTACGCTGATAGTTGATAAGTTCCTGTTGCTTGCCAGGCAATTGGCGCGACTCTGATTCGAGCATGCCTATACGCCTGTCGATTTCGTTAAGGCTCATCTGGGCGTTGTCGACCAGGTTATTGATGGTCTCAAGCAAAGCTTTTTTCGTAGTGATGATTTGCTCGTTGAGTTTCTTTATCTGAGGGTGTTCTTCGGTTTGGGTGAGCTGTTGTGTTGCCTTGGTCTGAGCCAACATGACGAGGTCGCGGGCCAGCTGATTGAGCAGCGGGTCGTTGATACCCATAGTGCTGGGCGAAGCCAGATTCTCGGGGTCGTCAATCTGCATCTTGATATAATCTTGCATACGCTTGTATATCTTCAGGTTGACCGTCATCTCCGCTTTTTCTTGCGACAAACTTTGCAGGTTGGTGTAAACCTGACTGGCTTGCAGGTCAAGGTTCATCAGGTCGTTCTTTTGACGGAAGTCCTTCAACTCGGTTTCAGCCTGGCTCAACGACTCCTGAATACCGCTCAACTCATTGTCGATAAACTCGATGGTGTTTTCGGAAACAAGGTTTTTCTTTTCCAAGCCACGGGTGACATATTCATTCATCAACATATTGACAAACTCCACAATTTTCTGTTTGTCGGTACCTTTCATCACGATAGAAGCCACCGAAGCCTGTTTGCTGATGGCACCAACGGTGAAACTGCTCATCTGTTTGACCAGCGAAGGATAACTGTTAAGCCAGAAAAACAGCTTTTGGCCACTGATGGACATGGGGTCAAAGTTGTCCTTCTTGGTAATGCGGATACGGTTGTAACCATTGTCAATCCATTCACCTAATTTGTATTCACCACTCACGTCAATGGTTGCATAGGGATTTGTTTCAATGGACTGGCAAAGGATAAAGTCGTATAGGCTGAGGTGCTCACCTGTTGCATGGAGAGCGATTTTGTCGTTGTCCAAGAAGTTTAACTCGTAAGTGAGCCCCACAGCTTGGGGAACGCTCCGTTCAAACTCAACCTCAAAAGGTGAATTCTTGTACATCTCAGCAGTAGTAAAACGGCCTTTTTTCATATAGGTCACTTCAATGCCCATCTTTTTGATGACACGTTCGGTGAGCGTGTACGACTTGAGAATGGCAATTTCGTTATCTATTTTTTGAGACATACCAAAATCCATCGATGTCATAATGGCGGTGGCATCGTAACTATTGTGGCCTTCCTTGATGAGAACGGTACCCGAAGTCTGGTACACCCTGGTCGAATAGCGATTGACAATGAAACCAATAGCCAAAGCTGCAACGGCAAAGATAACGAACAGATACCAATGGTTCAAAACCATGAAAACTATCTGCTTGATATCAACACTTTGTTCTTCGGTGTTTTGCTGTGGGATATATGCTTTTTCGTTTGCCATAATTCTTCAATTTTTTATATTAAGGTAAATCTGGTTTTATTTCTTAAATGCTAAATACAAGGTCACCGCGAGTGAAACGACAGACAAAACGGTCGAATAGGGGAAAGTGGTGAAGCCCCATTGCTTGATTGGGAGCGGCTCCACATAGACGATATCGTTAGGTTTCAGATAATAATAAGGCGACGAGAGGATGTCTGCCTGGCCCATGTCAACGGTGACAATCTCCGATCCATTGTCAGTTTGGCGAATGATTTTTACCGCATTATTTTTGGCGAAGTTGGTCATGTTGCCTGCCAACGAGATAGCTTCAAACAGGTTGATTTGAGATTGGTAGACCTTATACAATCCTGGCCTGGTCACTTCGCCGAGCAAAGTCACGTTGAAATTCGACAATTTGACAATAATCGTGGTTTGGTTGACGAACTTGTCGAGTTCGGTTTTCAGTTTATCTTTGGCTTGGTCAACCGTCAGGTTCTTGAGTTCGATTTTGCCTGTCAACGGAAGTTCAATGCAGCCCTCCTCATCCAAGGTGTAAGACTGCAGATAGATGCTGGATTCGGATGACATGTAGGTCGACGTACCTCTATTACCATAATCACCTGTCAGAGCAGCAGATCCACGCTCATCAATGGTATTGATAAAGCGGATGTAAAGGTTGTCGCCAGGTTGCAACTTGTAATCGACGCTGCGGTCATTGACGTATTCCTTTGAGATGTTCTGAGAGAGCATCTCTGCTTCTTTCAAATAAAGCATCTTCTTTTGTGGCACGCACGAGGCGAAGCCCAAAGCGAACAAAAGCGCAAGAATTACGATTGTTTTGATTCCTGTTTTCATACTATTTATGTTTTTATCTTTGTTTCTATTTGCTTATTTTGTTGTTGTCAAACAAGGTCAATTCGGTGACACCTATCAAAGGCGTTACAGGCATGGTTTGCTCTATCTGGAAACGGTAGGTGCCCGACTCGGTAAGTTGCAAAGCCTTGTTGATGGGCAGCTCGAAAGTATAGCAGCCGTCAACGAACTCGGAGTTCCAGTTACCTTCATTGTCTTTCACACGGAATTTGTACCCTTTGCTGCGGTAGGGTGTGTTATCGTTTGTGAAAACGGTGAAAACCAACGAAATGCTTTCGTATGGATAATTCTCGGCAAAACTGATGCTTAAGCCAAGGTCAAAAGTGGTGGGCTCACTAACGCTGATGGTGTTGCTCACAAAATCGAAGCGTTCCCATACCGTCTGATAAAACTCACGGTGTATCAAAGTGCCATCATCAGGTTGCTGACGGCATCCGATAAAGGTGAGACAAAAGGTCAAAACTATAAAAATATATCTTCTCATTCTGATGAGTCCATTAGACCGTGCAAAGGTAACAAAAAACCTTATTGTAAAACCCCGCAAAAAAAATATTTTGTCGAAAAAAGTTTTTTTATACCAATCCTTACTGGCAAACGGAGAAAAACTTGTACTTTTGTACACCACATTTTTGAGATGAGCAGAAGATACAACAATTTATCAAACAGGAAGTTATTGGTGATGGGGGTATTCATCGCTGTCGGCGTGATATATCTTATCAGGCTGTTTGCCCTGCAAGTACTCGACAAGCATTACAAACAGCTGGCCGACAACAACGCCTTGCGATTTGTGACCCAATATCCCGCCCGAGGCAAGATTTTTGACCGCAACGGCAAGCTTCTCGTCTTCAACGAGGCAGTCTACGACCTTATGGTTATCCCCAAGCAAACCATGAAACGCGACTCTCTGCATCCATTCGACACAATGAACTTCTGCCGTCTTTTGGACATCGACCGCGAATCATTCATCGAACGCATCAACAAGGCAAAAAAAGAATCCTATCTCAAACCGTCGCCTTTCATGACAGCCGTCTCGAAGGAGAACTATGCCCATGTGGCTGAAGTGCTTTATCGTTATCCAGGCTTTTATTTTCAGACGCGTACGGTACGCCATTATCCTAACGCCATTGCAGCCCACACCTTAGGTGACATCGGTGAAATCAGCCCCTCCGAACTGGAAAAAGACCAAGAGAATTATTACCGCCAAGGCGACTATATCGGCAAATCGGGCATCGAACGCTCCTATGAAAAGGAACTGCGCGGCGTGAAGGGCTTGCGTGTGATGATGGTCGATGTGCATAACCGCGAGATGGGCAGTTTCGAAGATGGCTCCCTCGACCGCGACCCTGTGGCCGGCAAGGACATTTATCTTGGTCTGGATGCCGACCTGCAAGCCTATGGCGAGCAACTGATGGTGGGAAAGATAGGTTCCATCGTAGCCATCGAGCCCCAAACGGGACAAATCCTTGCCTTCGTCTCAAGCCCCACCTACGACCCTAACCTCCTTGTGGGTCGCGAACGTGGCAAGCATTACCAAGAGCTGCAAAAAGACCCGATGAAGCCCTTGATCAACAGAGCTATCAGCGGCACTTATCCTCCTGGTTCCACCTTCAAGACCGTCGTCGGCATGATTGCCATGCAAAGCGGCAGCATCACCCCTGCCACCTGCTTCCATTGCTCTGGTCAAGGCTCACTGCCTATCAAATGCACCCACTCGCATGGCTCAAGCCCCGATTTCGCCAACGCCATCATGAACTCGTGCAATCCTTACTTTTACGAGTCCTTCAAGGCAACCATCAACAATCCCAAGTTTGGCAACATCAAAAAAGGTTATGAGTATTGGAAAGACATGACCTACAAATTGGGTCTCGGACATACTTTCGGCACCGACATTCCTTATGAGCGTTCGGGCAACATACCCTCACGTGAGTATTACGACAGAATGTACAAAGGGCAATGGAACTCAGTAACTATCCGTTCTTTAGGCATCGGACAAGGTGAGGTTTTGGTGACACCTTTGCAGTTGGCCAATATTGCCGCATTCATCGCCAACGAGGGCTACTACTATCCTCCCCACCTCATCAAATGTTTTGGCGACACCACCGCCATCCCCGAAGTAATGACCACCCGCATCGACCCAGGCATCGACCGACGATATGTGCGCGTGATGAAACAAGGTTTGCGCACTGTCTTTAGCGGTCCGGCAGGCACGGCAAGACGTTACGAGATGAAAGACATCGCCCAATGCGGCAAGACCGGAACTGCACAAAATCCTCATGGCAACTATCACTCCAATTTCATCGCCTTCGCTCCAGCCGAAGACCCCAAGATTGCCCTTGCCGTGATTATCGAAAACGGTGGCTACGGTGCCACATGGGCTGCCCCCATTGCCAGCTTGATGATTGAGAAATATTTACGTGGTTACACCATACGCGAAGACCTTGAACAACGCATGATGGAAGGACGCATCAGTTATAAAAACGAGAGATGATTACTGACAACGACAATAGAAACCAAATCATTGGCCGTATCGACTGGTTGACGGTGCTGATTTACCTGGCCTTGGTACTCATAGGCTGGTTTAGCATCTTTTCCGCCAAGTACGACGAATTACACCCCAGCATTTTCGACTTCTCCAAAGAATACGGCAAACAGCTCATCTGGATTGGTGCAGCCCTGCTTTTCGGTTTCATCATTCTGCTTATCGATGCCAAGTTCTTCAACGCTTTCTCGTTATGGATCTACGTCCTCGTGCTGGTTACACTTGTCATGGTCCTGGCATACGGTAAAGTCACCAAAGGTGCCACTTCCTGGATCGAGTTCGGACCTATCAAATTCCAGCCGTCGGAATTCGCGAAAATGGCTACGGCTTTGGCACTTGCGGGCTATCTCGACCGCCTTGATGTTGACCTGCGCAAACGCAAAGACCAATTGATCTGTGCAGCGATTATCCTCATTCCCATGGCTTTGGTATTGCTGCAAAACGACACCGGTTCTGCCTTGGTATTCGTCTCATTCATCTTTGTGTTATATCGCGAAGGCATGCCTGGGGCAGGTTGGCTGATGGTCATCGGTGTGGTGGCAGCGTTGCTGTTTGTATTTACCTTGGTCTGGTCACAAAAAATCATGTTTATCATCCTTGGAGCCTTGTTGGCACTGACCTTACTATACTTATTCATGAACAAGAAGCGCAATGTCATTGTCCCTGCCGTCCTCGTATTCGGTATGGCTTTTGGGATGGTGTTTTCTGTGGATTATGCCTTTAACAAGGTGCTTCAGGAGCATCAGCGGAACCGTGTCTTGGTGCTGTTGGGTCAACTTGATGATCCTAAAGGCGTAGGCTATAATGTATATCAATCGAAAATTGCCATCGGTTCAGGTGGTTTCGCGGGGAAAGGCTTCCTGCAAGGCACACAAACCAAATACGACTTCGTCCCTGAGCAGCATACCGACTTTATTTTCTGCACGATAGGTGAAGAAAGTGGTTTCCTCGGTACAGCTGCCGTAGTACTGCTTTATGTGGCTTTGCTGCTACGTATTATCATTCTTGCCGAGCGACAACGTTCAACGTTCAGCCGTGTATATGGCTATGGCATTGCAGGCATCTTTTTCGTTCATGTGGCCATCAATATCGGCATGACCATCGGACTGATGCCTGTCATCGGCATCCCGCTACCTTTCTTAAGTTACGGTGGCTCAAGCATGTTGGCCTTTACCATCATGCTGGCCATCTTCGTGAAGCAGGATGCCAACCGACTGAATATCCTTTGACTTATAGTTTCACCAAAAGCTTATTCTGGCTGCGGCACGATGAGTGCGCAGATGAAATAAGCCAATAGTGCAGTACCGAAGCTGCAAAAAGTGAGTATCACAAAAAGCAGACGGATGATGGTGGAATCCAATTCAAAATACTCGGCAATGCCGCCGCAAACGCCACACAAACGTTTGTCGGTCTTCGAACGATACAATTTCTTCATTTTTTTTGTCCTTTCTATTATTGGTTTTGGCGCAAAAGTACACACTAATAGTTTATGCCGCAAGTTTTGTGCCAAAAAATCCCAGCTAATCCTTTACAAAACAATCAATATAGTCTTTATCCTCAGGGGGAATAGGCAATTCTTCCTCTGAGACAACCATGAAAACGTATACCAGCTCCTTCTCCATCTTGGACTCTCGGATATATTGCTTCTTTAGCTTCGGAACGACTCCCGTCAGTCCCAATGTCTCCGCCATCTTTCGCTTGACCGTTTTCTCAGGAGTGTCGCCAAGCGCCACGTGCCACCAGTAAAGCCTTGTGGTCTCTCCCTTGCCATTAATAACATGCAGATGCACGGCAGGATGCAGCATCTTATTGCCTTTGTGCAACTCCACATACATAGCCCTCCCCATGATGTTGCCTCTCTCGTTGACAATGGGCAGGAATTCAACGGCCTTCTCTTCAGGAATAAATCTGCGAGGTCCATCCGATTGATCTGGCTTTTGCTTGTCGTTGTCCTCAGTAACAGGTCGTTCCTGTGCAATCTGAGCAACATCTTGTTCGACAGTTTCCGCCTTTCGTCTTTCTGTTGTTGCTGTTCTCGCCACAGGCTTGTCGTGGACAATCTGTGTGAGTGTCATCGGTTCAAACGACACCTTCTCCACCACTACCCTTTCCTTGCCTCCCGGCCCTTTCAGCTCAACGAAGTCTCCAACCTTCTTCCCTATCAACAACTTGGCTATGGGTGAGACGAACGAGACCAGTCCTTTATTCACATCGGCTTCATCCACCCCCACAATCCTCACCACGCGCCCGTTGTAGCGCACCCAAGCCCCAAAACTCACTGTGTCCTTGTTGACTTTAGAGAGGTCGACCTCCACAGCACTATTGATACGTCCAACAAGCAACTTGATTGATGCATCAATAAAATTGACCATGATGTAGTTGCCACTCGCCTTGACGCGCTCAGTCTCAAGACTTTTCAGTTCCTCTTTGAGCGCGTCGAGGCCTTCTTTTGTGACATAGTTTGGCACGCCATCCGGCAGGTATGCCCTTGGCGGGACCATTGGGATTTCCTCTTGATCGCCTTCTTTTATAAACCCCCTACTCATCAGAGGCTTTCTTATTTAATCACCAACTCCTTGATGATATTGTCGCATTTACCCACTTTCTCGATACACCACAGCAGATAGCGGGCGTCCATGCAGATGGTGCGCTGCACCTTGTTCTCAAAGCTGAGGTCACCGCTCATGGCTTCCCAGTTGCCGTCGAAAGCCAGACCTATGAGGTTGCCTTCGCCGTCAATGACAGGACTGCCAGAATTACCACCCGTGATGTCGTTAGTGGTGATGAAGTTGACGACCAACTCACCGTTTTCGTTGGCATAGCGGCCGTAGTCCTTCTTGGCCACGAGGTCGCGCACATCCTGCGGGATGTCGAACTCCCAGTTGCCAGGCACATACTTGGCCATCACGCCGTCCATGGTGGTATAATAGTTATAGTTGACGGCATCGGCAGCTTTGTAAGGCTCCACGGTACCATAGGTGAGGCGCATGGTGAAGTTGGCATCGGGATAGAAGTTGCGGTCGCTCTGCATCTCCATGAGGCCTTTCATATAAAGGCGTTCGCCTTGGTTGCCCAAGTTCTGGGCTTCCTCATAGCGGGCGTACAACACTTGATATGAGTCGATGATGTTCATTGCAAGGGCGAAGATGGGGTCTTTGTCAAGTCTCTTGGGTCTTTCCATCCAGTTCGCAAGACGGTCTTTGTCGGTGAAGACAGACTTCTTGAAGGCCTTGGCCACGTATGTGCTGAAGTCGCCGTTGTTTTCATCGCCAATGCGCGTGACTTCGCTCGGACGCAGGTCAGCAGGGATATTCCTGTAGAACAAAGCCAGCAAGGCGGCAGTCACATCTTGGTCCAAAGGCATACTGTAATCCTTGAAGAAGGCATCAACAGCGGGTTGCATCTTATCCACAGCAGCCTTGATGTCAGCTTTGTCCGCCTTGTCCTCAAACATATTGTTGATGCGCATAAACCTGCGGCTGAACGAGATGGCCTCGCCGCCATTCCAACCAGCCTCGCGATGGTAGACGAACGATTTCTGGATTTCGTCCAAGATAGTCCATTTCTGGACGATACCCTTGAAGATGTCGCCATATTCAGCCTTGCGTTTCGGGTCAGCACTAACCCAGTTGGCAAAGTCTTCCTCCTGAGCTTGGCGGCGCTCATAGACGTGGTTGCGCTTCAGTTGCTTCACCTGACCGATATAGTATTTCCAGTAATTCGAAACGCTGGCCTGCTTGGAAGCATACATGATGAACACCTCTTGGTCGGCATCCATGTGCTTGCGGTAATTCTCAAGCTTGGTGGTGCGGCAGTCGATGATGGCGGGGCCTTCCTCCTCGATGACATTCTTCACGGTGTAGGAAGTCGAATAGCGGTCGGTTGAACCGGGATAGCCGAGGATCATGGCATAATCGCCAGGCTTCACACCTCCTAAATTAATGGGCAGATACCACTTACTCTTCATCGGGATGTTCTCTTTTGAATACTCGGCAGGGCTGCCATCAGGAGCGGTGTAAACGCGGAAGATGTTGAAATCGCCCTTGTGGCGCGGCCAGGTCCAGTTGTCGGTGTCGGCACCAAACTTGCCGATGCCCCAAGGCGGACAGCACACGAGGCGCACGTCCTTATATTCATCGTACTCGAAAAGGATATATTGGTTGCCGCTGTAGAACGGCACAATCTCGATGAGCACGTTGCGATCACCTTTGCGTTCCTTGGTGAGCTCCTTGCTGTTCTTGGCAACAAGCTCCTCGCGCTCGGCCTCGCTGGTCTGGGCGGTAACATCTTTCAGCACAGCATCGGTCACGTCTTCCACTTTATTCAAGAATAAGACAGAGAGGCCAGCGTTGGGCAGTTCCTCGCCTTTGCTCTTGGCCCAGAAGCCGTCGGTGAGGTAGTCGTGCTCGATGGACGAGTGTTTCTGCACATAGCTCAAGCCACAATGGTGGTTGGTGAGCAACAGGCCTTCGGGTGAGATGATTTCGCCCGTGCAGCCGCCTCCAAATTGGACGATGGCATCCTTGATGCTGGGCTGGTTGAAACTGAAGATTTGTTCGGCTGTGAGTTTGCAGCCCAAGGCTTGCATTTCGGCCAGGTTCTGGCCATTGAGTGAATAAGGCAGCCACATACCTTCGTCGGCACGTGCTACCATAAACGACAGCACCAAGGCTGCAATTAAGGATAATGTCTTTTTCATCGTGTTATGTGTTTGTTTGTTGATTCTGAAATTGCGGCAAAGATAATAAAAAAACCCCACCTACTGGGGAAGCAGGTGGGGAAAAACAATATAAAGATTATGAAAAAAATCCGTTGTTGTCTTTTGTTTTGTTGTTTGACGCTGCAAATATAGGAAATTTTTCCCAATGCAACGATTTTTGCGATTTTTTTACTGCTTGGCAGCCATGACCAATTGACCTCTATAGTACAGGTCGCCATCAACGTAGTAAGCACGGTGCATGACGTGCATGGTACCGGTGACGGGATCGATGGTCACGTTGGGAGTTTCAGCCTTGTAATGTGTTCTTCTCTTAGCGCCTCTGGTGTGAGACTGTCTTCTTTTAGGATGTGCCATTTTACTTTTACTTTAATAAGTTAGTAATCAGTTATTTGTTATCTTCTATTTTAATATCTTTCAATGCGGCCCAACGAGGGTCGATGGTTTCTTCATTGGATTCGCCGGATGTCGCTTCTTTCGTGAGCAAGGCAATCATCTCAGGGTTGCACTGTCCTTCAGGATGGACGCGGTGCATCGGTATGGCGAGGATGATGTATTCGTATATCAGCGTGCTGACATCGAAATCGTGTGCATCAGGGTCAACCACAGCCACATCATCCGACTCTTCGGCGTTCTCAGTACCCAACTTGACAAAAAACTCACGATCGTCTTCAATGGGTTGGTCGAATTCGTCGGCGCAACGGTCACAAACCACACGAACTGTCCCGTTGATGCCGAAATGGAGCGTCAGCATGGTCTCCTGTCGGTCAACATCGAGGTTCACGGACACCTTACCCTGCTGTATTTCAGAGTATTCCTTATCAGCAAAGAAATCATCGTTGATTTCAAACTGATAGGAATGGCTGCCCAAGGCAAGGCCGCTCACGGGAATCAGAAATTCATTATTCTTTTCCATTGCATCGAAAAATCGGGCTGCAAAAGTACAAAATTATTGAATACGAAGTTCCTTTGGACTTATTTTTTGTTTCCTCATGAATTTTCGGATAGTTTCGGCATGTCGTCCACGAATGATGACGTGGTGGTTGCCGATGGAATGTTGCAGCAGATAAGGTTTCAGGTTCACGTCGAGCGTGATTTGTGTGCGGCAAAAATGGTTGCTGTAAGGCGCTTCAATGGCCTTGGCTTCAGTGACAAAAAAGCGGTCGAGTTGAGGCCCGCCCCATTTAAATAAGGTGTAATCCATCAAAGGCAACACACCTTGGATAGCCACACCGATTCCCGACTCAAAATGGGTACGGATGATGGTTTCGTCGCACATCTTGAGCGGGATGGTGCAATGCGCCAACATGGCACTGCTGTCGGTGAGCTGTGAGGGGTTAGCCATGAAAGCCGTTTCTCCGCACAAACGCTTGGCCAAAAACATGGAGAGCAAGGTCTGCATATCGCCTTCACAGCCTGCCACAACGCCTTCATCATTAAGCAAGGCTAAGGCGAGGCAGCTTGTGGTGCCGCAGGTCTTCACGATGTCGAAACAGCGGATAGTCAATGCATCCAAGCGTTCTTCCATGCAGATGCTCTTGATGGCAAGATAGGTTTTGGCAGCTTCCACCATGTCGTCACCCGAAGGTTCTTTAACGAATTTAGCTCGTTTCACGATCTCTTTTGCCACCTTGTCGGCTTCATCTTGTGGCACAGCTCTGATACCTTCTATAAGACGTTGCAGGTCGATATCAACGGTCTCGATACCATAATGTTGCCGCAAATAATCGCGGTCCACAGCACTGGCGATGAGCCAGTCTGAAGGCTGCCCGAACAAACCGATTCGTCCCCGTAGAGACGCACGGCCGTGCGTCTCTACAAGGGTCGAAATAATTTCATCATTCGTTCCATGCACAATACATCCTTCCATGCCGTTGTTGCCAAGATAGGTCAGGATTTCCAAGGCAGCGGCCAAGGAATTATTGCGCCCGTCAGCAATCATTGTGACGGTTTTTGGACAATGCGACCCACACATCATTTCCACATCAATGGCAGACCAAATACGTTTGAACAGGTTTTCCACACCGCCTGTGGCAATCATAAAGGCATCGGGAAACGCCGCGCGGTCGTGCGTCGTTACGTTTTCATCACCGATGATTTGGATTTCTGCATGACATTCATTTTCCAACCTTTGAATCAGTTCGGCGTATTCGTTTCTGACAAATTCGTCGTTCTGGAACGAGGAACGAAGGATTAGGATTTTCATAGGTTTTGTTTTTTCGTGTGTTGTCATTGACTCGCTTCGCATCGTCGAATCGGAGATTTGCGAGGAGGAACGACGAAGCAATCCAGAAGCTGATTCCCTGGACTGCTTCGTTCCTCGCAGTGACGCAAAGCGAGTTAGTGTTTTACTACAAACCGTAAAGCCTTTTCGTTTGTCTTAATCACATAAACGCCATTCTCATAACCGCTTGTGTTGATGCGGAGTTCGCTGCCGTTGGCTACAAACTCATCCATCTTTTGGCCAAGGACGTTATAGACGCATACCGTACCGAGGCTTTCGCCGTTAAGGGTCACATAGGCATTGGCGGGATTGGGATAGAGCGTAACAGCCTGATGGTCGTTTTGGCTCACACCATCTTCACATTCATATTGTCCGTAACCTTCGGCTTCAAAATACATGTGGATATATTCTAACGTGGGCGGATAGATGTCGCGCATGGCAATGGTGTGGTCGGGACGGATAAGCATAAGAGTGGGATAGAAAACCACAGGGATAGCTTGGGCGATGTCGTTGCCACCACCGTCGCGACTGATGGTAGGATATTGTACAACGTATCTGTCCACCCAAGCCTGGCACTCGTCGTCGTGACCATTGGGTGAGATTTCCATGAAAAACACATCGTGTTGGTTGCAGCCATAAAGACGGTAAGCCTCAATCATGTCGGGCATGATGTTCTCGCTGAATTCATCTCCATAGAGGAAGAAATTGATGAGTACAGCCTGACCAGCGTCAAGAATATCATAGAGGTGGATTTCATTGCCTTCGATGTCGGTACCAACAAAGTCGGGCATGATTTCAGTGCCTCCGCCAGGTGTTGTGGTGACAGCTTCCTGGACGACTTCGCCCAGATTGCCGTCAATATCAGCGGGCACGGCATAGATGATATAGTCCGTCCCGGGAACCAATTCATTAAAGGTGTTGGAAATGACGTCAGAGCCTGGGATACCATAAGTCCAAAGATATTCAGGGAGGTCAAGTCCGGCGATGGACATCCATTCCTGAATCTCGGCTTCGGTGGCAATGGTGTAGGCGTAGGAGATGCAGTCTTCGTTGGGCGTGAAGGTGGCTGTGACCTCGGTTTCCAGCACTAAGTCGATGGTGATGGTCACCTGCGGGTCGTAAGTCGCGGCGTTGCAGTCATGCTGCTGCAGACCTTGGGCTTCAAGTTGTGAAATGACCGTTTGGGCATTGTTGATAGGCCACAGGTCGTTGATGAGAATGGAACGGTCGGGGGCGATGAGGATGACGGTGGGGAAGGCCGGTATTCCGTAGGTGCTGCAAATGCCACTGCCACCAGCAGGGCCTCCAATAGTCGGATATTCCACACCGTAGTTGCTCACCCAGTTTTGGCAGGCCGCATCGCTGTCGCGGTCAGAGATTTCCATGTAGAACACATCGTGCATGTTGCAGCCCATAGCGTAATAAGACTCAACCACTTTCGGGGTAGCTTGTTGGCAGGGGCCACAATTGACGAAGAAGAAGTCGATAAGCACATACTGGCCTCTGTCGAGGATGTCGAACAGATGGACTTCAGTACCATGACAGTCAGTAGCCGTAAAGTCAACGGCTTGGGAAAGAGGACATTGCGCTTTCAAGCCAAAACCGATGACCAGCGCAAGAAGGAGGGTAAAGAGTTTTTTCATAGTATTAATGATTAGGTGATTAAATGCGGCAAAGATAATCAAAAGTTTTCAGTTCGCAAGGGCTAATGCCCTAAAAAACAGCGGTGGCCGCCAGGCTTCAGGCTGCCTTGCTGGTCTTTCAGGGTGTAGTGCATTGCGCCTCCATGGTTGGTTTGCGTGACAAAGATAGAGAGGATTTCCGAAAAAAACAAGTCAAAAAGTTTGAACTTTGAACTTTGGACTTTGGACATTAAGGTTTTTCCCAACCCGATTCAGGGATAAGAACAGACTAATAATTATTATTTTATTATTATAATAATATATATATATATATTATTATAATAATAAGATTTTCCTGCGACAAGTAAACGCAAACAGTAAATGTCCAATGTCCAAAGTTCAAACTGGAAAACTTCACCCCTCCCGACACCCACATTAGCGAGCCTCCGGTTGGCTTCCTTCCATCCCACAGCAGGTGACGTACAAACTGCCGTTCTGTGAGGCGCTAATCGTCAGCGAGTGACATTGCAACTGGTGGTTAGCGACGTTGTAACCCCCCAAGCGTGGGGCACAACACCGAAAAATTTTCGATTTTTCGATTTTTTTTCACCCAAACCCATTGCCAATTCAGAAAAAAGTTGTATCTTTGCAACGTTGTTGCAAAACCGGAACACGGAAGCCTGCGCGCGGCTTTCCGGACCCACTCCGAAGCAATCTTTTTGCAACTGCATCCTCAGACTACAGAAGCGAACGACAGAAGTGACTAAAGTAAACCTAATCACTAACTTTAATCATTTTTCATCATGGCAAAAGAAAAGATTGCAATGGGGATTAACCTCAGAAAGAACAAGAACGAACGTAACGCCGGCTACGGCAAGTACTACCCCGTGGTCGACCGCCAGGCCACCCTCTCGCTGCGTGGATTCTGCGACCACATGGTCAGCCACGGCAGCGTCTACAAGCGCAACGTCATCGAGGGCGTGCTGAAGGAAATCATCGACCATCTGCCCGAGCTGGTGGCACAGGGCGTGCCCGTCCAGCTGGAAGGCCTCGGCATCTTCTATCCCACCGCACAGGTGGTGAAGGGCGCCGCCGTGGAGAGCATCGCCGACATGGACGGCCTCAACCCCAACACCATCGTGAAGGGCATCCACCTGCGCTTCAAGCCCGACAGCACGAAGCTCGACAACCTCTGCGGCCCCGCCTTCAAGAAAGCCTGCTCGCTGGAGCTGCGCAACATCGTCGACACCGAGGAGGTCACCAGCGACGGCAAGACCCGCAAGGTGCAGGTGCTCGAACCCGTCAGCTCCGCCGTGGCCAAGTGGAAGGCCCAAAACGGTGGCAACAGCGGCAGCACCCCTTCGGGCGGCGGCAACAGCGGAGGCAACAGCGGCAGCGAGACTCCTGGCGGCAGCGGAAGCAACAGCGGCAATGAGACGCAAACCGTGACGGCTCCCACCATCAGCGGCACCACGCCCTTCGCCGACACCACCCAGGTGACCCTCACCGAGCCTGAAGGCGCTCGCGCCTACTACACCACCGACGGCAGCACGCCCACGGCTGAAAGCACGCTCTACACCGCGCCCTTCACCCTGAGCGCCACCACCACCGTGAAGGCCATCGCCATCAAGGACGGCGTGAGCAGCTCAGTCGCCTCCAAGACCTTCACCAAGAGCAGCGGCGACAACGGCGGCACCACCGAGTAAGGAGATTCGATTATGAAGCACTTCACCATCAGCGAGCTTTTGAAGAGCGACACCGCCCTGAAAAACAAGCTCTGGAACGGTGCCCCCAAGGAGGCGGAAGAGAACCTCAGGGCCTTGGTCGACGAGGTTCTCGACCCCCTCAGGGAGGCCTACGGCAAGCCCATCCGCGTCAGCAGCGGCTACCGCTGCCCCAAGCTCAACCGCCTGGTGGGCGGCAGCCTCAACAGCCAGCACATGCGCGGCGAGGCGGCTGACATTCAGCCCAGCATCGGCAACGAAGGCGACCTGGACTTTTTGGCTCAACTCCTCATCGCCAACGGCAAGTTCGACCAGCTGATCCTCTACCCGACGTTCATCCACGTGAGCTACAAACGGCTGGGCTGGAACCGGAAGCAGATATTGCAAAAGTGATGGTCTGGATTGCTTCGTGCCTCGCAATGACGCGAAGCGGCTGTAGGACTCCCCCGCCCTTCGGGCACCCCCTCTCAGAGGGGGAAGCGCAAAGCGGCAGTCAGGCGCAAAGCGGCAGTTGGACTCCCCCGCCCTTCGGGCACCCCCTCTCAGAGGGGGAAGCGCAAAGCGGCAGTCAGGCGCAAAGCGGCAGTAGGACTCCCCCGCCCTTCGGGCACCCCCTCTCAGAGGGGGAAACCTACCGGGGTCTGGCCTGCTGGACCTGAATCTGTCTGGCTTTGCCCCAGCGTCGCCTCGCGCTTCAGAAAATTCTGCGGGTTCTGCGTGCCAAAAATCTGAAATTTGAAATCTGAAATCCTAAATCTGAAATTTGAAATTTGAAATCTTAAATCTTACCCTTATGAACGACAAAAAGAAACACATCATCGAAATCGTAGTAAAAGTCATCGTGGCTGCCCTCACGGCCTTCGTGACGGCCATCACCACCACGAGCTGCATGGGAAGAGGCCCCTTCTTCCTCTGATGCAGAAAAAGGGCTGGCAACATTAGTTACCAGCCCTTTTCGTATCTATATTCAATCCCGTTTGCCATCGAGCGTATCTACGATGGCGTCCACCAGGTTGTACGCGCCGTCGTAAACATCTTTCAGCGTGGCGTCGAGCATATAGGCCGGCGTGCTGAAAACAAGGTTGGCATTGTCGGCAACAACGTCGCCGTGCTCCGTTTGAACGTGGCTGGCACCCATCTGATAGACATTGTCGGCATCAGGAGTGCCTTCGTTGCCCAGCGTGACGCAGACGTCGGGAATCAGTTTGGCGAACATCACAGGCGAGATGCACATGCCTCCGATGGGCTTGTGG
>JAILDR010000202.1 GCA_024689285.1 Bacteroidales bacterium | reverse complement strand
AGGGGTTCGTGCATGTCTTTTGAGGCCTGTGAGAGGAGCAATTTGCAGAATTCTGTGCCCTTAGAGGGCTTGGGCATTGCTGGTGCAGTACGGTCAAATATATTGTAACTCATTGTTTTTTAAATTTTTAATTAACATTTGATTCTGTTGGCGTTACAGCGTTACAGCGTTACAGTTATTTTTATAAGGATGCCCGCTTTTTCTCGTTCCCATAATTATTAATATCTATATATCTTATTATCAATAAGTTATAAGTATAATAAAAGAGGGTTTTCGATATGAAAGGTGCCTTTTTTTTGATTGTAACATTGTAACGCTGTAACGGTCATGATAACTTATTTGGATTCCTCCCCTACAAGGCCCGATAGTCCCCAGAGGAGTTCGTTGGCCACGTCGCGGGCGTAGTTGTAGGTGCTGAAGTATGCGCCCGGGCTGGCGAGTGTCGAGTTTGAGGTCCTTAATCTCAAATTTCTTTGCGGTTTCAATTATTGTTCCTATATTTGCAGTCGCAAATAAAAGCGAAACAAACCTCAATATCTAATAGAAATGAAAGTAAAAGAATTAGTAGAAAAGCTGAACCTCAAAGTATTGTCGGGCGCGAACGGCCTTGACAGAGAGATAGATGGCTGCTACATCAGCGACCTTTTGAGCGACGTGATGGGCAACGCAATGGAAGGCAATATATGGATTACGCTGCAGACCCACAAGAACGTGATGGCCGTGGCCTCGCTGAAGGAGATGTCGTGCATCATCCTCGTGAAGAACCTCATGCCCAACGACGAGACCATCGAGCAGAGCAACGACGAAGACCTGCCCATCCTGCAGACCTCGCTGCCTACCTACGAAATCGCCGGATTGGTATATAACCTCTTAAATAGTTAGCAGTTTGGAGTTGGTAGTTTTCAGTTAACTGCAAACTCAAAACTCCCAACTGCAAACTCAAAACTGCAAACTCAAAACTATGGAATTAAACGCATATAGGGCCGACCTCCACATGCACACGGTGCTCTCGCCGTGCGGCGACCTCTATATGAGTCCCTCAGCCATCGTCGAGCAGGCCAAGAAACTCCATTTAGACGTTATAGCCATCTGCGACCACAACACCACGCGACAGGTGAAAGTGACCCAAAAGATCGGGCGCGAAAACGGCATCCTCGTCATCGGAGGCGTCGAGATTACCACCCAGGAAGAAGCCCATGCCCTCGCCTATTTCGAGAACGACGAGCAGTTGGACCAGTTCCAGGAGTACCTCGACGAGCATCTCCCCCACATCCCCTTGGATGAGGAGAAGTTTGGCTACCAGCTCATCGTGGACGAGAATGAAGAGGTAGTAGGCGACGAGGAATGGTTGCTATGGTCAGCTTTGGATGCGGATTTAGACCAGCTTTATGATGTGGTACATGAAATCGGAGGGCTCTTCGTTCCTGCCCACGTGAACAAGCCCGCCAGCAGTTTGGTGAGCCAACTGGGCTTCGTCCCGCCCGACATCAAGGCCGACGCCCTCGAAATCTCCAAGCACGTCACCAAGCCCGACTTCCTGAAGAAATACGCCTACCTGAAGAAATTCAACTTCACCAAGAGCAGCGATGCCCACTTCCTGCACATCATCGGCGAGGTGCATTGCGTGCTGCACATGTACGACAAGACCTTCGACGAGTTCCGCAAGACACTTCACGGCGAGGACGGACGCTACATCGACACCGAACCCAAGGAAAAACTACAACTCCTATTTGGATAAACCACCATGAAAGAACTATCAATGCACGTATACGACCTGATGGAAAACTCGACGGCGGCCAACTCAACCCTCGTCGAACTAACCATCAAGGACAGCCTGAAAGACAACATCTACGCCTTCACCATCAAGGACAACGGCAAGGGCATGACCCCCGAGTTTCTGGCCAAGGTGACCGACCCTTGGACCACCTCACGCACCACGCGCAAGGTCGGCTTGGGGCTGCCCCTCATCAAGATGAACACCGAGAACGCCGGCGGCGGCATGAAGATTGAGAGCGAAGTTGGCAAAGGCACCACGCTGAACTTCTGGTTCCAGCACGACCATTTGGACCGTCCCCCTATGGGCGACCTGGCCGGCTCGTTGGTGATGCTGTTTTCCGCCCACGAGGACATCCATTTCATCTACAAGCACATCACCGACGAAGGCGAGTTCGTCTTCGACACCGACGAAATCAAAGAAGCCCTCGACGGGATGCCCATGACCGACGTCAGCATCATGAAATACCTGAAGGAGATGATTCAGGAGAATCTGGAAGAGATACATTATAATGATTGACAAATTTCGGGGTCAGCCCTATTTTTGATAGAAAAAATTTCGGGGCCAGCCTATTTTTTGTATTTTTGCCGCACAAAATCAACCAAATAGACATGAAAAAGATTTTTAGGCGGAAATTGTACAAAGACCCACGCTTCGTTGGATGCCTTTTGCAAGAAGTATTTGGCGCGCATCGACCACCCGGTTATGATTTACACGAAAGACCTGCAAAACGATGGAGGCACCTTGCTGTTGCCAGTTTATATGACGATGTTGGTGTGAGGTTGTGTTTTAGGAAACAAGACAAAACAAAAGGCGCGACAATCCTGCCGCGCCTTCTTTCTGGTTTTTTTCATTTCAAATTGATAATCCTGAAAATTAAGTTGGTAAATTAAAAAATTAAAGAAGTTGACCAAATCTTTCCGAATTCATTCCCATATGGATATAGTAATGCCCATTGGGATTCAAATCGTATCCAACAAGCTCTTCTTTGGCGAAACCAGCGTTAACAATTGTGAAGAAAAACGTTCCTGGGCTGTATTTCATCCTTTTGCGGCAATTTCATATCAAACGAACAGCTCTACAGGATTGATTTGCAAAAATTCTTCCGCCTTCATGCCGCCTTCTCCTACGACAAAGGCCTTCGCATCCTTGAAGCGATTGCGGAACTCACCCAAACCCGAATTGCTGTCGTCGGTGTTGCTTTTCACCTCAATAGCCAAAACTATGCCGTTCTTCTCCAACACATAATCCACCTCACGGCCTTTCTCGTCGCGCCAATAATAGGTCGAATAACGCCCTGTCATAGCACCATTAATAATATGCGCACCAATGGCCGACTCAAATAATCGTCCCCAAAGCCTTGAATCAGCCAACGCTTCATTGTATGATTTCCCGCAATAGATGTTCTTCAAGGCATTGTTGAAAACCTGATATTTGGGAATGCTGTTCCGCTTCCGTGCCTTGTCAACAGAAAACTTGTCCAAAGTGCGAACCAAGCCCGCATCGCCAAGCAAACCAAGGTAAGCGGCAAGGGTGGTCACATTGCCCGCGTCCTGCAACTGCCCCATCATCTTGGTCAGCGAGAGTTCCATGCCCGAATAGGCCGAAGCCAACTCGAAAGTCTGACGCAACAAGGCCGGTTTCATCACCTTGACCCCTTGCAGAATGTCCTTATTGATTGTGGCCTCGATTATCGCGCCTGAAACATAGTCCAACCAACGGCTTTCATCATCAACCAAAGCGGCGGCACCCGGATAAGCCCCAAAATAGACATATTGCTCCAAACCGAAACCAAACGCATCCCGCATCTCGACAAACGACCAGTGCGGCATGACGATGCGCTCAAAACGCCCCATCAGGCTATCGGCCAAGCCATAGTCTAACATCACACGCGACGAGCCAAGCAGCACCACCTTAATATTCAAGTCGTTGAAAGTGTCAGCATCCCACTCCTTCTTGACTGCCTCGCTCCACGAATTTACTTTTTGAACCTCATCAATGACCAAAACATACTCGTTGGCTCTTTCCGCTTTCATCTTTTGCCTCACCAACTCCCAACAATCGCTAATCCAATACAAATTGGTGGCCGGAACCGCGTCGGCATTAAACATCGCGTAAGGTATGGTGCAGTCCCTCATAACCTGCTTCACCATCGTCGATTTTCCCACCTGACGAGGCCCCATCACGACCTGAATAAACCTTCTTGGTTCATCAAGCCTCTTTTTTAATATCTGATAATCAATTCTTTGATACATAATTCAAATTTCACTCAATAGATTGAGCAAATTTATTCAATAGATTGAGTAATTTTGCTTTGCGAGGCAAAGATAGGGATAATTTTCAAATCCTGACAACAATTTCCCATGTTTTCGCCCACCCAATCGAAAAAAAACTTACTTTTGTGGCAGAATAAACAATTGAAATAATTCAACGAACAACAAATAACAGCAATGAAACTCAGAGAGATATCTGAACTACTGAACGCCAAGGTGCTTTGCGGCGAAGACCGACTGGACGAAGAACATGAAACCGCCTTCGCCTCCGACCTGATGAGCGACGTGCTTACCTTGGGCGACTACAACCCGGTCATTTTGACCGGACTCTGCAACATGCAGACCATACGCACCTGCGAGATGGGCAACTTGGACATCATCGTCCTCGTCAGGCGCAAGAAAGCCTCCGAGGAGATGATTGAGGAAGCCGAGGACGAAGGCATGGTGGTCATGGAAAGCGACTTCTCCATGTTCAAGGCCTGCGGACTGCTCTTCAAGGCGGGTATGCAACCCATTTTCTGATGTCAAACCAATACATTAAGCCATGCACTTAGAATATCAAGTATATGAAGCGGACTTTGTGAACGCCGGAGCCGCCTCAAGCGCCATCAAGAAGACCTTGAAGCAGCTCAACATCAGCCCCAGCATCGTCAAGCGCGTTGTGGTGGCCCTCTACGAGGCTGAAGTGAACGCCATCGCCCACGCCTACGGCGGCACCATCTATGCCGACATCGAGCCCGACAAAATCATTTTGAAGGTGGTCGACACCGGGCCGGGCATCCCCGACATCGACTGGGCCATGCAGGAAGGCCACTCCACCGCCTCGCCCGAGGTACGCAACATGGGCTTCGGCGCCGGTATGGGGCTGCCCAACATCCAAAAGAACGTCGACAAACTGAACGTACAGTCCACCGTCGGCGTCGGCACCACCGTCGAAATGGAGGTGAATTTTACATGACCTGATGTTTCCGGACGCACGCGGTGCATCCCTACGAACAACAATTAAACAATTAAACAATCAACAATTAAACGATATGGAAAAGACTCCTTTCTTCCACGCTCTGAAAATCGACGAAGACACCTGCATCGGCTGCTCACGCTGCATGAAAATCTGTCCCACCGAGGCCTTGCGCGTGCGCGATGGCAAAGCCGTCCTCATTCCCGACCGCTGCATCGACTGTGGCAACTGCTTCAAGGTGTGCCCCACCCGGTCCATCTATATCGAGCAAGACGACTTCGAGTCCATTTTCAACTATCCCGTGCGTGTGGCCCTCATCCCCGCTGTCTTCTTCGGGCAGTTTCCCAACGAGATTACCGTGTCGCGCATCTACGGCATCCTGAAAGAGCTGGGATTCACCCATATCATCGAGGCGGAGTCTTCCATACCCATTTACACAGCGGCAAAAAACAGATATGCCGCTGAGAACCCCGACATCAGGCCGCTCATCTCGACATTCTGTCCGGCCATCGTGCGCCTCATTCAGGTGAAGTTCCCCGGCCTGACCGAAAACCTCATCCCCCTGCGGGCCCCCATCGACATTACGGCGATGTATATCCGCCGCAAGATTAAAGCCGAGATGGAACTGAAAGACGACCAGATTGGCATCTTCTACATCACCCCCTGTGCCGCCAAGATTGCAGCTGTGAAACTCCCGGTGGGCGAAGAGAAGTCGCTGGTCGACGGTGTCATCAACATGGACTCGCTCTACAACCGCGTCTATAAGGAAATCAAGAAACAGGGACACGGCTACAAGGAGCAGAAGCTGCCCGTCTCGCAACTCTCGGCCGACGGCGTGCTGACCTCTTTGACCAATGGCGAACGCCGCCTTTCGTCGGCACAACACTCCTACTCCATCGACGAGATTCATAACGTCATCGAATTCCTTGAAAAAGTGGAGAACGAAGAGATAGAAAACGTCGACTTCCTCGAGCTGCGCGCCTGCGACCAGAGCTGCCCCGGTGGCATCCTGACCTGCGACAACCGCTTCCTCATCTGCGAACGCGTGTTCGGGCGCGCACGCAAGATTGCCGACCGCGAGCGTAAGGGCGAGCAAACCAGAGACCACGAGCTGGAAGAAGAGAGCAACTACCTGATGCGCCACATGAAGGTGGGCGACATCAAGCCGCGCTCGATGCTGGTGCTCGACGACAATATCGCCGTCGCCTTGGAGAAGATGAAGAAGATTGACGAATACCGTGCCCGCCTGCCCCAAACCGACTGCGGCGTTTGCGGAGCCCCCACCTGCGACGCCCTTGCACGCGACATCGTGTGCGACAACGCTGAGATGAGCGACTGCGTCTTCATCCAGCGCAACCTCGAAGCCCGAGGCAGCATGAGCGTGCACGAGTCTCTCAAAATCATGGAACTCATCTGGGGCAAAGCCAAGATGAATGATTATGTGAAGAAGAAGTAAAGTTTTGATTTGAAAATGGAAGAACAAGAAAAGCTCATATTCCCTCAGAACTTCGACATCAAGGTCATCGTGGCGGCCTCAGTCACCATCGACGAGACCAAAGCCAGCCTTAGCCGCATCTTCAGCGACTGCAAGACTGTACACAGCTTTGTCAGCGCAAGAAGCAGCGCCAAAGGCAATTACATCACCTATACCTACAACATCGACCTCGACAGCCAGGAACAGATGAACGCCGTTTACGACGCTCTGAAACAGCTTCCCGGCATCAAGTTTGCCTTATGAGAAAAGCCTACGACATAAGGATTTACGGACGTGTGTTCAACGTGGGGTTCCGCCGCTATGTGCACCGATATGGGCTGCAATGCAATGTGGTCGGTTATGTGGAGAACGATTATGGCGACGATTGCGTCCATATCGAGGCCGAAGGCGAGGAAAAAGACCTGGAACGCTTCACCCTGCTTTGCGGCGAAGGGACACCTTATTCATATTTAACAGACATGAAGATCAAGGCGGTTGAGCCGACTGGCCAATACAAAGACTTTGATGAAATCAGATAGCAAACGACTGAAATGACAGATTTCTCCAAAATACTGTTCCTCGACATCGAGACCGTCTCGCAAGAAAAATCCTTTGACCAACTGAGCGAGCGGATGCAAACGCTGTGGGCCAAAAAAGCCGAACAAATCAGTAAAAGCGACGAAGAAGCCTCTGCCGAAAGCCTCTACGAACGCTCCGCCATCTACGCCGAGTTCGGCAAAATCGTCTGCATCTCGGTCGGCTTCTTCAACGGCAACCGTTTCCGCCTGAAGTCGTTCTGCAGCCATGATGAGAAAGCTATGCTTCAGGAGTTTGCCACAATGCTGGAGCGCTACTACAACACCTTCGATGCCCAGCTTTGCGCCCACAACGGCAAGGAGTTCGACTTCCCGTTCATCGCCCGCAGGATGCTCATCAACGGCGTCGAGATTCCACGTATCCTGCAAGTGGCCGGCAAGAAACCCTGGGAGACACAATTTATCGACACGATGGAGCTGTGGAAATTCGGCGACTACAAAACCTACACCTCTTTGGAACTGCTTTGTGCCGTACTGGACATTCCAACCCCAAAAGACGACATCAACGGGAGCGAAGTGGGACGCGTCTACTGGCAGGAGAACAACCTCGAACGCATCCAAACTTACTGCCAAAAAGATGTGCTGGCCATCGCCCAGCTCATGCGCCGCTACAACTACCTGCCACTCATCTCCGAAGACTGCGTTGACTATACCAACTGATTATGCATATCTTATCCAAGTCGACATATATCAAGGGCTTACAATGCGCTAAGGCTCTGTACATGCAGAAAAAACATCCTTATCTGCGCGACAAACTCAGCATCGAGCAACGCGCCAAGTTTCAACGCGGGACAGATGTAGGCGTGTTGGCCCATGATTATTTCCCGGGTGGCATCGATATGTCGCCTGCCTCTCCGTCGCAATTTCCCAAAAAAGCGGAAGAAACAAAGCTGAACCTCTCCAACCCGGAGATTAAGGTGATGTATGAAGCCGTTTTCCAATACAACGACACGCTCATCATGCTTGACATGCTGGTCCGCGACGGCGATCGATGGATGGCTATCGAAGTGAAAAGCTCCTTGCGCCTCAGCGACACCTATTATAACGATGCAGCCCTGCAATACTACGTCCTGCACGGCTGCAAAGTACCATTAAGCGATTTCAAGCTAATGTACTTAAACGCTGATTATTTGAAAGACAAAGAGATTGATGCAAAGCAATTGTTCAAATTGGAGTCGGTGATGGATTATGTGGTGGAGAGGGAAGGTTTTGTAGCGCAGAACGTCGAACGGCTGAAGCATGTGGTTGCCCTGCCCCACTCCCCTTTGGTCAACATCGGGACACAATGCAACAATCCATATCCATGTGATTTTCAAGGCCATTGTTGGAAACTCATTCCCAAAAACAGCTTTCTTTACACCACAGCGATGGAAGAAGAGACACTTTTCCAAAACTATTTCAGCGGTATCAATTCAAATGAAAAGATGCTTCGGCAAGTAGCGTCAGACTCCTTAGAGGCGCGCCAAATAGAGGCTTTGGAAACAAACTCGTACTATATTGATTATAAAACGCTTTACTCGCTTACACCACAACCAAAGCCAAAATCCATCGCCTTTTTGAACCTGCTTTTGCATCGGCCTGCGGTGCCCGAAATTGACGGCACTAAACCTTACGAGGAAATGATTTTGGCTTTTGCCCTGCAAGGCGAACACGAGGACGAGGGCAACTACGTTTGGGACTGCTTCGACGACCATAGCCGCTGGAAAGCGTCCATCCCCATCCTGATAGAGAAACTGTCTCGTTACGATTTGATTGTGTGTTTCACGCCACAAAATTTCACCACTATCCTATTGCGCCACGAAATCATCCAAAACAAAGAAGTCGGCTACAAGGTCTTCAATCTCTTTGATGTGCTTCAACAAGCCAATTTCTACCACCCAAGCATCAAGCGGGGCTTCACGCTACAACGTCTTTCGGAGGCGTTGTTTCCAGCCTTTAAGTTGTTTGAACACAGCCGTATATTGGTAGAAGCCACCAGCCGCGACTTGATAGGTTATCAACAGGCCAAGGAAGATTTAATTACTGAAAACGAGATGGTTGCAAAAACTTATCAACACTTTTTCAAGTAGTTGATAACTTCTTCGTCAGGGCCCATTCAAGACGGATTAGATTTCGTATTTTTGCCCTCTCAAATACGACTGTTTTATGCCAAACGATACAACCATTACCCGCCGTCCATTCGGAGATACTGCACGACGCAACATATTGACCCCGGAACAGGTCTTTTCAAGCCAAGGACGCATACCACCACAAGCCACCGACCTGGAGGAGGTCGTGCTGGGAGCCCTGATGCTGGAGAAGGAAGCTGTCAACGAGGTCATCGACATCCTTACTCCCGAAGCGTTCTACCTCGACAAACACCAGAAAATCTTTGCTGCCATCAAAGACTTGTTTGGAAAGTCAGACCCCATTGACATTCTGACCGTTACCAACGAGCTGAAATTTCGTGGCGAGCTGGAGATGGTCGGAGGAGCCTACTACATATCGAAACTCACCAACCGCGTCGTTTCTGCTGCCAATATCGAATATCATGCCCGTATCATCATGCAGAAACACATTCAGCGTCAACTGATTCAGGTTTCTTCAGACATGATTCACGAGGCTTTTGAAGACACAACCGACGTGTTCGACCTGCTTGACAAAGCCGAGAGCAACTTGTTTCAAATCAGCGAGAACAACCTGCGCCGCAGCTACGACTCGATGCAAGACTTGGTCAGCAAGGCCATCAAAGAGATACAAAACGCAAAGAACAGCGACAACAAACTGCGCGGTGTGCCATCGGGTTACACAGAACTCGACCGTATCACACAAGGCTGGCAGAAATCCGACCTCATCATCTTGGCCGCGCGTCCCAGTATGGGTAAGACAGCCTTCGCCCTCAATCTGGCCCGCAATGCCGCCGTCGAACACAAACGTCCGGTGGCGTTCTTCTCGTTGGAGATGTCGTCGGTTCAGTTGGTCACACGTCTTATCTCAACAGAGACCTCACTCACAGCCGACAAGCTGCGCAGTGGCGACCTGGCCGATTACGAGTGGCAACAGCTGAGCACCAAAGTCACCCCCCTGACAGACGCCCCCATTTTCATCGACGACACGCCACAGCTCTCCGTCTTCGAGTTACGCGCCAAATGCCGACGGTTGAAGCAACAGCATGATATTCAGATGGTCTTCATCGACTACCTGCAACTGATGACCGCCAAGGGCGACAAGGGACTCAACCGCGAGCAGGAAATCAGCACCATCTCACGCTCGCTGAAGAGTTTGGCCAAAGAGCTTGAGATTCCCGTATTGGCACTTTCACAGCTGAGCCGTAGCGTGGAGCAGCGTCCCGGATCCAAAAAGCCCATCCTCTCCGACTTGCGCGAATCAGGTGCCATTGAGCAGGATGCCGATATGGTGATGTTTATTTACCGTCCAGAATACTACAAGAACGAAGCCGATGCCGAAGACAAGCCCAAGGGATTCAGCATCATCGACATCGCCAAGCACCGTAACGGCAAGCTGGGCGAGGTAAATCTGAGGTTCGTGGGACAGTATGCCAGATTCGAGGAATTGGGGAATGACTTCGACAACAGCGAGTTTACCAGCATCGGGCCCAACAACCAGTTTGACAGCGGCTCAATGGTTCTTGGCTCCAAGATGAACAACGACGAAGGCATGACCCCTTATCCGACCATCACATCCGACATCCCCGACCCATTCTAAACCTGCAATTTCAAAATTTCAAGATTAGATGAAAAACGACAAACACAAAGCACCCCATTCAAAAGACAACCCGCTGAAATTCAACGTTTCGGAAGAAACAAAACTCATGGAATTCCTCATGAAGAAAATGGAAGGCATCAGCCGTAGCAAGGTGAAGCGCATGTTGGCCAACAAAGTTGTCAGCGTCGACGGCACGCGCACCTCGCAGTTCGATTTCGTCCTTCAGCCCGGCATGATTGTGGAAATCGGGAAGCCTACGGCCCGAGAGCGTTTCCAAAACCCGAAACTGAAAATTGTATACGAAGACAAATACCTTTTGGTCATCGAGAAGAAAGAAGGTTTGCTGACCAATAGCCCCACCAAGGAAAAGGACACCGCGCAAGGTATACTGAACCAATACTTCATCGCCACCCAACAACGATGCCGCGCCCACACCATCCATCGCCTTGACCGCGACACCTCCGGCCTGATGCTGTTTGCCAAAAGCAAGGATGTCGCCCTGAAGTTTGAAGAAGACTGGAAGAACATCGTATACGACAGGCGTTACGTGGCCGTAGTATGCGGCGAGATGGAGCAGCAAGAAGGCAAGGTGGAATCGTGGCTGAAAGACAACAAAGCATTCATCACCTACAGCAGTCCGACCGACAACGGAGGCAAGTTTGCGCAAACCTACTACGAAACGCTGATGACCACAAAAAAATACTCATTAGTGGAATTGACCTTGCAGACGGGTCGCAAGAACCAGATTCGTGTCCACATGGCCGACATCGGGCATCCTGTGGTGGGCGACATAAAATATGGCAACGGCGACAACTCACTTGGCCGCTTGTGCCTCCATGCCTATCGGCTTTGCTTCCATCACCCACTGAAGGACAAGGACATGGAGTTTGAAACACCATTCCCATCGGCGTTTGGACGGCCTTTCCCAAAATCTTAGTCTTATCGCACCACTTTCATATTCAAGGTCTTCTTGTTACCGACTCCATCGGTGACAACCACTTTCACATTGTTGGTGCCAGAGGGCATTTTCTCGTCAATCTCATAATATAGCAAAGCGTTCTTGGCGTCGTATTTGCCAAGCACCCATACCTCATCCAGATAGATGTCGTAAGTCTCAATACCAGTCATGTTATCTGAAATCTTAAAGCGCAGCGAGCTCAGTTTGCTCACCGACTGGCCGTCCTTGAAATTCGAAGCCGAGACTTTAGGCGCGATGGTGTCAATCTTGATGGTAAACTCGCCCAGATTGCGCGTCGTCGTCTCCATATAGCCATTCTTCATCTTGCCACCCAGCGACGACACCTTGCCTCCGCCATCGATATAGGCGATGAACTTCTTGGGGTGATCAGCCCATTCCGCTGTGGGACGGATGCGAACAGTGAACGGCTTAAAAGTTGTCATTCCGTCGGTACCAAAACGATAAATACGAGAGCAGCAGCCCTTTTCATCGCGCTGACCAGTCTGAATCCACTCATCACGGAAAAGCGTGCCGTATTCCATCGAGACGTTGAAATCTTCGATGGTGATGTCAGCATTCATAGAGCCATCAGCCTTCACGAAATACTCGCTGCGGCGATGTTGCGGGCGTTCCACATAGACAGGTGCGGTACCCACCAACTTGAAACTGATGCTGGAACTGTTGCCGGAATAGTCACTAATTTTGAAGCATACGTTCACCGTGTCACCCTCCCCTACTGTCACCGTGCCATTACGTTTGGCAATCATCTGCAATTTGTTAAACGGGTCGGTCTCCGTGCGCACATAACTCGATTTCTTCTGTTTATAGCGGCGATAGTCAAGCAAGCTGTTCACATAACGAGGCTCGTTGTAAGAGAAGCTGTCAGCCTCCACTTGAAAAGCCAGCTTGTCATCAAGAAAAAGCTCGTAAAGATAAGGGCCATTCTTGTTGGTCGAAGTGCCCACTTGGTCGAAAGTGCGGATGCCAAAAGAAATTTCGCCATTGGCATGAACGAAATTCTTGTCTTTCAGGCTGTATCGTCCATTTTCATTCGTAACATCGAAATATATCGGCTTAATGCCATTCTCCAGCGTCGACTCATCACCCAAAGGATAGACCGAAACACCTTGTATTAACGGCTTTACATTATCAGCAATTTTATAGCCAAAATACAACGGATTGACGGGTTTCTCGCTCGCCGTGTGGCGGATTTCAAAATGCAGATGCGGTCCGCCAGAGCCTCCCGAATTACCCGCATAGGCAATCAGGTCGCCTTTCTTGACGGGAAACTTATCCTTGTCAGGATAGATTTGCGAAGCGAATTTCTTGTGCTTGTATTGGTAATCCTTCACGTACCTTGCGATTTCACCAGAGAAACGCTGCAAATGTGCGTAGACACTCGTATATCCATCGTAATGCGTGATATACAGAACATTACCATATCCGTAAGGCGAAACGCCAATACGACTGATATAGCCATCGGCCACAGCAAACACTTTCTTTCCTTCCACCCCCTGAGTCTTAATATCAAGGCCAGCGTGGATGTGATTGGGACGTATTTCGCCAAAGGTGGCAGAAAGGTAAAGCGGGATGTCAAGCGGGCTGCCATATTGAGGGAAACTTTCCTGCGCTTTAAGGCCCGCTACAGACAGGGCCAGCAATAAAACGATAAATGGACGCAATCTCATAATGTCAAATTTTGCGCAAAGATAGATTTTTTTCTCTAAATTTGCACCGCAAAAGCTGTGGCATGAACTATCAAACACGCAAAAAACAGAAAAAAGAATGGCTGACATCGCCACCTATACTGCTTGTTTACAGGCTGTTGGCGAGCTTATTGGCGTTGAGCGTCAGCCGTTGGCTGCTCTATCTGTTCAACATGCAGTTCTTCCACCAAACTTCACTCGTCGAGGCCTTGTTCCTCTTTTTCTACGGCATGAAGTTCGACCTTGCCGTCACGGTGGTGCTCAATCTGCCGCTTATCCTTTATTATTGTTTCCCTTCCCGGAAAATCTTCAGCCGCGTCCCTCAACAGATTTCAGACTTTATCTACATAGCAACCAATGCATTAGCCATCCTACTCAATTTCATCGACATCATCACTTTCCGATTCTTCGGACGGCACCTCAGTATTGAATTCCTTAGGCTATTGCATGTCTCCGATGAAATCTCATGGGGCACTATAGGACAAGTGTTATTCGACCATTGGTATCTGCTTGTCATATACATCCTTTCCGTACTGGTTATCAATGTAGTAGCAAGACACACGAGACTTCTCGAAGATAAAAAACATGTTATCAAAAGGTGGAAGCTCCGTCAGGTGGTCAGTTTGCTGCTAATGCTCATATTGAGCCTTTTGTCTTGGCGCAACGAGCTGAAGTCCAAACATATCGACATGGAAATGACACTACGTTACACCAGTCCACAGAATGTCCCCATTCTGCTCAACACGCCGTTTTGTATCCTCAGCAGCAAGGAAAAGCCCGTTGAGCCGCAACACATGCACACAGAAGCCACCGATTCCTTTATTCATACAGACCTAACCGCCAACCGTTTCCTCGTTGCCGACAGTCTGATTACGGACACATTACCCTCCAATGTCGTCGTCATCATCCTGAAAGGCATCGGGCAGGAAATGACACGCTACTACAATCCAAAACATCGGTTCAATCTCACGCCTTTCATTGACTCGCTTTTATCGCAAAGCCTCACCTTCGACGGTCGTTCCAACAGTCGACGCAGCGTTGAGGCGCTTCCAGCATTATTGGCAGGCATCCCTTCGTTGATGAACGACGGCTTCATCAATTCGAAATATGCTGACAACGATTTTGAGGCATTTGCGCAACACCTACAGGCACACGGCTACAACACCATCTTCATGCATGGCGGCAGCAACGGCGTGATGGGTTTCGACCAATTTGCACACCGCGCAGGATTCAAGAACTATTTTGGCCGCGTGGAATATGGCGACGATGCTGATTACGATGGACGTTGGGGCATTTATGACGGACCGTTCCTGCAATATGCCTGCCAAGCTTTAAATCGCGTCCACAAGCCTTTCGCTACGGCCATCTACATGCTGTCGACACGCTACCCTTACAAGGTGCCGAAAGACTTCTGTTTCCCGGAAGAAAGCTACTACTGGACCGGCTTCGAGAAGACCGTCTACTATACAGACTGTGCCCTCCGCGACTTCTTCCATACCGCTTCACAAATGCCCTGGTTTGACAACACGCTGTTTGTCATCACTTCCGATTACTCAAACGACGAGCACTTTCAGCCCATATACAGCAACGTTTGGGGCATGTACGCCATTCCTTTGGCTTTCTACTGGCCTGAACGCATCGAGCCTCAACATTGTTCTGAGATAGCGCAGCAAATCGACCTGGGACCTTCCATACTTTCCACTCTAAAAGTGAACGACACGCTGTTCTGCTTCGGTCGCAACCTATTCAACGACAGCACCGAACAAGCTTTCATCAGCTATTTCAACCTCACCTACCAATACTGCGACGGTTTATATCTCGTTCAGAGCGACGGACAACAGCCATACGGCATTTACAAACCTCACCTTGACCCATTATTGAACGACAACCTTATTGACCGACTACAATGCCCCGACATCTTTGACAAGTTGTACCTATACTTAGAGGAATACAATAAAAGAATGATAAACAACAATCTAAAAATAACTATAGACACAATTGCTTTAACCAACGACAGCATCCATGAAACACAAGAGCGACAATAACGGCACAGTATATTCCACCAACCCCGACTTCGTTTTCGACTATGGCGACGAAGAAGACGTGACCTTAGAGCCCGCCAAGCAAAACCTCCGTATCATGCTTGACAAGAAACAACGCGGCGGCAAGAAAGTGACCCTCATCTCTGGTTTCCAAGGTTCCGACTATGACCTTGCCGTGTTAGGCAAAGAACTGAAATCGGCATGTGGCGTGGGTGGTAGCGTCAAAAATGGCGAAATCCTGCTGCAAGGCGACTTTCGCGAAAAGGTGCTGGCATTACTGCTCCAAAAAGGATATTCAAAAACCAAAATCAGCGGATTATGATTGAAAAATACCTTGAATTACTAAAATGCATTGGCAGAGGAATGCACTTTGGTGCCAAACTTACTGACGGTTTGGCCGGTGGCATCGCCATTTTCACTTTATTGATTGTTGGCTTTGGACTGTTTTTCCTTGCCAAATTCGTTACTAAGAAAACCATCTATGTCATCATCAAACGTACACCGTCAAAATACGATGACCTACTCATAAAGAACAAGGTGTTCATTCGTATTTGTCTGCTTATTCCAGCCATTCTTGTCAAGTATTACGCTGACGATGTCCTGCCCGGCTTTCCTGATGCAATAGCCGTAATCCTTAAGTTTGCCAAGATTTACGAAATCATCGTCTACACCTCCATTCTGGTCGCCTTAGTCAACACAGCCCACGACCTATACAACTCGTTTGAAATGTCGAAAATCAAGCCCATACAAGGGTTGGTACATGTTATCAAAGGCTTCCTTTACGCTGTTTGCGTGTTGCTCATCACAGCCTTCCTTCTTGGTAAAAGTGTTAGCACCATCGTTATCGGTTTGGGCACACTATCCGCCGTTTTGATGCTGGTTTTCCAAGACTCCATCAAAGGCTTTGTGGGCAGCATACAACTGTCTATCAATGATATGCTCCGCATCGGAGACTGGATTGTGATGGGACAGGCCGACGGCACCGTACAAGAAATCAACCTCACCACCGTGAAAGTGCAGAATTGGGATAACACCATCACCACTATTCCGACATACGCATTAGTCTCCGCTCCATTCACCAACTGGCGCGGCATGTCGGAATCGGGCGGACGGCGTATTGCCCGCAGCATCAACATAGATGTCAACACCATCCACTACTGTACGCCCGAAATGCTTGAGAGATTCAAGCACTATGGCCTTGTGAAGGACTATATCACCCAACGCCAAAATGACATTGATGAATACAATAAAGCCAATGGCATCGACACTTCAGAAATCATGAACGGTCGCCAGCAGACCAACCTTGGTATCTTCCGCGCCTACATTAAGGCGTATATCAACAACAACCCAAAGCTTAACCACAACCTAACCATGATGGTGCGCCAGTTACAGCCCAACGAATTCGGTGTACCGTTGCAGATCTACGCCTTCAGTAGCGACAAGCAATGGGTCAATTACGAGGATATCCAAAGCGACATATTCGACCATATTATCGCCGCTGCCGCCATGTTTGACCTTAAGATTTACCAAAAACGTTAAGTTATGAACGCTGGTGTTGCCTTTACGGAAAAGTATCTGCGGCTGATGTTCAAGTCATTGCGCGACGCATCAACAGAGGAAGTAATGGCCGAGTTGGAACATTGCCGTCGCGAGAACCGTCGCCCCGTGAGGGTGCCAAGGTATTTCAGAGGGTATCTTAATGAAGAAAAGTTCCATGCTTCAACAGACTTCGAGATGCAAGTGTTCCGCCATGAAAACGCCGCTCGAAATCTTATCTTTTACATTCATGGAGGTGCTTTTATCTACCCGCCCGTGTTCTTCCATTGGCGTTTCCTGCACGACCTCTGCCTGCGCACCCATTACGACGCGCTGATGCCCGTTTATCCCAAATCACCAGACTATGATTGTGCTTTTGCCGTCAAGACTTTGCTTGAATTTTACAAAACCATATTTGAATCAAATTATTACGAAAAAATCCATCTTGTAGGTGACTCAGCAGGAGCCCATCTTTGCCTTGTTGTAGCGCAAGAAGCACATAAAAACGGCTGGCAGCAACCCGACACGATTACCCTACTCTCCCCTTGTGTAGACCTCAGCTATAGCAGAGAGCAAGAAATGCGAGCCTTGCAAGACCTCGACCCCATGCTACAACTCGACCGCATCATCACCCTGAACGCCATTTGGCAAGGCAAATTGCCCGCTACGCATCCTTGGGTCAGTCCCATTTTTGGCGACTTCAGCGGGATAGACAATCTAAACGTGTATTATGGCACCAACGAAATCCTGAAACCTGACACGCTGTTTCTCGAGGAAGTTTATAGAAACGCAGGAAAAACAGGTCTTTTCCACGAGTATAAAGGCATGTTCCACACCTTCCCTTTGTTTCCCGTACCACAGGGATTTGCAGCTACAAAAGAAATATCAAACATCCTAACATCAAACAGAATCAAATCATCATGCAGAAATTCAACGAATTAATAAAAGAGGAACTTAGAGGATGGAAACCCTTCGACATTATCTGGTTAGTGACGGTGAGCGTTGTCATCACGGTAATGTCCGTTCTGTTCAAATACGACAAAACCGACCAGTTTTATTGGATACACATCGTGGCCGCCGCTTGCGGCATCATCAATGTTGTGTTGGGCGGCAAAGGCAAACTCTCCAACTACCTCTTTGGCTTCATCCATTGTTGTCTGATGATTTACATCACATTGATTTCCAAACTCTATGCTGACTTTGGTGTTACCGTATACAACTTTGTCATGCAATTCATCGGGTTCTTCACCTGGTCGCGCAACATGAACCACGAGACCCATGAGGTGATGAAAATCCACATGACGAACAGGTCACGCCTCATCAGCCTGATTTTGATTGTAACAGGAACAATAGGTTTCGGATTATTGATGAAGTATTTCACCAACGACATCGCGCCTTTTGCCGATTCGGCAAAAGCCATGATGCAAGTCGTGGCCATGATACTGATGGTCAGGATGTTCAGCGAACAATGGTGGCTATGGACTGCCATCAATTGCGTCAGTATCTTCATGTATATCAAAGCCGGCAACTTCCCTATAACAATGATGTACGCAGTCTATCTTATCAATTCCATCATCATGTGCGTACGATGGGAAAAGGAAGCCACAGCCAACGACAAACTGTTCAAATGAAAGAAGCACAACGAAACACAAAACTCATCGGGGCTTTAGCCGTAGCGCTATCAGCCATGCTTTGGGGCGTTGACGGCATCTTGCTCACCCCACAGCTCTACAACCTCAACACGGCTTTTGTGGTTTTCATCATCCATCTCTTCCCCTTTCTTTTGATGAATGTGTTCTTTTTCAAAGAATACCGCCATCTGAAGAACATGACGCACTCCGATTTGCTCTATTTCTTCCTCATCGCCCTGTTTGGAGGCGCGTTGGGCACTTTGGCCATTGTCAAGTCATTGTTTTTGCTGCATTTCAACAGTCTTTCTGTTATTGTGCTGCTCCAAAAACTGCAACCTGTCTTTGCTGTCATTCTTGCCCGTATCCTTCTGAAAGAAAGGATTAAGAAACATTTTGCACTTTGGGCCGGCATTGCTCTGATTGCAGGCTATTTCCTCACCTTCGGTTGGGCCTTGCCTGATTTCAGCACAGAAGGAATCACCACGTTTTATGCGGCTATGCTCTCGTTGTTGGCTGCTTTTTCTTTTGGCAGCTCTACCGTGTTCTCCAAGAAGATTTTAGGCTCATACTCTTTCGTCACTTCAACTTTCTTCCGCTATGGATTCACCACATTGATTATGCTGGTCATTGTGCTGTTTTCGGGCCACATTGGCGATTTCTCTCAAGTCACGCAACGCAATTGGCTCTTCATAGCACTCATTGGCCTGACTACAGGTTCGGGAGCCATTTTCTTGTATTATTATGGCCTACGTCACGTGAAGGCCTCTTTGTCCACCTTCCTTGAGCTGATGTACCCCATCACAGCTGTGGTACTCGACCATTTCGTCAACAAAACGGTCTACTCTCCCATGCAATGGTTGGCTGCATTCGTGATGCTGTTGGCTATCGTAATGCTGAATGCGAGCGGTAATAAAACTGAATAGTTATTCTACCATTATCCTATTTACCTCTTGTTCATCATCTCTGTTGGTGACCAAGGTGTAAATCCCTTTTGCCAAGTTTTGCGTCGGAATGACGAAACACTGCGTTGTAGCATTGTTGGTATAAACCAAACGTCCAGTCATATCGTATAGACTCACAGCAGCTTCATTTACATCGGCAAAGCGAACATTGATACGGTCCTTAGCGGGATTGGGGAACACCTGAACAGCAAGGCTTTCCGCGTCTTCCTCAATATCCCATGTACCACAATCGGCCAGAATCTCCATATCCAAATAATGGAAGCGGTCGTTCAGCCAATCACTCATGTAAGTCAATTGGTTTTCATCGACAGTATAATCAGGCCACGCCTCATGCTCGCGATCGTACGCACCTTTTTCCATCAATTCATTATATTGATTGTGAACCATTTGCATAATATAATCGGAATTAAGATAGGTATCTCGCAAAGCGTTATATCTGCTCTTGGCCGTAGCCACAAAACCATTGGTCGTGCAATCGTGCATCAAACGGTCGAAAAGGCCGTTGCTCATCAATCCATCCGTCCAATCAGTTGGATTACCGTCAGTATCAAGGCCGAAAACAGCATCCAAGTCCCAAGGCAAATAAAGATAAGTGCTGGATTTTTTGTATCTCGCCAGAAAGATATTACGTCCCATATTGTCCATTGCCTTCAAGACATTGATAAACAAATAATAATCGATGGCATTATCCTTATCAATTTGGGCGGCATATTGCGAATTGAACACATTGTCGGAAGCGTTCATCACGAAGTTTGTAAAGCTGTAAAGATGGTTCCAATTGATGGTTGCTTCCTCCTCATTGGGATAGACCCATTCGTAGTTGTCCCAGGTGTCGGATGAATTGTCGTAGGCAGGCAAGCTCTCGAAAGTCGGGGCACCAGGGCCATTGCCTTTATACAACACGCCACGTATTTCACCATTGTACTTGCGCAAACCCAACTGTTTCCTGTCCATGCGTTCAGTCAAGGCATAAATACCAACATACTCGTCATTGACGAACAGGTCGGCATACTCCATGCGGATGCCGGGCAAAGCGTCAGGCTCACTCTCATGATATGGCAGAGTGTACATCTCCATCCACAACTCGTTAGCAATTTTGTCACGCAAACGAAGCGGTTGGGCGGTCATAGCCTCAAGATTCCAGTCGTCGTCACTACGCATTCCAAGGAAAGTCGTGTCTATCATTTCAACACCGGTAGCATCTTTCCAGAGTTCAACACGGTAGGATTTCTTTTCGTATTGCTGTGACGATGATCCCCGAATCTTGAATCCTGCATGCATGGTGATTAGAGTGCCTGTGGCATCAGCCACAGTAATTGTGCCATGCACGGCAGGTGAGTTCACGATGGGGCCATCAGTTGTGATGGTGATAAGAGGCATCTCGCTTCTATAATATGTAAAGGGTTCACCTTCAAATTCAATGGTCTTTTTGAAAGACTTGATGCCTTCGGGCAGCTGACCGCTGACCACAATGAGTTTCTTTCCATAGTCGATGCCATACGAACCCTCATCCAGCAATTCTTGAGCCGACAAAAATCCAACTGCAACCCAAAGCATCACAGCCGTTACAAGTAAATTCCGCTTCATATTACAATATTTAGTACTATGTCTTTCAATCAATTCTAACCACGTCTGCAACACCTTCAACGGACTTGATTTTCTCCACCAACAGTTCCAGCGACTCCAAATCGGCAATTTGAAGCACGATTCTGCCTTCAAAATAGCCTTCCTTATCGGTGTTAAAAGCGATATTCTTCATGTTGACTTGTAAATCCTCTGAGATAATCTTGGTAATTTTTCCAAGGAGTCCAATCACATCACGGCCATTGACACGGATAGTGGCCTGTGAGCCGTTGTCTCCGATTCCGTTCCATTTCACATTGATGATACGGTAGCCGTAGCGTTGCTGCAGGCTCTTGGCATTAGGGCAATTAATACGGTGAATGCTGATACTACCGTCACTGGTGACGAAGCCAAAAACTCTATCGCCTGGTATAGGATTGCAGCATTTTGCAAGTTTGTAGGTCACGTTGTCTATGTCCTCGCCAATGGAAAGCGATTCCTCAACATCAGACGACTGGTCTTTTTTCAAAGTTTCAACCTGCTCAGGCAAGGACTTTTCAGTTTTCTCTGCACTCTCTCCGAATTTGACCGTCAAGAAATGTTTTACATTGGCAATATCGATTTTCCCAGTCGAAATCTGGTGGTAGAGTTGCAAAGAATTCTCCACCTTGAATTCTTTGACCAGCATGTCAACAACGGTCTCCGAGAATGGAAGTTTCCAGTTCTTCAGTCTGCGTTGCAACATGCCCTTGCCCATCTCTGATTCCTTCAGTTCTTCCTCCTTAAGGTAGCGTCGTATCTTGTTTTTGGCTTTCTCCGTAACCACCACATTGAGCCAGTCAGCCCGTGGCGACTGTTTCTTACTCGTAATAATCTCCACCTTGTCGCCGTTAGTCAAGGGATGACGGATAGGCACCATACGTCCATTGATACGGGCGCCATTGCAGGTCTCGCCCACACGAGTATGCACCTCGTATGCAAAATCGAGCACCGTAGATCCAATAGGCAATTGCTTCAAATCTCCTTCTGGCGTGAAGATAAATATCTTATCCGATTTATGTTGTTTTCTATAGGAAGTCTCAAACGATACCATCGCTGGATTTTCCAACACTTCACGTACATGAAGCAACCAGTCGTCATCGTTTTGCCGTTCACCTTTATATAGATAGTGTGCCGCTTGACCCGTCTCAGCTATCTCATCCATACGTGTAGTGCGGATTTGCACCTCAAACCAAAGCTTGTCCTCACATTTCACCGTTGTATGAAGCGACTCATATCCAGAGGCTTTTGGCATCGTAATCCAGTCGCGGAGACGCTCGGGCATAGGGTCATAGAGGTTCGAAATTACCGAATACACACCCCAACAGCATTCCTGCTCGTCCTTCAATGCACAGTCAATGATGACACGGGCAGCCATAAGGTCGTAGACCTCCTCAAAAGGAACGTTCTGCGCCCGCATTTTGGCATAAATCGACGGAATGGACTTTAGTCGCCATTTGATAGTGTACGAAAACTTGTATTTGTTACCCTTCTTGGTACGTTCGCGTTCGTTGTCAAGTCCCTCTCTAACGGGAGCGAGAAAGCGTTCGGCAGTATGCCTGCGGGCTTCTTGCGTAGCCTCAATCTTGGCCTTTATCTCGTTGAACATCTCAGGATTCTCGTATAGCATCAGCTTCTCCTCAAGTTCAGCTTTCAGCTTATAGAGACCCAAACGGTGAAGAATAGGTATATATATATATTTGATTTCGTGGAAATAACATGCCAAGCGATCGGCATTCACGTCTTTTTGATTGCGAACATCATACACACGGTGAACCACTTTCAGAAGCACAGAGCGCATATCGTCGACCACTGAAAGAAACATCACCTGAAAAGTATCGGAGTTGTATGCCACCTTCTCGGTATCCAAGTTTGAAAGCTGGCTGAAATCTTCGAGGACTACAGCTACCGTTTTCCCAAACTGTTTTTCCAGTTCAGACAATTCTATATCTTCTTTATAGTCAATACCATGCAGAAATGAAGCAGCCACGGAAACATAACCCAAACCGACTTCCAACACGGCAATGCGAGCCATCTCAATGAGGTGGAACATATAGGCCTTGCCCGAGACAAGATAACGTCCGTCATACTTGTCCAAGCAAAAACGGTAAGCTTTATCAATCAGAGCCAAGTGCTCAGGAGCATTGACAAATGGACTGATGTCGGTCAGCATGGCTTCATAAGCCTTCTGAATGCTTGATATTTCCTGCGTAGTGTAACTCATTCTATCTTCACGATGAGGAGACGTTCCAACAAGGCATCGTAATAAGGTTTCAACTCATTAAAACTACCATGCTTGACCGCGCACTTTCCTTTGTAATGCGTAATCCAAGCACAGGTCTCGGCCTGTTCGTGCGTGTGCCCACACACCTCCATCAGCGACTTGATGACATGCTCAAAAGTATTGACATCATCGTTGATAAGAATCAAGCTCTTCTCGTTTTCAACGAGTTCCTCTTCCAAAACATCAACATCTTCCTGTTCCTTGTTCATAGTTCAGTTTTCATTAAAACGGACAAAAGTACAGATTATTATATAATTCGGTTCATCCTAAATAAAAATCCTTCAGATATTCGTGGTATTGATCCGTCAAATGGTTTTCGCCATCACGAATCACAAAACTATTCTCCTGGATTTCAATAGGTTTAATAAATCCAAGTTCCAAATTAACGCGATTGGGGCTTCGGCCTTCTATCGGAATAATAGTCAAACGTTTGTGCAAAAACAAGCCACTTTTCCTGGCCACTCTAAGAAACTCCAAGGAGGCATCGACTGGTAGAACCAAAGCAAACCGTCCATCAGGTTTCAGCAAACGGCATACTACAGCGCATAAGGAATCATAAGACAAGGTCACATCATTATGCCTTGCACGGCTTTTACGTTCTGAATCACATTTGGAATAATGGTTGAAAAACGGTGGATTAGAGACTATCAAATCATATCGTTTTTCCGTTTGGTAATCAGCAATATCCGCACAAATCGCCCTCAAACTGTCGTGCCATTGCGAAGCCTCGAAGTTAACGGTTGCCTCCTCTATAGAAGCTACGTCGATGTCAACAGCATCCACTTGATGCACACTTTTCTGCGAGAGCATCAGCGGAAGCAGTCCACAGCCCGTGCCAATGTCCAAAACCACATCCGTCGGCCTCACCTCCACCCAGCGACCGAGCAAAATGGCATCGGTACCCACCTTCATCGTCGATCGATGATGATAGAGACT
>JAILDR010000189.1 GCA_024689285.1 Bacteroidales bacterium | reverse complement strand
GGAACGTCTTCAAAGGATGCTGGAAAGCAAAAAGAATGAACAACTTGACCTTGAAGGCTTGATTGATGAGGATGATTGGAGCCTCATCGAGGAGGATGAACTAGACGAGGAAACTGAAAACGATTTCGACCAGGACGAAATTGACATCCCTCGCCTGAAAAAAGAAATCGAAACCATTGAGGGTTTCATCGAAAAGGCAAAGTCAATCAAGCAAGAGTCCAAGTCCCTTGCGTTACTCGTTTCACTGAAGGAAGCTTTCAAGATGCTACGCAAACAAGGTGCTCAACACAAAGCCTTGATATTTACCGAATCCACCAAAACGCAGTCTTTCCTGAAAGACTTCCTCGAAGCCAATGGCTACGCCAATCACATTGTTTTGTTCAATGGCAAAGCCAGCGAACCACAGACCAACGAAATCTACAAGAAGTGGTGCCTCGCTCACCCTGACCGCGTCAGTGGTATCAAGGCCGCCGACAGGCGTGCAGCCGCCGTCGATTATTTCGAGCATCAAGCTGATATAATGATTGCCACCGAAGCCGCAGCCGAAGGCTTGAACTTGCAATTCTGCTCGTTGGTCATCAATTATGACCTTCCTTGGAACCCACAGCGTATCGAGCAGCGCATTGGCCGCTGCCATCGTTATGGTCAGAAATATGATGTGGTGGTGGTCAATTTCCTGAACACCCGCAACTATGCCGATGTTCGCGTCTTCGACTTGCTTTCCACTAAATTCAAATTGTTCGATGACGTGTTTGGCGCCAGCGACGAAGTGCTTGGCCAAGCTGATAACATTGACATCGAGTCGCGCATCTGGCAAATCTACCAGCAATGCCGAAGTGAAGAAGAAATCAACTCAGCCTTCGAACAGCTTCAGAACGAGATGCAGGAACAAATCGACGAGCGCATGAGCCAGGTGCGTTCGCAAGTGCTCGAAAACTTCGACATCAATGTGCAGGAACATCTTCGCATGACCCATGATGCAACGGGTGCTTTCCTCAATCGTTACGAGCATGTCTTCTGGGAACTTACGAAATTCATGCTCAGCAAAGAAGCTGTCTTCAACGACGAGCAGCACACCTTTGTGCTTAGGGTTCCTGTAGCTGGCCAACGCAAAGGCAAATACGCCATGCTGAAAAACGACGGCGATGCCATCCCTTATCGCTTCAACGACCCCTTGGCTCAGTATGTCATCAACTCCGCTCTGTCTATCTCTCTTGATGACGATGCCGAGATTGAGTTTGACCAGCAAGCCATTCAGATGAACGCCCCGCTGCCCGAGTATCTTTTGGGCGCACATGGTGTCATGGTTTTGGCGCGTTTGGGTGTCTCGGCTTTGGCCGACGAGCAATATCTACTCTTCAATGCCATGACAGACGACGGCAAGCCAGTTTCTCAGGACGATTGCGAGAAACTGTTCCTGAATGGCGGTAAAGAGATAGGAGGAAACGCTTCTGAGCGTTTCATCAGCGACGACATCCGGCAGCGCTTGCAGAAAGACGTTGCCCAACACTCCACAGCCAAGCTGAAGGAGATTGACTCGCGCAACCTTTCTTTCTTCAAGATTGAGGAAAACCGCATCTATCAATGGGAACACGATATCATTGACGGTATTGAGGCCGAGATAGGCGTAGTCAAGCGCACAATTTTGGAAACTGAACGCGCTGCCCGCAATGCCGAGTCAATGGCCGAAAAGTTGGAACTTGAAAAGAAAGTGGAAGACCTGAAGCGCAAAAAGCGTCGCTTGCGTAACGACCTTGAAGACCGCGAAGAAGAGGTCAGCGAACAGCGGAAGAAAATGATCCGCGAATTGGAACAAAGGATGATTAAGGAAACCGAAACAAACAATCTGTTTCTCATCCGTTGGAAAGTAAAAGAGTAAAAACAAATAAATATAGTACAAATGGCCACAAATTATTACGACAAATTCATAGCCAAATTGCAGGAAATCTTCATGATGGACCATGCCGAACTTGACTTTGGCATCTACCGCATCATGAACCAGAAACGCGATGAAATCAAGCATTTCCTCGAAATCGACCTGCTGCCCCAAGTAAAATCGATCTTGGAAGGCGAATCTGGCGATACACAAAGCATCAAGAAACGCATGGCAGAGATAGAGCAGATGTTTGTAGGTATGGATATTGCAACGCTGCCAGATTCAAACCCTAATGTGGCCGAATACAAGAAACTAAAAGCCCTATTAGAGCAAGGTGGCGACCCTGAATCGATGCAGAGCGAAGTGTTTTCTCATTTGGTGACCTTCTTCTCCCGCTATTACGACGGAGGTGATTTCCTCTCCAAACGTCGCTACAAGGATAACACCTACGCCATCCCTTACAACGGCGAGGAAGTGAAGCTGCATTGGGCTAATGCCGACCAGTACTATATCAAGACTTCGGAGTATTTCCGCAACTATACGTTTTTGTTGCCTCCAAAAAAAGAAGAAGAGCCTCGTCGCAAAGTGCATTTTGTGCTGAAGGATGCCTCTACCGAGCAAAACAACAACAAAACGGCCAACAATATGGAACGTCGCTTCGCGCTCTACAAGCCCGAAAACGCTGATGAACCTGTTGCGGAAATCGTTGACGATGAGCTGAATATCTATTTCACCTACGAGCTGATGCCTAAAGCCACCAAGCAGAAAGACTTGTTGGTTGCTGCTTTGGAAACTATGAAGCCACTGATTCCTGACGAGTTTAGTGAGCTGGTTGCTGTTGGGAAAGCTCCCACCAAAGACAACCCCAACCGCACCCTTTTGGAGAAGCATCTGACCGACTACACCGCCAAAAACTCCTTCGACTACTTCATCCACAAAGACCTTGGCGGCTTCCTCAACCGCGAGTTGGATTTCTACCTGAAGAATGAAGTGCTGCATATCGACGACCTCGACCCGAAACATATCAACAGCCAATTGGCCATAGTGAAGGCCATCAAGCAGGTGGGACAAAAGATTATCCAAATGCTGGCGCAGTTGGAGAATTTCCAGCGTCGTCTTTGGCTGAAGAAGAAATTCGTTGTGCAATGCGACTATTGCATCACGCTCGACCGTGTGCCGGAGACTCTCTATCAGCGCATCTGTGACAACGAAGCCCAACGCCGTGAATGGGTGCGCCTGTTTGCCATTGATGAAATAAAGGGCGATGTGGTGACAGAAGCCTACAGTGAGCCGTTGACCATTGAGTTCCTGAAACAGAACCAATTCCTTGTGCTTGACACAGCTTTCTTCGATACCAAATTCAAGCATCAGTTGATTGCAAGCATGGAGAATGTGGATGAGCAGACAAATGGGTTGCTGATCAATAGTGAGAATTTCCAAGCATTGGAGCTGTTGCAGGAAAAGTATTCAAATAGGATTAAAAATATATATGCTGATCCGCCATACAACACCAGTGCCAGCGAGATTATGTATAAAAACAGCTATAAGGACTCCTCTTGGCTAAGTCTAATGGCAAATCGATTGCAACTTGGGAAAAACCTGTTATCTATAGACGGTATACAATGCACGACAATTGATGATGTAGAACAAAGCAAACTCAACCTTCTTCTTGAAGAAATATTTGAAGAACAACCAGAAGTTGTTGCTATCCGAATTAAACCATCAGGGCGCCCAATTCCTAATGGCTTTGCAATTTCACACGAATACGGATTGTTTTCTAAGAAAGATGAGAAAACAGCCATTGCGCGTCTCGCACGCTCTGATGAGCAATTAGCGCGTTATAGAGAAAGGGATGAAAAAGGACCTTTTTTCTGGGAAATGCTTAGAAAAGCCGGATCAAATTCTCATAGAGAGAATAGACCAACCATGTATTATCCCTTTTATTGGAATAAAGAATCCAATAGTTTCCGTATCCCAGAAATGGAATATATCGAAGAAAAAAAGGCTTATAACATAAAGGAAGAGCCAACAGCACAAGAGATTGTTGTTTACCCTGTAAAAGATGATGGTAGTGCTGGATGCTGGTACTTCGGTATTGAAAACATCAAAGACCACGTTGAATTCCTCAAAGCTGAAGTTCAAGATAATGGTCTTACATACGTTTATTATCGTCGTCGTCCAAATGAAGGAGTACAGCCACTTACAACATGGGGCGATGCCAAGTATTCAGCAACTGAACATGGCACAGACCTTTTAAAGAAAATGGATATTCCTTTTGATTATCCTAAGTCTATTCATGCCGTAGAGGATTGCCTTAGAGTTGCTGGCTGTCACCGTGATGCACTTGTGCTTGATTATTTTGGGGGAAGTGGAACAACGAGTCATGCTATTATCAACTTGAACAAAGAAGATTTAGGCAATAGAAAATTCATCCTTTGTGATATGGCTGAATACTTTGATTCGGCATTAAGGACAAGAGCAGAAAAAGCTGTTTACTCAGAAACGTGGGATAATGGCAAACCTGTTTCCCGTAAAGGCGTTTCCCAATGCTTTAAATACATCCGTTTGGAGCAATACGAGGACACCTTGAACAACCTTGAAATCAAGAAACAGCAAACCGAAGCATTGCCCGAGGAGTTCCACGAGAGCTATATGCTCAGCTATATGCTCGACACCGAAACCCGCGATTCGCTGCTCAACTTGCAATGGTTTGAAAATCCCTTCGCCATGTCGCTGAAAACCACCAAGGGCAACGAGCTGGTGCCCACCCATATCGATATGGTGGAAACCTTCAACTACCTCATCGGCCTCAATGTGGAAACCGAAGACTGGTATCAGGACGACAACATCTGCGTGGTGCAAGGCAAGACACACCGCGAAGGACTGAAGAC
>JAILDR010000083.1 GCA_024689285.1 Bacteroidales bacterium | reverse complement strand
GAAGATGGACCCTATCCCCAATGCATGGACTTTTGGTGATACACGGATTTACATCACACTGACATCGGGACTGGTTGACATGCTTACCGACGAGGAACTTGACTCTGTCATCGCCCACGAGTGCGGTCACATACTCTGCCGTCATGTGCTCTACCATACAGTGGCAGAGTGGGTCAAGTCAGGCCTTGCATCGTTGGGTATCTTGGGTTCACTGGCCGTTCCGATAGAATATGCGTTGCTGTATTGGAGTCGCATTAAGTTAATTATCGTTAAGCTCCGTCAATGGTGGCAAAAATCGCGGATACACATGGGCCATCTGACGATTTTTGTGGAAACATTGCAATCAGACAGACACTCATCCTTTTGATCCACAAATCAATACAACGTCCCGACAAAAAAGTGCATAGTATTCAAAAAAAAATGTAACTTTGCACCCATAAAAAAACACTAATAAAGAAGGAATAACCTTAAATTGACAAATAGAAATTGAATACTGCATTTATATCATATTCTAGGGCTGATATTGACATCGCTATTGATCTGGGGAAAAAACTAGAAAAGTATCCCTATCCTCAGGAAATGGTGGCCGATGAGAATCGCCCGTACGATCCCAAACTCGTCAGGCCAGTGTTTCTTGATGTGCTTGATTTACCAGTTAAAACAACAGAGTTCAGCAAAGATATCCAAGACAATCTCCGTAATTCCAGATATCTGATAGTAATTTGCTCCGAAAGTTCTGCAAAATCTGAGTTTGTCAAGAAAGAGATAGATTTCTTCCTATCCACACATGACAACAATGCCGATTTGATAGTTGCCGTGTATGTGGATCACATTTTTTCAGGCATGCACCCTGTGATAGACAATATTGTTGCAATCCGCAATTGCCCAATATATGTCACTGGACGAGGAGAGGCTGGCGCAGTTGGGAGGAAGTACTGTTTCTATCACCTGCTGGAGTTTCTGCTGAAAGTGGACTTTGATAAACTATACAATAGATATGAGGCTTATAAGAGACGTAAAATCCGACGCCGATGGGTCTTGACTACCACAATACTCGTTTTAATCTTTGGTACATTGTCATGGGCTCTAATTAGTCAAGGGAAACGTACAAAGGCAGAGAGGAAGCAAGCCCAAATATATGAAAAGAAGGCTGAGTTTGAGCAAAACACTTTCCCCTTATCCATTGTGGTAGGATATGTTGGCAATTTTCTGCGACCCATGGTTGAGAGTTTGTGCGAAAATGGCGAATGCCCTGAAGTGTTGGTCTATATGCCTTATTCCTATGAAGAACTAGATTTCCGTACACGATTGAGAATGTACGACTCATACCTTAAGGCACATTATAGTATTGACAGCAAAAATATATCACGTCAAAATATTCGTGTTCAGAGCCGTAGACGCGACATGACAATCGTGCGGATTGATTTTGACTCCGTCTCAGTCTATGTGGACAATGCGACTACAGTTTCCGCATTCAAGTCAGTTATTGACTACAAAATGAGCATCAAAGATATCGACTGGGGTATGGACAGCAGCCAGATGGTACAGTTATATACGGACAAATTTATCAAAAGTTCGCTTGATAGCTTGGGCGCAGTTGCACCTCATGTTCATTTTGTACGTGACACAAACGAACTGAAAACAATTCTGAGTGAAATAAAAAACGAAGACAACTATGATAAATGACAATTTAGAACCTAACGTGACATTCGACGATGACGATTGGTCTCTTGATATTAATCCGGATGAAGAATATTGGGAAAGACTGATTGAAGAAATTATCAATGGCAATGTTGTGCCTGTGATTGGAGCCGAAATGCTTGTGGAACATTGTCCCAACATTCACCAGACGAATATTGATCAATTGGCAAAAAAACTAAAAATCAGTGGTAATATCAGCAGTTTTTCAGAACTTGTTTACCATCGGGACTATCGACAGAAACCCGATAATATCTATCACTATGTAGATGCGTATTTGAATCAGAAGAAACTGTCGCCTTCCAATCTTCTGAAAAGGCTGTCTTATACTGAAAAAAGTTGACTCATAAAGAAGAGTCAACTTTTTTCAGTATAAGACAGGAGAGGAGTTTGCGTTGGGGGGGAGTAGCCGGTGGGTTGGAGGGCGGACATCAAAGGACGGTTGGTGTGGATTTCACGGGCGAGGAGTTTTCCTGCGCTCTCCTTGCTGCGGTCGGGGAAGTAGGCCATGGCAAGGTCTTGCTTGAACATAAATTGAGACATAAATAAAGGATTAAGTTAATAATTACATCGCCCGTAGGCAATGCGGAATTCAACATTAATCCCTTTGGCCTCAATGTTATATGTGAAATATGGTTTCTGTTATGGCATATCTGGGGAGGTGATAGGGAGGGGACTGCGGTGGTTACGCACAGGCGAAGCAGTAAAATAGCCACGGCATAGTTGTTAAACCCAAATCGGTCATTAGACCGACAATTCGTCAAAATGTCCTTTTTATAGGTCTATTCATGCCATATCAGCATTTCTTTCGGCATCTTGTCTACATCCCTGTCTCGACGTAGCCCGCTACGCCTTCAACAGTGATGCGGCCAATCTGCTCGAAACAAATACCAATCTGACATAAATCCTAACGACCGATTTGGGTTTAATGACAGCTCAATAAGCAGAATATCGAACAATTACCCCCCCCGCAAAATTATGGCAGAAAGTTCATTGTCAAATGAAAAAATAGTTGTAACTTTGCACTCGTAAACCGAATGTCAAAACACGGTTGTCTGGCAGATTAACGGGTTCTGTCTGTTTGGATGACCAAAAAGTGAATAAATAGAACCCACCTATAGAAGTATGAAACTATTCAAGAAAAAGAACTGGGCATACTACCTGTTTCTGTTTGGCGTATTTTCCTTGGCATTTTTCCTTGTAAAAATACTGTTCGACCATGACGGACTACGCAGTGCTGTTATTGGCGGATTGGTAAGCGGAGTTGTCTTAACCATCCTTTGGTGGTTTCTCGACCAAGGCTAAAGTCCTCTGCCAAGGAAGACGAAGCCGAGCGCAAGCGCAAGGAATAACCCGTGGCGGATGTTGCGGTGCGGCGGCAAGCCGCCGCGCCGCCACAAAACCCCGCCGAAAGATTGATGCAAATCATATAATATAAAAGGTATATGAAGAAAGTATTTTTAACTCTCGCGGTGCTGTGCGCCGTGGCAATGATGGCCGGATGCAAGGGCGTCATCGACTTTGCCAATATCCAGGAGTACACTGCTTCGGACGATGAGCACTTTAAAGTGGACTCCATCAACGGATATTCCACATTCTCGGCCGAC
>JAILDR010000039.1 GCA_024689285.1 Bacteroidales bacterium | reverse complement strand
GGCGAAGCTGTTGTCGGTCAAATCATCCCAGTTGCCAGCCACCAGTTCGAAGCCGAACACCTCGCGAGCGCCTTTGTTCATGGCAGATACCGTGATGTACACAGGCGATTGATCATCGCTCACCCGAACCGCGATGGGATTGCCCATGATTTTACCGCAGCCGCCGGCTTCTATGTCAGGGGAAGCATTAAGCACATACTCTCCCATAGGACGGTTCATATAAGAAGTGTATTCACTTTGATTGATTTCTTTCTTTGTAAGGACATAAATCCGGTCGCTGTCCTTAAGCCCCTTGTTGTAGGTGAGGTCGTGGTGCACCTGCACAAGGATGATGTAGAGGGCTGCGAAGGCTGCCGTCAAGCCCAATACATTCAGCACCGACGACGCAAATGCCGTCTTGCCTTTTTTGAATATGCGTGCCATGGCTTCGTGTTTTAATCTTTATCAATCCTCTTGATTCTACCGCCTACATTGGTGCCTTTTATCAAATAGTCGTCCGCCACCATGTAGTTGACCGTTGCAGGCAATATCATGCTGATTTCATCGAACTCCGCCACCTCGAAGTCCCGTGTGACGATGTTGCCGTTGCCTTCAACAACGGTCTGTGATGGGTAGTTGTTGATTTTGTTTTTCTGCGCCTCCGCGCCAAGCACTGCAACGCAAAGGAGTAATGCGGTTATTAATGTTTTCTTTGCCATAATACGATGTTTTTAACGATTTATCTTTTTCTTTATTATAGCTCGGCAACCGTAATGCCAAAATCATAAATCATTAAAAATCAATTAAATAGAATTATCGGCTTTTGTAAAATTGTAAAGTTTCTTTACAGTGGTGTAAAGATTCTTTACAGTAACCATTAAGGGGTCACTGTAACTTTTCCTTCACAAATGCATTAAAATGAAGCACCTGTTCACTACGCGAAGCATTAAAAAGCAGATGCTCAAAATCGCGACGCTTCAGATCGAGGTCGGTGCGAGAAAGAAGGTCTCTGAGTGCTTGGCGGAGTTCATCAGGGTTTTCAATGCCGCTGCGCGAATTAAGGAAATGATAATCAGGCTCTGTGCGCTGCCATAGGAAAAAGGTGTCGTAAAAGTCGCGGCCTTTGGCTCGCGTCAATAAAGCAGAGAGTTTCATTGAAAGCATCACGCTTGGAGTTGGAACGGGCAATGCGAAGAAGAAACCGCAACGGCTCACCATCGCCATCTCGGGCTGATAGCCCACACCTTGGTCTTGCGCCTCCACTTTCATCAGGAAACGCTCGTCGCGATGGCCACTCAATCCCAACTCAAACAGTAATCCAGGAAAATAGATGTTGCGCCGGAAAGCCGTCAGTTTTTCGTTGGCTTTGTCGCGTGGCTCGACCTGCAAACCGTTCATCTTCAGATAGTCAATTAGCGCGTTGGTCATTTCGACAAACTGGCTTTCACTGAAATCCTTGCAGTCGAAATCAAGGTCTTCGGAGAAACGGTCGATGCCGTAAACCAAGCGAAGATTTGTGCCGCCAATAAAGGCTAATTGCGGAATGTAGGGCGAGCGAGAAAGGTACTCCAACGAAAGCAATTCGACATATTCCTTCAAAATGTGCTTGTGGTAAGCGACATTATTCGTAATTTGCGGCGGATAAAAGCCCAATAAAGTGGAAAGTTCAATCATGGCGGTAAATGTCTAACATCAGCTCTACTCTTTTTTGAAGTGACGCGCTACCAGACCTTTCTGAAAATCCTCGCAAACGACTGACATTCAACTCTTCCTGCATCCACCAATCGTCGAGGCGCAGGTCGAGCAAGGCTTCCGGGGTGTTGTATTGCGGATAAAGGTAAAGCAGGTCAAGCAATGCCTTTTCAGGCAAGGCCAAATTGTAACTGTAGCCCTGCGGCAAAACGATAGGCTCATATCCGAAGAACAATTGCGGCTTCACGGTTTGGTAACTATACTCGCCAAATGCATTTGCGTAATGCGCTGTCCTGTTAGAGGTTACGCTGGTGATTTGAGTCACGGCTTCGGGAATGATGCCGTAATAGGCCAAAGCGAAATGTAGGCTAATATAGGAAGGTGCGTACATTTTTTGGGCGACATAGCGCGAAAACTCAGGCACACGCAAAAGGTCGGCAAAGGCATACCAATCCTGCCGCAAACGCACCAAATAGCCCTTCCCGACCCAACGTGCAAGGTTGCCACAGTCGAAGCGTGGGACAACCGCCCTCACCTGATACACATTGAAGCAGCCCACTTCATGCCACTGTTCACGAAATTGCAGATAGGTCATTTTCGATTTCATTCAAGAAACGCTGCAAAAATACTACTTTTCTTGAATAAATCAAAAAAATTATTATCCTTTCTGCAACACCTCAGTAATCCTTCGGCTGCAAATTGCCTGCACCACACTAGCAACAATCAGCGAGAGCAGCAGGAATGCCACAAAGAAAGAAACCACGGCCACCGTCAGCACGAGGGAAACGGGCACATGATAGGCAAAGCCTTGCAGCCAATGCAACGAGAAATAGACTGACAACGCTGTGGCCGCAATGACGGGAAGAATGTACATCCGCAATCGGGTTTTTAAGTAATGCCCTTGCACCTCTCTGGTGCTGGCACCAAACACCTTGCGCACCGCCATATTGAGCGACTCCTGATGCAGATGATAGGAAACGACACCAAAGAAACCGAATAAAGCCAATAGCATAGCCGAAAGGAAATACAGCAGCGAAAGATGCCCGACCTGACGCTCCTCGCGGTAAAGTTCCTTCTCGCCCAAAAACGAATAGGAAAACACATCAGAAAAATTAAACGGTCGCACCACTTCTTGAATGTAAGCCAAGGTCTTTTGTCTATTTTCGGGCGCGATTTTCACCACTATATTCGGCTGCGCCTCTGGTGCATATTCCATAATAAGCGGTGAAACGGCATTGCGCATATCGGAGAAATGGAAGTCCTTCACCACCCCGACGATTCTCCCCGATGTCACTGTCAGCGTCAAATCCCTGCCGATGGCTTCCTCTGCACTCCAGCCCATTGCCTTGATCGCCGCTTCGTTGACCACATATTGCCCATTCCCTTCGTACATCCCATCAAAATAATCATCCAAATTCAAGTCCTTGCTCAAATAGTCGCCTGCCACCAACTCCATCCCGACCATCTCTTGGAAATAGCCGTCAGTATAAAGCACCTGAAATACACAATCGTTTCCTTCCTCTCGCCCTTCCCAGCCCACGTCACGGATGAAATCATTAGGCTTGGAAAAGTCACCCATACAAAGGCCAACGCTGTAAATGTCGGGGTTTTTCATCAGTTCGTCACGAATGGGGCCCACTTTGTAGCAGGGTGTTACCAGACTGTTGAGTGACACAATGTTAGACATATCAACGCCTTTGTCGGAATGTCGCATAAAAGTGAGTTGCAACAGGATGACAACCGTAAACACGGCAGCAAGCGAAGAGAGGCCCACCTGAAACACCGAACTCGCATTGCTGATGCGGATGCCTTTTAAGTGGCGCATCTTGCCTTTCAGCACATCGGCGAAGGCCACACTGCGCAGGCAATATTGC
>JAILDR010000069.1 GCA_024689285.1 Bacteroidales bacterium | reverse complement strand
AACAAATCTTTATACCAAAGTAGCGACTGGCGATAGGTCTTTCCATCATCGCCAAGGCCATAGAGCCATTCACCTTCAAACCATATTTTACTGATCTTCATCGTCTTCTGGTTTAAAGATTTCATACCAACGATTGATGATAATGTCGGCGTTTTCATGAATGGCACGCTCAATACGTTTCAACAAAAGCATCCGCATGACCAGTTTTAGTACATGAAGAAGCTAATCCAATTAATACTACAAAGAACAACAATAATAGTTTTTTCATCGTATATTATTTGCACTTTCAATTCCCAAAGCGCAGGAGCATCCTTTTACCCCTAATTGGATGATACAAAAGAAGCGTAGAACTGAACACCAATCTATAAATGAAGGTTGTGAGAATTACCCTGTAGGATTATATAGAAAATAGTCCACACTAATACGTGAACTATTTCGCTTTCTTGCCTACGAAAATTTCTCACGTTTTCACATACAAGACAAGCATAACGCTTCTATAAAACAGACTTGGCACACCAAATCCGGAGGCAGAAATAAGGAATTTTTGATTTATACAAGAGGTTAATAGGAAAAAATCTTCCAGCTTACTTTCTTTGCAGGCAATCCTACTCGAAAAATCTGTTACAAATTACACATTTTTCGAATACAATCAATACCCCGTAGACTTAATCCGCGTCTTCTCCAAATGCGTGTAAGATTAATTGGTACACTCACAGCCCAATGGGGACTTCCAGCCTAAACCACCGCCGCTCCAACCACCATCAAGGCCGATAATACAAACAAGGCAATGGTGAGGATGGCCAAAACGCTGCCTAAGCAGCCCCATTTGCGTTCGCCTTCAGGCAGTTTGTCGGAGAGCAGGCAAACAATCAACCCAACTAACGGCGTGAACAAGACCGACAAAAAGAAGGTCCATCCGAAGCCAATCCTTCTCCTGGCACCTAACAGTCCCACCAAAGCCGCCAGAAACGAGCCACTCAACAACCCGAAAATCAATAATGACATTCCCATAATTCTTCAATTTATTGTTATTCTTTCATACCTACCAGTCCCTTAATCAAACAAACTCATCTCCCCGGTAGGCTTAATCCTTGTCTTCCCCAAGTGCTTATAGGCCAAATCCGTACATTCGCGTCCACGCGGCGTGCGCATGATGAAACCCTCCTGGATGAGGAAAGGCTCGCACACCTCCTCGATGGTGCCCGGGTCCTCGCCTACTGCCGTAGCGATAGTATTGACCCCCACGGGGCCGCCTTTGAACTTGTCGATGATAGTGGAGAGGATTTTGTTATCCATTTCGTCCAAACCGTGTTCGTCAACGTTGAGGGCCTTCAGTCCGATGCGGGCGATGTCGATGGTGATGGTGCCGTCGCCTTGGATTTGGGCAAAGTCGCGCACACGGCGCAACAACATATTGGCAATACGCGGCGTACCTCTACTGCGGCGGGCAATCTCGAAAGCCGCCGTATCGTCGACGGGCACGCGCAAGATGTCTGCCGAGCGCTTCACAATCTTCGACAGAGTCTTCGCGTCATAGTATTCCAAACGCTGCTTGATGCCGAAACGCTCGCGCAAAGGTGCTGTCAGCATACCGCTGCGGGTGGTGGCGCCAATCAGCGTGAAGGGATTCAGCGAAATCTGGATGCTGCGCGCGCTGGGACCCGTCTCAATCATGATGTCGATGCGGAAGTCCTCCATCGCGGAATAAAGATACTCCTCCACCACGGGGCTGAGGCGGTGTATCTCATCGATAAAAAGCACATCATTTGGCTCGAGGCTCGTCAGCAAACCCGCAAGGTTGCCCGGTTTGTCCAAAACGGGGCCCGAGGTCATCTTCATACCGACACCCAGCTCATGGGCTATGATATATGACAAAGTGGTTTTACCCAAACCCGGGGGACCATATAATAAGGTGTGGTCGAGAGCTTCGCCACGTTTGACCGCGGCCTTCACAAAAACGCGCAAGTTGTCAACCACCTGTTTCTGTCCGGCAAAGCTGTCGAACATATCAGGGCGCAAAGCGTTCTCAAAGTCTTTTTCAGCCTTCGAGAGATGGGAACCGCTGGCATCAAGATTACTGTTCATCCGGTTATTATTTTGCTGCAAAGATACAACTTTCATCGGAAATCAGAAAAAATCGTATTTTTGCAGCCTAAAAACAGAGACTTCATGAAGCGCTTATTCTGCATTTCCTTATTATTGATATTGACCATTTGCGGCTTTGCCCAAAGCTACGGTTCGCTGAACGTTGACCAAGACAGCCACATCGAGAGCCTGATTTCGAAGCAACGCTCAATATACAGGATTGACAGCTCATTCAGCGGCTATCGCATTCACGTTTTCATGGAAATCGGCAACGAGGCCTTGCGGAACGCCGAGCAAGCGAAAAAGCAGTTTGAGAATGCCTTCCCCGACATTCCCATCTACCTCACCTACTCGGAACCCTATTTCCG
>JAILDR010000041.1 GCA_024689285.1 Bacteroidales bacterium | reverse complement strand
GAAACCGGTTTCTTTTTGGAAAGAAAAGGGTTGCTTTACAAGGCTGCATGATGAGATGGCAACAAATACGGCGAGAATATATACCAGTTTCTTGCTCATTTCATTTGCTCGGCTTGTTTTTTCGGTTCGCGGCGGGTGTCCCAGAATGCAACGACTTCGATGTGGTCATCCACAACGCGATACACAATTTTGTTATGGTGGCGCACAACAATACTTCTGTACATAGAAGGCAGGTCTGAAAGATACTCTTCCAAAGGTCCCATATTGGGGTTTTGGGCAAGAAGCGCATTCGTATGTTTCACTTCTAGGAGGAAGTCATTTTTTGCTTTTTCTCCAAAAACTATTCTAATGTATTTGGCTACCTGACGCAACCTCTTTTTCGACTCGTCATTCCATCTTACTCTCATACGGCTTCGGTGTGTTGAAGTTCTTCAGCCGTAAATTCTTCTTCCAATTCTCGGAACATGTCTTCCGAGTCTTGCCATTTTCCTTCGGCAAATTGTTGTTCGCCTTCAGCAACCATTTGATGCAGTTCCTCGATGGTGTAAGGCTTCACTTTTCCCTCGTCGGCATCAGCATGTGCCATCAAGTGCACCGCCATCCAACGCATGTTGTCGGGGGTGAGGGTGCTGTATAGGTAATTTAACAGTCCTTGCAATGTTGCTTCGCTCATAGTTTGTCAATTGTTGTATTTACGAGGCAAAGATACAACTTTTTAGCGAAAAGAACAAAAAAACCGCCAAAGACTTGGCGGTTTTTCTTGGTGTTATGATAAGACTTGCCTTTACGCCTGCTCCAACTTGTCATTCGAGCCCAAGACATTGATGATCTTGTGCTCATAGAGCTTCTTCATGCTGTCGCGGGCGGGGCCGAGGTACTTGCGCGGGTCAAACTCGGCGGGTTTCTCGGCGAAGGTCTTGCGGATGGCGGCGGTCATGGCCAAGCGGCTGTCGCTGTCGATGTTGATCTTGCAGACGGCACTCTTGGCGGCCTTGCGCAGCTGCTCTTCCGGGATGCCCACAGCAGCCTTCAGCGCACCACCATACTTATTAATGGTGTCCACCTCGTCTTGCGGCACCGACGATGAGCCGTGCAACACGATGGGGAAGCCGGGTAGCTTCTTCTCGATGGCTTCGAGCACGTCGAAAGCCAACGGGGGCGGCACAAGGCGACCCGTGGCGGGGTCGACGGTGCATTGTTCGGGAGTGAACTTGTAGGCGCCGTGCGAGGTACCGATGCTAATGGCCAAGGAGTCAACGCCGGTCTTGGTCACGAAGTCGATGACTTCCTCGGGCTTGGTGTAGTGGCTTTCTTCGGCAGCCACTTCGTCTTCCACGCCGGCCAGCACGCCGAGTTCGCCTTCCACGGTCACGTCGAACTGATGGGCGTAGTCGACGACCTTTTTCGTGAGGGCCACATTCTCGTCGTAGGGCAATGCAGATCCGTCAATCATCACCGACGAGAAGCCCATGTCGATGCAGCTCTTGCAGGTCTCGAAGCTGTCGCCGTGGTCGAGGTGGAGCACGATTTCAGGATGGGCACAGCCCAGTTCCTTGGCGTATTCTACGGCACCTTGGGCCATGTAGCGCAGCAGGGTCTGGTTGGCGTAGTTGCGCGCGCCTTTCGACACTTGCAGGATGACGGGCGACTTGGTTTCGACGGCAGCCATGATGATGGCCTGCATCTGTTCCATATTGTTGAAGTTGAAAGCGGGGATGGCATAGCCGCCGTCCACAGCCTTGGCGAACATTTTGCGGGTGTTCACGAGCCCTAATTCTTTGTAACTTATCATGCTATGATGTTTAATTGTTGATTGTTTAATTGTTAAATTGTTGCAAAAATAGGACTTTTTTATCACTTGACGCTTACTTTTCTGCTACAACTCCCATTTTCGGTGCTTAACTTGATGAAATACAGCCCTGGAGCCAGCGCACTTAAGTCGAGTGAAAGCGTTTCGTTTTGACTCAGATGGCTTACGTTTTGCGTCAGCACCTTTTCGCCCAAAAGATTGTACACCTCGATGAATGGTACACCAGTCAGTTCTTCGCTGAGAACGAGGCTCACTTTTTCATCTGCTGGGTTGGGAAACAGTTCAAAATCAGGTGTGTGACGTTCGGATGATCGGGATACGCCATTGATAATGGTTACATTCTGTTCGAAGCGGAAATGGTTTTGTTTGGTGGCGGTAACAGTAAACTGTTCCCCTGCCTCCATTGTGGGCAGCGCAACGCTTTGGGTTTCGCCTGTGGCTTGCAACACTTGGATGATTTCTCCGTCTTTTGAAAGGCAGACCGTCGCACCTTCCTCAGCGGTAAATTGATACTGCCAGGGCCCTTTGAGGTGGGTGAGAGGCGCTTCAATTTGCAGTTGTTGTGGCGTTTCGGTGTAAAGGTTGAGGTAGGTCTCACCAAGAAATGAGAACAGGTTCAATGTCTTGTCAATTTTTTCTGAGTTCATGCTGTAGGGCAGAAAGGCCTGCTGGCTGAGGAACAGCTTGCCGGCGACAAGGGAGAAGGAGGGATAGTAGAAATCAGCCTCGGTTTGGCTGCCTAACGTGGGCATGTAGTCGGGCCAGAAATAGTCGAACATTCCCCAGGTGACGAGGTCGTTGTATTGTGAATAGGTGACGGTGTTGGCCCCGAGTGACCCAATGGCTCCGTTGTCGGCGCGGAGGAAAGATTCGGCCACGCAGCCATCGTATGACCAATTGTTCCAGAAGTTGTTGGTTGAGCAGCCGATGGAGAAGAGGAAAGTGGGGCTTTCGTTATGAAAATTAGGAATGTCGGCGGTGCGGATGTTTGAGCAGCACCACCAGTCGGGGTTGGAGTGGTCTCTATAAAACGTCAGGAAGCTCCCTTCGTTGAGTGCGTTTTGGAAGGGTGTTTTGTCTTCCATATCAATCCAGTCGTTTAGGTATCCTATGGATTGGGGAAGATATTGAGCCCCATTAGGCCCGAAATAGTCGAGCACGGCGTTGGTGCTGGGGGCTGCCGACCAGATGGAGTCGGGTGGGGTGGGGTCGTAGTCTTCATACCAATATTTCATGTAGATGTTGCCGGGATGTTTTCCCAGTCTGTCTTGGAAGAAGTTGTTGGTGATTTGTGCGGTAATGGCAAACCATTTGGTTTCTTGATAACCGGAGTTGATGACGGGATGGTCGTAATGATGCGGGTCGGTGGGCGGGTTGGTCTCGTATGCAATGAGTTTTCTCACCATCTGCTGGCATTCGCCGGCATTGATGACAGTCATTCGGCTGATGGCGATGTCGGGGATGCTGTCGCCGTTCATGTCGGCAAAAGGATTGTCTGTGGTGTAATGGTAGGCCTCACCCCAACTGACAGGGCTGGTGAAGAAGTAAGGCTTGAGGCCGAAACTGCTGTTGGTGGCGTGGTTGCCGCCAAACAGCAGCACCGCTGTAGGCGGGATGGCCCAATGGTTATAGGCGTTCAGAATGTAATTGCGAATGTCTTCGGCCTCGTTGCTGCCGCAATCGGCAGTGGTCGCCACCTTGGTGAGTATTCCTTGACGTGTGCGGAACTGCTTCAAGGTGTCGGCCCACGACGTGAAAACCGGGTCGTCCATGGTGATGATGAGGTATTCGCAGCCTTCCTCGCGGTTGCTTAGGGCTTCGTTGAGGTGTCCGTAATAATCCGTTTCAGGCAGCATGTCGCTGTTGATCACCAAGTCGCGAAGGATGTTGTCCCACGCGGGATGAAGGTAGCGTGCGTCGCCAATCTGTCCGTCGCCGCCTTCAAAGCACACCTCTATGTCCATGTCATAGATGACCTCCAGCGTCTTTTTTACGGGGTTGTAGCGGAAGGGGGTTACGCTGAGCAGTGCCACGTCCAGGCCTCTGATTTGGGTGGTTTGGGCTATCGTCACGCTTCTGGAAGGATAGTTGGCGTCTTTTCCAAAAACATCCATGTTCCAATGTAAGGCGGGACGTTGGTCCTCGTTGTTCATCTGCAAGGGTGCGGCTGGAAGCAATTCGATGTCTTGCAAGGTCTTGCTGGCTTTTTCCCTGACTTCTATTCTGACAGTTGCGCCTCGCGGCACAGCGAGATATTGGCTCATGAAAGGCAGGTCGGGCAGGCCTTCGGCATTGGAGGCAAAGCAGCCTTTCAATATGATTTCCTGTCCTTTGGCTTCATCGTATTGTATGTTGGCGATGCCCAATTCAGCAATGGAAAAATGCAATGAAAGAGCTGTTTTCGTGCTGCTCTCTACGCTAAAGCCTTGTGGATGCCCGGTGCGGAAGTGATGCAACTTTTGTGCGTTTGCTATTCCAAATGCCCAAACGAGGATGAAGAGGAAAAGGATGCGTTTCATGGGTGCCATCTGTTTCTGCTATAGTTACAAGAAACGGCAAAGATATGAAAAAAAAGCTATTCAGCCAAATATTCTCGTATTCAGGGCATAAAAAAGGCGGCCTAAGAGGGTCGCCTTTGGTTTGGAATGCTTATTCAGGAACTTTAATCCTTCGCCAGGAAGGGATACCCGTAAGCGGCAGCAGGAACAAACGTGTTCTTGATGGCGCGGGGGCTGGTCCAGCGGATGAGGTTCCACAGGCCGCCGGCCTTGTCGTTGGTGCCGCTGGCGCGGGCACCGCCGAAGGGCTGCATGCCGACCACAGCTCCCGTGGGCTTGTCGTTCACGTAGTAGTTGCCGGCTGCGTGGCGCAGCTTGTCGTTGGCAATCTTCTGGGCCTTCAGGCAGTTGCCGAAGAAGGCACCGGTGAGGGCGTAAGGCGAACTTTGGTCGCACACGTCCAGCATCTCTTCAAACTTGTTGTCGTCGTAGACGTAAATGGTGATGATGGGGCCGAAGATTTCCTGAACCATGCTTTCGTAGTCAGGAACCTTGGCGAGGATGACGGTGGGCTCCACAAAGTAACCGACGCTCTTGTCGCAGTTGCCGCCGAAGACGATTTCAGCGTCCTTGCTGGCTTTGGCGCGGTCGATATAGCCCTTGCAGTTGTCGAACGAGGCCTCGTCGATGACGGCGTTGACGTAGTTCGAGAAGTCTTTCACGTCACCCATCTTGATGGTGCTCATCATGTCACCCACGCGGTTCTTCACGTCGTTCCACATCGAAGCGGGGAGGTAGGCACGCGAAGCGGCTGAGCACTTCTGACCTTGATATTCGAAGGCACCGCGGACGATGGCAACGGCCACCTCTTGCGGGTCGGCGCTGTGGTGGACGAAGATGAAGTCCTTGCCGCCGGTTTCACCCACGAGGCGAGGATAGGCCTTATACATATCGAGGTTTTGGCCGGTGGTCTTCCACAGGCTCTTGAAGGTGGCGGTGCTGCCGGTGAAGTGGATGGCGTTGAAGTTCTTGTCTTTCAAGGCTACGCTGCTGATGACGCTGCCCTTGCCAGGCAGGAAGTTGACGACGCCAGCGGGAAGGCCGGCTTCCATGAAGATGCGCATGTCGGTGTAGTTCGACAGCAGGGCGGTCGTCGAGGGCTTCCAGATGGTGGTGTTACCCATCAGGGCAGGGGTCATGTTCAGATTGGAGGCAATGGAGGTGAAGTTGAAAGGCGTGATGGCAAACACAAAGCCTTCCAGCGGACGGTATTCCACGCGGTTCAGCTGGTCGTTGGCCGAAGCGGGTTGTTCGGCGTAGAGCTTGCTGGCGTAGTAGTTGTTGTAGCGGAAGAAGTCGATGGTCTCGCAGGCGCTGTCGATTTCGGCCTGGAAGCAGTTCTTCGACTGGCCGAGCATGGTGGCGGCGTTGATGCGGGCGCGATATTTGGTGGCCAGCATCTCGGCGATGCGGGCCATGATGGCGGCGCGCTCGTCCCAAGGGGTGTTCTCCCAGTCGTGCTTGGCGGCTTGGGCGGCATCGATGGCCATGCGGACTTCCTT
>JAILDR010000038.1 GCA_024689285.1 Bacteroidales bacterium | reverse complement strand
GGTGTTGAGGTTATAGTTGATGGCCACGAGGAAGTCGCGGGCACCCACTTGGGTGGCACCCGTGTGGGCCACGTGTTCGTTCCATTCGTTGGGGCCGAAGTCGGGCTTCCACTGCTCCGTGCCGAGGCGCGAGGCCAGGGATTCATATTCACCCGTACGGCAGTAAGCGAGGTTGCGGCGTTCCTTGATGTAGGCGGCCTCTTCGTAGCAGTAGATCGGGATGTTGAGTTCTTCGCCGAGGCGTTTGCCTAATTTGTGGGCGTATTCCACCACCTCTTCCATCGTGATGTTGCTCACAGGGATGAGGGGGCACACGTCGGTGGCACCTTGGCGCGGGTGGGCACCGTGGTGCTGGCTCATGTCGATGAGTTCAGCGGCTTTTTTCACCACGCGGTAGGCGGCTTCGCACACAGGCTCAGGCTCACCCACGAAGGTGATGACGGTGCGGTTGGTGGTCATACCCGGGTCGACGTCAAGCAGTTTCACGCCTTCCACTTTCTCGATTTCAGCGGTTACTTGGTCAATGATGTTTTTATCGCGGCCTTCGCTGATGTTCGGCACGCATTCGATAAGTTGTTTCATTATTGTGTTGTTTATTTGTTGATCGTTTAATCGTTTAATTGTTGTTTGACGCAGGACTTCGGGGCACAAGTCCACTCGACCCGTTTCGCGGCTGCAAAGGTACGGCTTTTTTCGATACAAAATGAAAGAGAATTTATTACAATCCTTCACATGTTGATTTCGCATTCAACTCCAACGTATCAGGCAAAGGAGCCCCGTCGAAGGCATATCGCTCACAGAGAAACGGCATGTTGCTTATAGAGAAACGGCATATCGCTCACAGAGAAACGGCATTTCTCCCAAAGCCCATTTTGAAGCATTTCCCTCACGCTTCACCTTATTATATATTGGAACTCGTCAACATCCGCCACACCCATCGCTTTGAGGCATTCGATGCGCTTCGCCACGTCCTCATCCGTGTTGAACTCGGGAATATGCGGCACACGCACCTTGATGCGATTGGGGTCGCCGTGCTTCAGAAGCTATTCCAAATTGGTCAACACAATCGAGTTATCCGTGCCCGTATAGCCTTGATAGATTTCAGGATTCATGTCCTTGATGTCGAGGAGTCCGTAGTCAGACGATGGCGACTGATGCCAAAAACACTCGCGGCACTCATTCCTCACTACCGGGGGTTCCCGACTTATCGGCTATTCTCTTTTCGGTTTGCCGCAGATTGAACACAATACCTGCTTGTGCGCCAAAGGCACTCGCATTCATGGGCTTGAAAAGACCCATCACGTTGCTGGTGGCCAGATAGATATGGAAACTGCCAAAATTGCCTGCCACACCAAGACCGATGTTATCGAAGCTGCCGGGCATCACCGTATAAGTGGCACACACGTCCAGCATATTGAAGAAGGAACCGCTATAGGCCAAAGTAGCCGACGGGCGGAAACCGCTGCCCAAGAAACGGCCCTGTGCCTGAAGGCTGAAGCGGTTGTGGGCATCAAGGTCATAGTTGCCGCGAAGCAGGATATTCGTATTCAGCATGGTAGCGTACCCTTTCGTAGGATTGAACTCCGTCTGGAAATACTGTTGCAAGGTATCCATGAATCTTTCTCGATAATAGTCGTCGTTGACGATCATCTGCACCTGGTCGAAGTCCATACCATTAAAAAGGAAGCTCCCGTTGTCGTAAAACTGCCCCGCATCGTTGATGTTGCTTGTCATCTTGATACTATTGAGCCCCCAATAGATAAAGCCCAGATCATGAACAGCGGCTACCGCGCTGAACTTGTCGTTGAAACGGTATTCAGCGGCCAAATCGATGCCGAAACCTGGATTATGGAACAAGTCGCCAAACCGGAACAGGCCATCCGCCATCAGTCGGCCTTCATCGGCATAAAGCAGCCTCGGCGTAGCCATCCGCATCGCGATGTCTTCCTGCACGCGGAGTGCATACGTGTCGGCATCGGTATACAGCCTTGCGTCAAAAGCATCGGTGGTGATATTGGCAAAACCAAACAACAGCTTGGCGCGACCGCCCAACGAAAGCTGCTCCGTGAGGTTCCATTGGTACCCCACAGCCAACTCCTGATAGGCCTGCAGGTTCATATCCATAGTGACCACAGCGGGGTTGTTTTCGCCCACAAAAGCGGCGTTGCCATAGCCGAGCAACTTGAACAGCCCGTCGTTGAACACAACATCACCATGCGACTTCACTCCATAATCGACCGTCAGCATTCCCCTGTTCAAACGACGATAATAGGTAAGGACACTCATCGTCTCGTCAAAACCAAAGAAGTTTTTGGCCTTCAAGCTGTTGGCAAACTTTCTCATATCCAATGCCACAGGATAACCCTGCGCATCAAACTCGAAAAGGTTGTCATAACGCTGCGTAGTGTTTTGTATATCCAGGCCGATGTTACCCACAGCGACCGAAACCACCTTCCTGTAGGGCAGGTCGGCGGCGGGATTGGCCTTCATCTGATAAGGGTTCATTCGCATGAAATCAACGGGCGACGCCATTTGCGCCTCAGCTGCAGCAAAAGCCCCCATCAGCCCAACAACCAGAAATATTTTATTTAGCTTTTTCATTTCCAATCAGTTTTTAAGTTCAACAACACCATCATACTTCACCTTTGCCTTCATGAAGATTTCCAGCATTTGGTTGACGTTCAGTTTCACGTCGTGGGCATCGGTATCCAAATGATAAACCATGATGATACGGTCAGATTTCATCACACGCTCAACCCGTTCCTCTGTGATGTCGATGGAAACGTTGGTCGTGGCAGGCTGTCCGTCAAATGAGGCTTGAATCAGTTGTGCATCAGGCAGCAGTTCATCAGTAATCACATCGTTTTCTGAATCATACATATAGAAATGACCCGTCATATTCAGAGGCAACGTTGAGGTGAATGACAGTTCAAGGGTCAGTCGCTCAATCATATCGGGCAGCTCGAGTTCCGAGAAGTTCACTTCAACCGTATCAAGATAGCTGACATCGTCGACCTTGAAGGCGAAAGGCACTTCAACGTCGACCCTCACATCGATGCCGCAAGTATCGGTCACGGTGACCATTTCGTTCTCGCCCTCCGGATTAACGATGAAGTCAGACGAAACAAAAAGACTTCCGCCGTTGGCGTTTATCCTTCCGTTAAGCGATTGGCCGAGCACCTCGCCGAAAGCCATCTGCGGAGGCAGGTCAGCACACAAAGGCATGGGTTGGAAGATGGAATAGGGAGTCAGTCCCTCACCCGAGACCCAGGCCGTGTCGACCACCAAACGGGCGCCTATCGGGAAGCTGTTGCGCTCACTCAGCCTCATATTGGCGTCCTTCACATCCAACACGCCGCCGATATCGTCAGGAAACAGGGAGAAAACCGTATCCAAACGGTTTCTGTTGCCGTGAGTCTCCACAAAGCCGCGCATCGAGTGCATAGCCAAGTCGCGTCCCTGGATGTTAAAGTCGACGAACAGCTCCGGCTCGGTGGTCGGGTGGAGCGTGCAATACAGCTGAATATCGAGAGTCAAGGTGTTGGCCGTTTCGGTCTGGTAATTCAAATCCGTCAAGTCGAAGCCAAAGGTGTTGTTATCGACCTGCTGGTCGAGCACGAAATCATGACCCGATGCATCACGGATATCCGACGAGTGGATGACGACACGATTCAGGTCACCCAGGTTCGTCTCCATGTGAAAGCTTAGGTTTCCCGTCTTCATCACAGCCTCCATAACGCTGACTTCATCCGACTCGAAAACGATGGTTTTCTGCAAGCTCAACATGGTATCCATAACCGGAGGAACCTGGACGATGAACGGATTCACAAAAGCGTAATGGTCGGTGAATTCCATATCCTTAAATCTCAGCAGCTTGTCGCCGCTCACAACGTCATAGTCCTCAAGATAAAAATTGAAGGACAGGTCGCCCGATTCGGTACAGCTGATGAGGCTATCGATTTGGAAACGTTCCAGCATGGTCATCATCGAGAACGACTTTGAGACAAGAGGCAGCAAGAGTTCACCCTCAGCGTCAACGCCTTGCACATGGGTCACGTCATAATGTTCTTTCTTGCAAGAAGGCAGCAGCACGGCCCATAGGCACAGAAAAGCCAGCAATCTACAGGTTCTCATAATTCAACGATTTATTGGTTAAACAAATTTTCCGTTCAGCATCATCTTGGCCACCTTGTTCGCGCCATAATAATAGGGCATAAACTCCAGCTGTGTCATCGGCTGGGTGACGATGAGGTTGGCCAGTTTGCCCTTGGTGATGCTACCCACCTCGTCGCTCACGCCCATAGCGTATGCTGTGTTGAGGGTGATGGCATTCAAAGCCTCTTCGGGCGTCAGGCGATAGCGGATGCAGGCCATCGAGAGGATAAGCTGCATATTGCCCGAAGGCGAGGTGCCGGGATTGAAGTCGGAAGCCATAGCCACGGGCAGGCCCGCGTCAATCATCTTGCGGGCGGGCGAGAGGGGCAGATTGAGGAAGAAAGCGCATCCCGGCAATACGGTCGGCATGGTTTCGGTGTCTTTCAGACACTCTATCTCCGCATCGCCCATCTGTTCGAGATGGTCGACGGAAATGGCACCGTATTTCACGCCCACCTGCACACCGCCCGAGATGGCCATCTCGTTGGCGTGGATCTTCGGTCTCATGCCGTATTTGATGCCCGCCATCAGGATGCGTTCGGTGTCCTCGCAGGTGAAGAAGCCCTGGTCGCAGAACACATCGATGAAGTCGGCCAAATCCTCAGCGGCCACGAGCGGAATCATCTCGTTGATGACCAAGTCGACATAATCTTCCTGGTGGCCACGGTATTCCATCGGGATGCCGTGTGCGCCAAGGAAGTTCGACTTGATGGTCAGGGGCGAGTTTTCTTTCAGACGGCGGATGACGCGCAGCAGCTTCAGCTCGCTTTCGGTGGTGAGGCCGTAGCCGCTCTTGATTTCAATAGCGCCTGTGCCCATGCGCATCACCTCATCGAGGCGTTGCTGGGCCATATCGTAGAGTTCGTCCTCTGATGCCGCCGCCGTCGCCTTGGCCGAGTTGAGGATGCCTCCTCCACGTTTGGCGATTTCCTCGTAGCTGAGGCCACGGATCTTGTCGACAAACTCCAGCTCGCGCGAGTTGGCATAGACCAGATGCGTGTGCGAGTCGCAGAAGGCAGGCATCACCACGCTGCCTTTCACGTCATAAACACGATGGTTTTCAGCGAGATATTTCCTGCAAGCCTCCGAGTCCATAGGGCCGTAGTCGGCGATTTTCTTTCCTTTAATATATAGGAAAGCGTTCTTGATTCTTCCCGTTTCGGCCATTTCGGCGCCGCGTTTCAACAGTCGGCCTTGTTCCTCGATGCCGACGAGTTCTTTGATATTGACGATGAGCATATTCAAAAAAATTTGCGGCAAAAATACAATAATTCACTGGATTTGAGGAAACATCATAGCTTTCCAATACAAATAATCCCTCAATGAGGGAGATTTTTTTGAAAAACAGCACTCATTGGGGGAGATTTTTCACAAAAACAGCACTCATTGAAGGATTTTGTAACCTTTGGACGCAAGCTGGTGGCCTACGGCAGTGCCCCGGCAGGCAAAAAAAACACGTAGAGACGCCACACACCGTGACGTCTCTACGATTCTCACGCGGGATTTGCAAATGGCAAGCGGGACGCTTGCGAACCGCTAATCCGCAAAAGCAAGACCCGTCATCAGTTGACGGTCAACAGTATATCGTCGACTTCCAAAAAGAACTTGTCGCTGCAATTGAAGTGACGGATGGCGATGTACTTCTCTCCAGCGTAGGCGCTCAGGTCGACGCTATATAGGTACCAGGAGCCTATGGCACGGGTGTTGCCGTCGCGGCCATTGCCTTTGTTGCCACTCGCGCCTTTGGCGGTCATCGTCCACTCCTGAACCATCGTCCAGCCGCTCGTGCCGTTGTCGGACACATACACGCCAAAGTGCTCGGCGGGATAATCCTTGTCTTGTGCGCAAGCCCAGAAGCTGAAGGTGCTGCCCTGAACCAAGGTCACTTTAGGCGTAACAAGGTAGTTGTCGGGAGTAAGGGCACCAACAGTTGCATGGTATGAGCCTGAAGTCATCCCTACGGTTCCATAGTGGCCATCATTGTGACCACTATAGCCATAGGCTGCCGTTTGCGTGGTAAGCACCCAGTTGTAGCCGTCGCCATCGGCATCGATGGTGGTCCAGCCTTCGGGCAAAACAGAATTATTGAAGTTCTGTGAGAATGTGGTCCCTACAGGTTCGCCCAATCTGATATTATCGACATTCAAAAAGTACTGGTCGTAGGAATTGAAGTGACGGATGGCGATGTATTTCTGTCCGGCGTGGGCACTCAAGTCGACGCTGAAGTAATACCAGTTACCTTGGCCACCACGGGTGTAGCCGTCACGGCCATTGCCTTTGTTGCCACTCGCGCCCTTGGCTGTCATCGTCCACTCCTGCATCATCTCCCAGCCGTCCGTGCCGTTGTCGGAGACGAACACGCCAAAGTGCTCGGCGGCATAATCGGCATCCTCGGCGCAAGCCCAGAAACTGAAGGTGCTGCCGCTGTTCAAGGTCACTTTAGGCGACACGAGGTAGTTGTCGGGGTTGAGGGCACCAGCAGTTCTATGGTATGATGCAGAGACAATCATGTGGGTTTCATTGAGGCCTGCATTGCTTAGGTTAGTGCCATAGGCAGACTCGGCTTCCGTGTCAAGCACCCAGTTGTAGCCGTCGCCATCGGCGTCGATGGTCGTCCAGCCTTCGGGAAGGATGCCGTCATTGAAGTCTACGGTGAAGGATTCAACTCCGTGGAGTTCAGTGGTGAAGGTCACTTTGCTGCCGTAGCCCGTGCCGGCCTCATTGGTGGTGGCGTAAGCCTGCACGGTGTAGGTGGTGTTTTCAGTCAAGCCAGTCAAGGTCGTCGAGAAAGCGTTGTTCTCGGGGGTGAGGGCAACATAAGTCCAGTCATCGGTGACGCTCTTGTAGCGGATGCCGCAGCCGCCTGCCACAATCGTGCCGTCGCCTACATTGGTGATGGTGCCGCCAACGGTGGCCTCGGTGCCTGAGACGGTCACGTTGGCAGTCGTCAACGTGGGTACCTCTGCGGAAACAGGCGTGTTGGTCGTGACGGTCTGTTCGGCACCCGTGCTTTCCGTTCCGCCCTGGTCTCCGCTGACCACGACGTATGATTTATACGTGTATCCCACACCTGACTCCAAACCTATAAGAGTATAGGTGAAGGAATTATTGGCAAGCTTATTGGCAAGCTCGACCCACACCTTGACCTTGACGTTCGCAGACTCAGGTTCGGTGGCTTTGCGATAATAGAATCCCACCTCAGTCACGTTCATGCCGTCACCATAGGAGCCAGTCATGATTATCGAAGTGCTGCCGATGTTTTCAGGTTCAGCCTCAGGCGTATGCACTTCCGTGCCAGACACGGTCACTAATCCCATCGTACGGATATTTTGAGCTTCGATCGTTTGGGTATTATTGGTCGCAACGTGGTCTGCTGGCAGCGTATTGCCTTTGGTGTCTTTCAGATGGATGGAAAAGCCTTCGCTCAAGGCTCCGTCAGGCAACACGAAGTACATCGTGGCTGGGGTATCGTTAAGCTCCAAGCCGCCCTCGCAGGTCAGGGTAACAGTGGTGGCGTTTGCATCCTCAGTATAATCAACAGGAGCAGTCATAGTGCCATTCATGTCATAGATATAGGTGCCGGCCAACTTTTCGCCGTTCTTGCCCGTCAGCTCGATGCTGCCAAGGGTGCCCGTGCCTTTCACGGGGATGGCCAACAGGCCGCAGGGGCTGTGGAAGTTGAACCTGGTCTTGTCGCTCTCGTTAGACTTGGCGGCTATCGGGTAGGTGTTGGCGCTGAAGCTGCCATTTTTGAAGGTCTGGTTGGCACTGAGGGTCAGCGTCACCATGGTGCCGTTGGCTTCGGATGTGAAGTCGGCGGGATAGAAAGCGCAATAGCTTTCCGAGTCTTTAATCTGGCCCGTGAAGTTGGCCACGGGTACGCCATCGGCGGTGGTGGTGAAGGGGGCAGAAGCGCTGCCGTCTGCGGCAAACACCTTGATGACGTCACCATTGTTCCAAATCATCATATCTTCGGGGCCGATTTCCGTCCTGGTGCCGTTAGTGGGTTGGTTGATGGTCGCCTCGAAGCTCATCGTGGCGCCTGTTTGTTCGTTCTTCTTGCACGACACGATGGCCAGTGCAGCAAGGGCGCAAAGGCCCAGCGTTTTCAAACTCTTTCTCATTTTTCTTTGGGTTTTAGGGTTAAACATTACCAGTTTCCTATGCCGCCATTACCGAATTGGAGACCTCCAGTTGTTGAGAAACCAGTTGAAGTTTCGCCGCCTGAGGCGCAAAGCACGCCTTGCGATTCAATCTCTATGACCTCCGCCTTGGGAGATTCATAGGCTTTCAAAAATGTTTGTTTCATTTGATTTGTTAATATAAAAATTAGCGTTTTAATAAGTTGATAATTTCAAGATTTCCAGATTGGCCTGTCTGGGTGTTTTTTTGACTCCCCCGCCCTGCGGGCACCCCCTCAAGAGGGGGAAGCCTACCGGGCGCTGGCCTACCGGACCCAAGTTCTGCATCGCTTCGCGCTTCCCCCTTTAAAAAGTGGACAGGGGGGATTCCGAAGGCCCAAAACCTGCGTCGCCTTGCGCCGCTCCACCCGCAATGACAAGCACAAAAAAATCCAAGGCAAACCATTTCGGCCCGTCTTGGACTAAGGGTATGGGAAAGCATGGAACAGAGATTTACCCCCCAGCCCGTCCGAGAACTCTTATTTTACTAGCAATTTGAGCTGTTTTGGGTTGATATAGGGACCGTTTTCAGAGCCCTGGAGGCAGGTCGTTTTACTATTTGTTTTTGTATGTTTTTTATTTGTGCACCCCTAACGGCTTAAAACGAGCCCTGTGGAGCCGATTTTTCAGTTTGCGGAGTCCTCTTTCCCTTATCTGAGGGCTGCCAGGAGTGCCGGAACGCCTTTTATGTTGATGGCGCGTCTCATATTGTATGACAGGCAGAACATGGCCATCTCTGCGGTTACCTTGGCAAAGCCTTTCAACAGGAAGTAGTATTGACCGAGCGACCTCTTGAGCGTTCCGAAGGGATGCTCTGAGAGGCACTTCCGCTGATCCATTTTTCTTTCGTCCAGATGAAGCACGTAGCTTACCA
>JAILDR010000027.1 GCA_024689285.1 Bacteroidales bacterium | reverse complement strand
TTGATGATGGTCTTCTTGTCTGTTGTGGCCTTATAATCGATAACCAATTCGTTATCATCAGTCCAACGGTAGATGACCGTGATGTCTAAGTTGCCGGGGAAACCTTCCTCTCCGTCGGCAGAAAAATAATGGAGGGAAAGTGTTTGTGCGTCTTTCTGCTCTGCATCCCAGACGCGGGCGTGATAGCCTGTGGGACCGCCATGTAAGGCATTGGGACCGTTGTTGATAGCCAGATTATATTCCTTGCCATCTAGCGTGAACTTTCCTTTGCAGATGCGGTTGCCATAGCGACCGATTAAAGTAGAGAGGAAAGGTTCGGGACTTTCAACAACGCCTTTGATGCTGTCGTGGCCTTGAATGACATTGGCGATTTTCCCATCTTTGTCGGGTACCATGATGGCAACCAGGGCACCGCCGTAGTTCGTAATACATACTTCATTTCCGGCCTTGTTGACCAGGGTGAACAAATCTGTCTGTTTTCCTTGGATATTGGACTGAAAATCTTCACGTTTCAGTCCGGAAAGCTTGCTTACTTCCATAGGTAAATGATTTTGAATTGAACAATGATAGCGCAAATTAAGCCAAAAAGTCTGACGCAAGCAAGCCTTTTCCCAAAAAAGAAACGTGAAAATTGCTTAAAACACCTTTCTCGTGCATTTTATTGGCTCCCTTCCTTGGGTGTTTGCCCGTAAAAGCGTAACTTTGCGCAGTTTTTTTAGATATAGTTCATTTCAACGACATGCCAAAGATATCTGTACGCGGTTTTGAAATGCCGGCTTCGCCGATTCGAAAGCTGGCGCCGTTGGCCAATGCTGCCAAGCAACGTGGAATCCATGTTTATCATCTCAATATCGGTCAGCCTGATCTTCCAACTCCCAAAGCCGCGATAGAAGCCATCCGCAATATCGACCGCAAGATACTCGAGTACTCACCCTCTCAAGGTTACCTCAGCTACCGTGAGAAGCTGGTGAACTACTACTCGAAATACAACATTGATGTGACAGCCGACGACATCATCATCACCAGTGGAGGTTCCGAGGCTGTGCTCTTTGCCTTCCTCTCGTGCTTGAATCCAGGTGATGAAATCATCGTTCCGGAACCTGCCTATGCCAACTATATGGCTTTTGCCATTTCGGCAGGCGCAGTCATCCGAACGGTCACCACGACCATTGAGGAGGGTTTCTCTCTTCCCAAGGTGGAGAAATTTGAGGAACTCATCAATGAGCGCACGCGCGCTATTTTAATATGTAATCCCAACAACCCGACGGGTTACCTCTACACCCGCCGTGAGATGAACCAGATTCGCGATCTCGTTAAGAAGTACGACCTCTATCTTTTCTCCGATGAGGTCTATCGTGAGTTCATCTATACGGGTTCGCCTTATATTTCGGCTTGTCATCTCGAAGGCATCGAGCAAAATGTGGTGCTTATCGACTCTGTTTCCAAACGCTACAGCGAGTGCGGCATCCGCATCGGCGCCCTCATCACCAAGAACGAGGAGGTTCGCAAGGCTGTGATGAAGTTCTGTCAGGCCCGTCTCTCACCCCCTTTGATTGGTCAGATTGCCGCTGAAGCCTCTCTCGATGAAACCGAGGAATATAGTCGTGAGGTTTACGATGAATACGTCGAAAGACGCAAATGTCTGATTGATGGCTTGAATCGCATCCCTGGTGTCTATAGCCCCATTCCCATGGGAGCCTTTTACACCGTTGCCAAGTTGCCCGTCGAGGACGCCGAGGACTTCTGTGCCTGGTGTCTGCGCGACTTCAACTATGAGGGCGAGACCGTCATGATGGCGCCTGCAGCAGGTTTCTACACGACCCCTGGTCTTGGACGCAACGAGGTTCGTTTGGCTTATGTATTAAATAAGGAAGATCTCAACCGTGCGCTCTTTGTGCTTCGCAAAGCACTTGAAGCATATCCTGGTAGGAAAGATTAATGGCTTTTGAATTCTCCATAGCACGCCGGCTCTACGGTCAGCGTTCTGAGGGACATCGCCTGTCAAGACCCGCCGTTCAGATTGCCATGTGGGGCGTGGCCGTTGGCTTGGCGGTGATGATACTCTCGGTCTGCATTATTCTTGGATTCAAAGGTGAGATACGCCAGAAAGTTATTGGTTTTGGCGGGCATATCGAAGTCATCAACTATCGCAGTCTTTACAATGTCGAGGCACAACCCATCGTCATCGA
>JAILDR010000227.1 GCA_024689285.1 Bacteroidales bacterium | reverse complement strand
CATTCTGTCCGTAGGTCGTCGTCAAGCCCAGGCAAAGCAGGGTGACGAGAGATAACGCTATTCTTTGCATAATAATTGGAATACTAATTTTCGGATGATTTATTGTTTTCTTGCAACAGTTTTCTTCACAGCTTCCACGATATCAGGCGTATCGAGATGATAAGCTTTCAGCAGTTCTTCAGGCGTGCCGCTTTGACCGAACACATCGTTGACGGCGACCATCTCCATCGGGCAAGGCATGTTCAAGGCCAGTGCCTGTGCGATGCTGTCACCCAAGCCACCATTGCGCTGATGCTCTTCAGCTGTCACCACGCAACGGGTCTTACTCACCGACTTCAAAACCGCTTCCACATCAAGAGGTTTGATAGTGTGGATGTTGATGAGTTCCGCATTGATGCCCATTTCTTTCAAGACCGGCAATGCCTGCACGGCTTTCCAAACGAGGTGACCGCAGGCGAAGATGCTCACGTCGGTGCCTTCCTGCAACATCTGGGCCTTGCCGATGACGAACTTATCATCCACAGGGGTGAAATTCGGCACTTTCGGGCGACCGAAACGCAGATACACTGGACCGTCGTATTCAGCGGTGGCGATGGTAGCTGCTTTGGTCTGGTTGAAGTCACAAGGCACGATGACTGTCATATTGGGCAGCATCTTCATCAGGCCGATATCCTCAAGGATTTGATGCGTGGCTCCGTCCTCACCGAGGGTGACGCCTGCATGGGAAGCGGCAATCTTCACGTTCTTGTTGGAATAGGCCACGCTCTGGCGGATCTGGTCGTAGACGCGTCCCGTCGAGAAGGCTGCAAAGGTGCCCGTAAACGGCACGAAGCCGCTCAAGGCCATACCGGCCGCCATGTCAATCATGTTGGCTTCGGCAATGCCCGTCTGGAAGAAACGGTTGGGAAACTCCTTGGCGAAGTCGCCCATCTTCAGTGAACCGGTAAGGTCGGCACAAAAGGCCACCACTTTGGGGTTGCGGCGACCTACCTCAAGCAGGCCTTCTCCGAATCCCGATCTTGTATCTTTGTTGTTCTGTATTGTGAAGTCCATATCAATAATCTCCAAGTGTTTCTGTAAGTTGTGAGAGTGCATTTGCGGCCTGTTCGTCGTTGGGGGCCGAACCGTGCCATTTGTGGGTGCCCATCATGAAATCGACACCCATACCCATCTCCGTGTGGGCAAGAATAAGCTGAGGCTTACCCTGACAGGCATTCTTACGGGCGAGGTTCAGGGTATCAACCACCTCCTGCATCTTGTTGCCGTTCATCTCGAGAACCTGCCATCCGAAGGACTCGTATTTGGCACGCATGTCGCCAAGGTTCATCACGTCGTCGGTGGAGCCGTCAATCTGTTTCTTGTTATAGTCTACGATGGCGATGAGGTTGTCAACGCCCTTGGCAGGGGCATACATGGCGGCTTCCCAAATCTGGCCTTCCTCCTGCTCGCCGTCGCCCATAAGGACGAAAACGAGGTGGTCGTCGCCGTTCAACCGCTTGGCCTGTGCCGCCCCGATGGCCACCGACAGCCCCTGTCCCAAGGAACCCGAGGCGATGCGTATACCCGGCAAGCCTTCAGCCGTAGTGGGATGACCTTGCAGGCGGGTACCCAAGCGGCGGAAGGTGCTCAACTCGCTCACGGGAAAATAGCCGCGTCGGGCCATGATGCTGTAGAGCATCGGACTGATGTGTCCGTTGGAGAGGAAAAACATGTCCTCCCCTGCCCCATCCATGCGAAAATGCGCAGGATCGATGTGCATTTGGTCGAAATAAAGGGCCGTGACAATGTCCGTCGCGCCCAGCGAGCCGCCCGGGTGACCCGACTGGCAGGCATGCACCATGCGGATGATGTCGCGGCGCACTTGGGAGGCTATTCTTTCTAATTCATTGATTGTCATAGTATTATGTTTTGATTACATTATCTATTCTGTCTGCAAAGCTACGAAAAAAAACAATTACACGCACCTAAAGCTCATAATCCTTATTGATGAACTAGCATATTAAGTCAGCAGCCACTTCCAAACTGGAACAACATCAATGGTTATGCCTGCTTCTATAATCTGGCGTTCCGTATCCCATGTAACGATAATTCCATGATACTTTTTAAAAACCTTGAGGAACTTTATAAGTCCACCCACCTCACGGTCGAATGTATCTATGTCATCAATAGTATAAGATACCTGAATTGCAAGACCCGCTTCGGGGATACAGAAATCCACCTCTACATTTTTATGATAATAAAACAGTCTCGTTTCGTCCTCAGTATTGTGGAATAGCTTATTCAATTGAATAGCCACAATGTTTTCAAGCAGTTTCGTCTCACCTTTAAACAGGAAATTGTTAAGGATTCCATTATCTGCGAAATAGCGCTTCATGATGGTCTGTTGATCTGTAAGAGGCGAGATAAGGTTGGGAATGGAGAAGGTCAAATAGGCATCCTCCATATAGCCCAAATAGTCTTTCAATACAGTCTGGCTGATGCTGTCACCAGTCGATTTAATAATGTGCTCCAAACGTTTTAGTGTGGTGGGCTGCATCACACTATCAGCCAACTTCCTGGCTAGCAAGCGCAAGACTCGAGGATTCCTGACCTTGTTTCGCTCAACGATGTCACCTAACACGATTTTCTGGTACAATGATGTCAGCCACTCACGCTTGTCTTTCTGCTCAAAACATTCAGCAAAGCCACCATGATAGAAATACTCATTGAAATGGCGGAAGACCGTTAACCGCTGCTCTGGATTGTATTCCCAATTCTTGCCAAGTTCCACTCCAAAATATCGCAAATACTCTGCAAAAGAGAAAGGATAGATGTCACGTTGAATGTAGCTGCCACCTAGCGTTGAAGTAATCTCCTTGCTCAACATCTTGGCATTGCTGCCAGTAATCATCACATGGTGTTTCGACTCAGTCAATCTACGCGCAAACTTCTCCCAACCTGTAATATTCTGGATTTCATCCAAATAGATATATGGGTGTTTTTGGTCGCACATCTCCCAATAAGCATCCAAAACCAGCCCCAATTCAGAGGCTTCCATGGATGCGATTCGTTCATCCTCGAAATTGACATAAAGGAAATCCTCTACCTGAGCATTGCCCGACGACATTCTATCCAACATATCCTGATAAAGCGTATACGACTTTCCTGCACGCCGGATGCCTGTTAGCACATAACTACATCTCTCATCAAACTGTTCCCCTCTTTGCAAAAGCTTCAAATCACTGATTTCCAGCTGTTTCTCACCAATAATAGTCTTTATGATTTGCTTATTCATACCAATATATTAAAGTATACTTTGCAAAAATACGAAAATATTTCAATATATAGTTTAAAATATCGGAAAAACTAGTCCAAATCACCTTCACTAACCTTGTTTTTCTTCCTGCCGTAATCCTTTTTCGACTTATGCACTTTCAAAGCCCGAGGTGTTAAGTACAAACGCCCTCTTACAATCCAGGCAATACACCGAATTGTCAATCACCCGAGGACCATTGTCCTGCAAAGTATGGCCAAATACTTGAATCACATCGGGAAGCCTGGCCTCGCTCCACTCGAATTCCTCCACATCGGCCCAAACCATACTGCCGGCAGGGTCACTTCCCCATCGCAAAAAAGAAACATCACCCAATGCCTCCACAAACGCATCCTTGAACATCAAACTATTGAAAGTATCAGCGGTCAACTTATCTACCGGGCCAAACACATCAGCATATTTTTGAACCCACGCCTTGTTGACTCCTGCATGGGTAAAAAGATAACGACGTTCGTCTATCTTGCACTCCGCAGCCATCTGGAAACAATCCATGTTATCCATAAAGGTCTTGCGAATCTTCTCGGCCTGATACTCATTATAGCGGCTTCCACGAAGGTTAGGAAAAAGATAATGCAGGTCGTGATTGCCCAAGAGCAGCACCACCTTCTCTGGTTTCTCTCGCTTCAAGGCAATAATGTCGAGCAGACCTTTATAGGCATCGCTCCAATAAATCCATTCGTCCTCATACGGGTCGAGGTAGTCACCCAAGAAGATGACCGTATCCTCCTCCTTGCGGTGAGCCACAGTCCAGCGCCAGAAGTCTCTGCCGTGGACATCGGGAATGATAATGATTGGGGTGTTCATTGATTTACAAACTCCTTAGGCAGAATGATATTCTCGCAATCAATGGCATGATAGAATAACGGTGCAATTTCGTCAATCTTGAATCCTGCAATGCCACAGCCAATCTTCGTGACAAGGAACTTATATTCAGGATGATGCTTTGCAAATTCAATAAACTCATCCACATAAGGCTTGATGGTCTCCACTCCACCCTGCATGGTTGGAATGGCATAGCTTTGTCCTTGCAGGCCCACGCCTTGTCCCCATATCGCGCCTAAACGATTGTAGGCCCAGCGTGCTGCGCCACCGTCATGCGAACCAGCAAGATTGCTGCCGAACACAAATAACTCATTCGGCTTCAGCTCTATTATTCTTTCAGGTGTATATTCTCTATTGTACATAAATACCTTTGTTAGGTTATTACTCAAAATCCTTATCTATTGCTTTCTGTTATTTCAAGTGGAACTTAAATACTTAACATCTATATAATCTGTCAGCCAAACCCCGTTCCTGCTAAGGAAGAAACGATGACCGTCTTCTGCCATCTTTTTAGCATCTATTGCAAGAACTACGGGCTCACCATGTCTTTTCCCGACATTTGTGGCTGTTTCCTTAGTACTTGACAAGTGGACATATAAACGGTTGCCTTTTATTATGCCCTTCTCCAAGATAGAGTCCAAGAATGCCTTTGCCGTTCCATGATAGAGCGTGTCTGGCGGCATCTTTTCCTCCAGCTCCACATCCACATGGACACTATGCCCTTGTCGCGCCCTAATCCGACTTTTATCTTCAGAAAACTCGTAACGCTGCTTGTTGTTTGTTGCCACAATTTCTTCAAGCTTTTCCATCGTATAGCCATGATTTTTCATTAGGTCACTCACTTCACGCCAGCCGTGGGCATCAAATGAATAACTCCTATCATGACGAAGAAGAAAGGCCAGCTTCTTGCCTCGTTGAATAATATATTGATCAGGCTTTTTTATCATGTTGAACTTAATAAGCCAATATAATACCTTGCAATAAACTCACACTCGTTGATAGTTGTAACTTCTTTGTTAATAGCCTATTCTGAAAATGATGCGTCGTTGACTTGGACTAAGCCAGTCGCACATCTCAATAGTGCCATCGCCATCGAGCTGGTTAGAAAAAATAGCCAAAAAGTCATCGGAGAGGGCTGTGTCACATTCTATAAGATTCCACTCTATGCCATCATTGTCTGTTCCCATGCCTAATGGGCGACAGCCCTTGTAGTATTTCATCTCGGGATCGGGACCACTATCGGTGCGCATCCCTATTACAAAGCGTGAGACTGTGAAACAAAGCATATTAACCACAAAAAAGCGATAACCATCATAGAATCCGTCACCTGGTCGCATTCTAACGATGGCCTCAGTAGAATCATCTATTATACTCCAACCGTTAAGGTAAGAACCAACTGTCACATGCACTTTATCCGGCTCGTTTGCGCATATCTTAACTGCTCGTTCTACCTTGTCTTTAGGCAAGCTGTTATCGTTGAGAACCGCAACCGATAGATAGTACTTCAGGAGCAAACGCAATCGCACATCCATACTGTAGCGTATGTAGGGCCAATCTAAGCCGCCGCCAGTGAGCAAATTATTGACGACAGCCTTGGCCATTGCCTTCTTCAGTTTCACGTTGGCGAATACTTTCGATGTAATACCATCATCGAACTGCCTTTTATCATACACCCAATCGCAAAAGGCGGCATAATCATCGGCACTATGCGTGTCACCCTCCGCAGCAAAATAGTTTTTCAGAAATTGTATTATCTCCATGTTTTTCATGATTTATGCATAGCATATTAATCAGCTTCTTCATTCACATCAATCTCCACACTGGAGTCATAAGAGTTAGTGGCCTTCAGGTTGATAACCGGACGGATGAAATATTCCACATCCACAGTGTCCTCTATCAGGCGAAGAATCTCCTTCGGGTCCTTATAGGCCATCGGGCTTTCATCGATGGTACCTGTACCGACTGATGTAGAGTAGATGCCCTTCATAGCCTCTCTGTATTCATCGAGGTTTATGATCTCCTTAGCATCAGAACGCGACAACAGGCGACCTGCTCCATGAGGAGCACTCTGGTTCCAATCCTCATTACCCTTGCCACAGGCGATAATCAGTCCGTCGCGCATATTGAAGGGAATCACCAACTTTCTTCCTGCCGGAGCAGCCACAGCACCCTTGCGCATCATCTTCATCGAGAAGTCGATGTAATTATGAGTGGTGTAGATCTGTTCCGTGACGTTAGCCTGTTTACTGCTGCTTTTACAGAGTGCTTCCAGCACCAGTCGGTCAATCACTTGATGATTGAACTCAGCGTATGCCTGAGCTACAACCATATCGGTGATATAGCCCTTCATGGCATCTTCAACCAGATATCCCTTCTTGGCACCGGTCTGCTTCATGGCTTCATTTTTCCAGTACTTCCAAACCATCTGGCCAAGGTTACGGCTTCCGCAGTGTACGGTAAAGGCGTAGTTTCCATCAGGTGTCACTCCCATCTCTACGAAGTGGTTACCACCACCAACGCTGCCGATGCCTTTGTAGAACATGTTTTCCTTTTGGTCGATGCGCTTCAACATAGCGGTAACGCCTCTTTCAGAAACATCCATCGCCCCCACCATCTCGGGCCATTGTTGACGTGCCTGTTGCAGACGCAGTTGCAAATGCCTGTACAGGTCTGCGACAGAGTAAACTATGTCCCGCTGAATGCTCATGCCAAATTTCACATTCTCACGGATATTCTTTTCAATCATTGGGTAATCCTCTGGATGGATGGGCAAATCCGTGATGGCTGTCGATACTGAACAGCCAATATCGCCCCCCACATGATCAGGATTCACATGGTCGGTAAACGGAACCGTGAATCCAACCACGATGTCCTTACCCACATGCACATCAGGCATGATTCTGATTTTGGCACCTTCGAACATTGGGTTATCAAGGAAACGATACACCATCGAGAGGGCTTCCTGCTCTATATTGTCCGTAAAGACCTTGCAATCCTTGCAATATTTTCCTTTGAGTTCTAACATTGTCTTATCTGCTTTTGTTGGCCTTTACATTTTAGTCACTTCTCCACAGAGAATATCATCAGCCATGTGAAGGATCACATCGTGAAGTTCCAAGTCATCCTTGAAGAACTGAGGGATAGCTTCATAACCGATGGCGGCACCAAGGATGTTACCTGTTACGGCTCCAGTGCTATCGCTATCACCCGCATGGTTCACCGCTGCAATCATAGCTTCCTCAAAGTTGTCGAAGTGTTTCAAGGCGCAATATAAGGCAATTACCAAAGCCTCGTCGCCCGTCCAACCTTCGCCCAAAACCTCGATATTCTCCACATCCGACTTCTCGTTGTTGGCCAGTCTTACCACTAAATCTGTCAATTCTGCCATATATTTCACTTCCTTAGGGAAGTCACCATAAAGTTGGTTCATGGCCTCTGCAGCTTCCTGGATATAACGTTTCAAGGTTTCTCGAGTCGGCTTCTGGTCGCAAGCCAATCGGTAGATGACATGCGACATCAAAGCGGCAGGGATAAAGCCCAAAGGGTGCTTGTGCGTTATTCTTGCCGCGTCACCAGCCAACAAGT
>JAILDR010000216.1 GCA_024689285.1 Bacteroidales bacterium | reverse complement strand
AGCCTCTCGCGCTGCAAGCAGCCTTTCAAACCCTTGAACGCCCCGCATGTGGGCATGTATGTGTGCGGCCCCACCGTCTATGGTGATGCACATCTCGGTCACGCCCGTCCGGCCATCACTTTCGATTTGGTTTTCAGATATCTGCGACACCTTGGCTATAAAGTGCGCTACGTGCGCAACATCACCGACGTGGGCCATCTGGAGCACGATGCCGACGAAGGCGAGGACAAAATCGCCAAGAAAGCCCGACTCGAGAACCTTGAACCTATGGAGGTGGCACAATACTACACCAACCGTTATCACGCCGCAATGGACAAGCTCAACGTGCTGCGCCCGTCCATTGAGCCACACGCTTCGGGTCACATCATCGAGCAAATTGCCATGGTCCAGAAAATCCTCGACCACGGCTATGCCTATGTGGAGAACGGCTCGGTGTATTTCGACATAGAGAAATACAATAAAGAGCACCCATACGGTATCCTATCGGGACGCAATTTCGAGGAAATGCTCAACACCACACGCCAACTGAGCGGTCAGGAAGAAAAGCACAACCCCGTCGACTTCGCCCTGTGGAAAAAGGCCGAACCCAAGCACATCATGCGCTGGCCTTCGCCTTGGAGCGACGGTTTCCCGGGCTGGCACATGGAGTGCTCGGCCATGGGTTGCAAGTACCTCGGCGAGACCTTCGACATCCACGGCGGCGGCATGGACCTCATGTTCCCGCACCACGAGTCGGAGATTGCCCAAAGCGTGGCCGCCAACGGCAAGCAGCCTGTGGTGTATTGGATGCACAACAACATGATCACCATCGGCGGGCAGAAGATGGGCAAGTCGCTGGGCAACTTCATCACCCTCGACGAGTTCTTCAACGGCAGCCACATCAACGCCAAAGGCGAGGAGATGATTGCACAGCCATACAGCCCCATGACCATCCGCTTCTTCATCCTGCAAGCCCACTATCGCAGCACCTTGGACTTCAGCAACGAAGCCTTGCAAGCTGCCGAAAAGGGTTACAACCGCTTGATGGAAGCCGTGAAAGCCGCCAAGACCTTGAAAGCCACCGATGGCGCACAACCGCTTGACATCCAAAAGATTGTGGATGCCTGCTACGATGCCATGAACGACGACTTCAACTCGCCCATCGTCATCGCGAACCTCTTTGAAGCCGTGCGCATCGTGAACACCGTGAAGGACGGCAAGGCGCAAATCAACGGAGAGGAATTGGCTTTGCTCAACAAGTTGTTCCAAGACTTCGTTTTCGACATCCTCGGCTTGGTGGAAAGCGGCGCAACTGAAGGCAACAGCGATTTGGTAGACGGTTTGATGCAGACCATCATCGACATCCGCAAGGCTGCCCGCGCCAACAAGGACTGGGCCACCAGCGACAAGATCCGCGACGAGCTCGCCAAACTGCACATCACCCTGAAGGACGGCAAAGAAGGCACCAGCTGGATAATAGAATAAAACATACAACCAAATACACTATGAGCAGACAGATCAACAAGAACAAGACTATCAAAAAAAGCGGCGAGAGCATTTCGAAGGACGTAAACAAACCCAATAAGTATCACTTCAGGAACCTCGTCTTTGAAGGTGGCGGCGTGAAAGGCATTGCCTACGTGGGTGCTTTGGAGAAGCTTGACGAAGAAGGCATCCTTAAGGACATTGAGCGTGTGGCAGGCACTTCAGCCGGTGCCATGGTAGCCGTTCTCGTCGGATTGGGTTATACCGCAAAAGAGATTGGTGACATCCTTTGGGAAATCAATTTCCGAAACTTCATGGACAGCTCGTGGGGCTTTGTGCGCGACACGAAACGTTTCATCTCTGACTACGGCTGGTACAAAGGAGACTTCTTCCGCGACCTTATGGCCTGCTACATAGAAAAAAAGACCAGCAACGGAGAAATCACCTTCAAAGAACTCGCTGATGAAAAGAAATACAGAGACATTTACTTGATGGGTTCCGACCTCTCAACGGGTTATTCCAAGGTGTTCAGTGCTGCCCTCACCCCCAACGTGAAGATTGCCGATGCTGCTCGCATCTCCATGTCGATACCATTGTTTTTCGCTGCTGTGAAAGGGATGGACGGCAACGACCACGTCTATGTCGACGGTGGCCTTTTGGACAACTATGCCATCAAGGTATTCGACCGCAACAACTATCTCTTTGACCAGGAGAATGCCCGAAAGACTGATTACTACAAAAAAATCAACGAGAAAATGAAGGAGAAAAGCAGAAAGACGAGAAGTATCAGTCAGGTCAACGAATATGTCTACAACAAGGAGACTTTAGGATTCCGTTTGGATGGCCAGGAAGAAATCATTACTTACCTCGACCCCAACGCCACCCCTTCAACGAAAGAAATCAAGAGCCTATTTACCTATACCAAGGCTTTGGTCACTACGCTTATCGATTTCCAGAAAAACGTGCACCTGCATAGCGACGACTGGCAGCGCACCATCTACATCGACTCGCTCGGCATCGGAGCAACCGATTTCGACATTTCCGACCAAAAGAAACAAGCCCTTGTTGACTCGGGCCGCGATTTCACCCAAGCCTACCTTGATTGGTACAACAACGACGAAGAGAAAGCCAACAAATAAGGCGACGTATCAACCTTTAATCTGAATCACGAAGCCCTCGTCGAGCAATGGCTTGACGAGGGTTCGCATTTCTTCGACAGTGAACTTCTGCAAACCCAACTCGGGTGTGGGACGATCGATGGTGTAAACCATGATTTCACGCGGGTGCAAGGTGCGCACGATGTCCATCCAACCATTCAACACTTCGGGACTTGACGAATCGAAGTCCTTGCTTTTCAAGAACATCGTCTGCAAGATGAAATCGCCATTGAATTGCTTCAAAGCCTCCACAACCCGATGTATGTCGTAGTCAGATGAGGACCGATTGATTTTCTCCACCAGTTCATTGGTAGGGGCATCGATTTTCATCGTCGGGTTGTCGACCTTGCGCAAAGCGTTGAAAACCTCCGGCAAATGCACCCGTGTGGAATTCGACAGCACCGTCACCTTAGAAGCAGAATAATACTGGTCACGAAGGCTGAGTGTGTCGTCGATGATTTGCGGAAAATCCGGATTAAGGGTCGGCTCGCCATCACCACTGAAAGTGATAGAGTCTATCTGTATTTGGTCGGCCTTACATTGTTTTAGTTTATTTTCCAATGCGTTGCGCACTTCAGCAGCTGTAGGCAACTTGGTATCGCCACGCCCGTCTTTGTTCCAGCCACATTCACAGTAGATGCAGTCGAAACTACAGATTTTGCCTTTTTCAGGCAGCAGATTAATGCCTAAGGAGCTGCCAAGACGGCGGCTCCTTATGGGTCCGAAAACGACTTCTTCCCTAATCATGACAAAGAAGACATTTATTTCGCGTATTGAACGGCACGCGTCTCGCGAATGACAGTAATCTTGATTTGTCCCGGATAGGTCATCTCGGTCTGAATCTTCTTCGAGAGGTCGTAGGCGATGCGGTCGGCATCCTGATCGGTCACCTTATCAGCACCCACGATGACACGCAACTCACGTCCTGCTTGAATGGCATAGGTCTTCACCACGCCCGGATAGCTCATGGCCATATCCTCCAACTTGTTCAGACGCTGGATGTAAGCCTCCACCACCTCGCGTCGGGCACCGGGACGAGCGCCCGAAATGGCATCGCACACCTGCACGATAGGAGAAATGAGGTTGTCCATTTCAATCTCCTCGTGGTGGGCACCGATGGCGTTACAAATATCGGGTTTCTCCTTGAGGCGCTCCGCGACCTTCATACCCAGAATGGCGTGCGGCAACTCTTCCTCATTGTCGGCCACCTTACCGATATCATGCAACAGACCGGCACGTTTGGCAGATTTCGGATTGATGCCAAGTTCGGCAGCCATAGTGGCGCAGAGTTTGGCCGTCTCGATAGAGTGTTGCAGCAGGTTCTGGCCGTAACTGGTACGGTATTTCATGCGGCCCACCATCTTGATGAGTTCGGGATTGAGATTGTGTATGCCTAAGTCGATAGCCGTACGCTTACCGGTTTCGATAATCTCCTGTTCCACTTGTTTCTCCACCTTGTGGACTACTTCTTCGATACGTGCCGGATGGATACGTCCGTCAACAACGAGCTTCTGCAGCGAGAGACGCGCAATCTCACGGCGAATTGGGTCGAAACCTGAGATAAGGATGGCATCTGGGCTGTCGTCAATGATGATTTCAACACCTGTCAACGACTCAAGAGCACGAATGTTACGTCCTTCGCGGCCAATGATACGACCCTTAATCTCATCATTCTCAATATTGAAGACACTAACCGTATTTTCGATAGCCGTCTCCGATGCGGTACGCTGGATGGTCTCCAGCACAATTTTCTTGGCCGTCTGTGCTGCACTCATCTTGGCATCTTCGGTGACTTCCTTGACGTAGACCATAGCTTCAGCCTGAGCGTCTTCCTTGACGAGTTCGATGAGTTGCTCCTTGGCTTCCTTAGCCGAAAGACCGGAAATAGTTTCAAGTTTTTCGGATTCTTCCTTGTAAATACGATCGAGGTCAGCTTTCTTCTTGTTATAGCTTTCTTGCTGTGCATCAAGCTTTTGCTGTGCCGATTGCACTTCCTTAGCCTTACGTTGCGCTTCTTCCATCTTCTTGCTGGCCGATTGCTGCAATTGGTTGATGCGGTTTTCAGCGCTGGCCAGTTCGCGCTTGCGTTCGTTACATTCCTTTTCGTGTTCGTCCTTCAACTGGAGGAACTTCTCCTTAGCTTGCAGAATACGTTCTTTCTTGATGACCTCAGCCTTCTCCTTGGCTTCTTCGAGCAAAGCGGTTTCTTCTTTGATGACAGCCTTCTTCAGCAGCGTGGACGTGATGAGATAACCCACCGCGAGACCCACGACCAAAGCCGCCACGGCGATAATAATCCAAATAGTGTTTGTGATGGTGAGTAATAACATTTTGAACTCTGATTTTACCCGATTTGTGAGGAAAAAGAAAAAAGGAACCGCCTGTCTCTGGGAAATGAGTAAACCCCAAAAGATACGCTTGTGGCCGCCGCGTTGCGCAAACGTCCACTGGCACCGAAGTGCTTCCCCAAAGGGAATGAGGCCTGTTTTTACAGTGCGCGAGTCGACCGATTGATGTGTTGATAATGTTGAGTTTACCAGTTGCGTTGAACAGGCAGTTCCAGATTTTCAAAGAGCCAAGACCGCTGATGTGCGGCTTATGCGAGTTGGTCGCTCAGCAAGGCATTCATTTCGTTCAACCTGCGTTCCAAATGCTGATCCTTAAAGGCGTTTTCCTTCTCGTTCTTGACCACCTTGGCTGCCAGCTGTAAGGCGGTCATGGCGAGCAGGTCTTGGTCGTTCTTGTAGGCATAATGCTTGGCATAAAACCTCACCCTCTCATTGACGAGGGTAGCGGCCTTGCGAACCATCTCCTCGTCAGCGCGAGCCACCGACAAGCGATAGGGCCTGTCCATGATATTGATATTGATGGTAATTTCATCCATTGCGCTGACTTTCAAGTATTTGAATTATTCCTTACTGTTCAGTATCGAAACGCACTTGTCAATTTCCTTCACCAGTTCCTTAATGAGCTTCCTACCTTCTTCTATCTCTCCCTCGTTGTCGAGTGCGTTAACAATTGTAGATTTATTTATTTTGTTTTGCAACTCCTCTACGGATTGACGCAAGGCCCGATTCTCCTGTTCAAGCATTGCATTTTCCTCCGCAAGCCGCTGATTCTCAACAGACAACTTATTCTTTGCATCAACTAATTTCCTCAATTTCAGTTCTATCTCGGATACTATGACACTCAAGTCGGCCATTTCATCTGGCGGTGTTGGAATTGTGGCACAAAAGTACAGTTTTTATCTCTTCCATCATCATTTTTTCGCGAAAAAATTCTTTTTTTCACCTGTTTTGGTCCAGCCAAGCAAAAAATGCCCTATTTTTACGCTCAAAAAATCATCGGTTTATGAAAGCAAAGCTTACTCTTATGATCATTTTGACAGCGATTCTCGCTTCTTGTTCCCAAAAAGAAACCCAACTTACCATCATCGAAACTACCGACACACATGGCCGTTACGACGAATTTGCCAACGATGCCCTTCTGCTCAAGCAAATGAAAGCCAAACTTGGAGACCGCCTTATTCTGCTCGACAACGGCGACAATATGCAAGGCACGGCTTTCCAATACTGCTCCAATCAAGATGCCGAACATCCCAATCTGGTTTCAGAAGTGCTGAATTACTTCCCCTACGACGCGGTTTGTGTTGGAAACCATGATATTGAGGCTGGTCGCAAGATATTTGACCGCGTTTATTCAGAAACCATGATGCCCGTTTTGGCAGCCAATGTCATCGACGAAACAACAGGCGAGCCCTATTTCACACCTTATATAATATTGGAGCGTGATGGATTCAAAATCGCCGTACTCGGCCTACTGACACCTTATGTCGTCACATGGGTACCCGACCGTTTGCGCCCCGGACTGCGATTCGAGCAGCTGGAAGCCGCTGCTGAAAAATGGGTGAACCTCATCCAAGAGAAAGAGCATCCCGACCTTATGATAGGCTTGTTCCATTCAGGCTGGGAGCCACAAGCGCAAAACCTTCCCCCCGACCATCCGTTGGGACGCGAAAACGCCACGAAATGGGTAGCAGAAAACATTCCCGGCTTTGACCTCATCTTTTGTGGTCACGACCATCGCGCCCGCGCCGAAAGAATGATGAATTGTGCGGGTGATTCCGTGTATGTGCTTAACTCGGGCAACCGCGCCCAAGGTATAGCCAAAGCCGAAGTGACACTAAAGAAAGGGCAAAAACCCAAAATCAGTATTGAACTTATGCCAACCAATGGTGAGGAGAAGGATAAGGATTTCCTGACTATGATTCAGCCTTATCTTGACCGTGCAGAGGAATACCAACAGCGCAAGGTGGCCGAGTTGCCTGTCAGCATCAGCAGCGACAAGGTCTTCGACGGGCCGTGCCTCTGGGTGGACGAAATCCATCGCTGCCAGTTTGAGACCGTCGAGGCCGAAGGTATCCATGCCGAAATCTCGATGGCGGCTCCTTTGGGTGGCGGCAAAACCCTTGATGCCGGATTGCTGAAGGTCAAGGACTTCTTCACTTGGTATCCTTTTGAAAACTCGCTGGCAGTCATGGCCTTGACGGGCAAAGAAGTGAAAGATTTCCTCGAATATGCCTACAAGATGAAGAATCCTATCTACAACTTCGACTGCGCTGCGGGCATCATCTACGAAGTAACCGACAACAACCCCATGGGCGAACGCATGAAAATCATCAGTATGGCCGACGGCACTCCCTTTGATATGGACAAGACCTATAATGTGGTGATGAATTCCTACCGCTCGATGGGCGGAGGCAATCACCTCATCAATGGCGTTGGCTGGGCACAGGAGGACATCAAAAACCACGTTGTCTGGCAAAGCGACCGCGACTTGCGTTCGCTCTTCATCGACTGGGCCTCAAAGAAAGGGGTGCTTGACTCGGAACCGTTGAATTGCTGGAAAATCAAATGAAAGAAGAATTCTTATACTACGTCTGGGAGAACCGATTGACAGACAAAGCCCTGCAAACCACAGAAGGCGAATCGGTTGAGGTGCTGGCAACTGGCTACCGCAACAGCAATTCAGGCCCCGACTTCTTGGAAGCCAAAATCAAAATCGGCGACAAACTATGGGCAGGCCATGTGGAAATCCACGTAAAAAGCAGCGACTGGAACCGACATGGACACCAAACAGACAAAGCTTATCAGAACGTCATCCTGCATGTGGTGTTTGAGAACGACTCAAAAGTCAACGGCATCCCGACCTTAGAGCTGAAAGGCCATTTTGACGAGACTCTTTTTGCTAATTACCAAAGGTTTATTTCTTCAAAAGGTTGGATTTCCTGCGAGAGAAACATATCCACGGTACCCGTTTTCACCCGCCTCTCCTGGCTCGACCGCATGGCTGTAGAACGCTTGGAAAACAAATCAGAGACCGTTAACAAGATACTGGAAGCCAACCAATTCGACTGGGAAGACGCACTTTACAAACTCCTGATGCGCTATTTCGGCCTCAAGGTCAACAACGAGGCTTTTGAATACTTGGCCAACATTCTGCCTTTCAAGACCTTGCTGAAACATGCCGACAACCTTTTGCAGATGGAAGCCATGCTGATGGGTTGCGCGGGATTCCTTGAACACGACTTTAAGGAGGATTACCCCCTGCTGCTCAAGCGCGAGTTCGCCGTCATGAAGGCCAAATTCAACCTCCTGACCATGCCTGTCGAGCGATGGAAGTTCATGCGGATGCGACCGAGCAACTTCCCGACCCTCCGATTGGCGCAGATGGCGCAATTGATTCACAAAAACGGTTGTCTGTTCTCCAAAGTCCGCGAGGCTAAAAACGCTGCTGAGGTTAAAGCCTTGTTTGACGTAAAGGCTTCCGATTATTGGGAGACACATTATCGGATTGAAGCAGCATCAGAAGCGAAGTCAAAACATTTGGGCGATGCCACAGCGGATATATTGATTATCAACGCCGTGACGCCTTTGCTTTTCTGTTACGGCAAACTGCATAAGGACGAATCGGTGTGCGAGTCGGCTATGCAGCTTTTGGAAGAGACAGAGGCTGAGGATAACGCCATCATCCGGCATTTCGAGCAATATGGCATCAAAGCGGAAAATGCCATGCAGACACAAGCTTTGTTGCACCTTTATAATATGTATTGCAAGCGGAAGCGGTGTTTGGAATGCAGGATTGGGGCTGTGCTGCTGCGATGATCCGTTGTACCCATCACCCCCTTCCTGGGCGTTCTCCTTTTTCGTTAGGTTTTTGTGCGGCTGCCACGGTGTGGCAGCCCTACGGGGAAGGGGGTGAGGGCATCACCTCCAGAGGCTTAGAGATAGAAAGGACCGTGGCCCATGCAGCTCGTGGTGGTGATGGCAGTGATGAAGGCCGTCAAGGCGGCCACGATGACTTTGACCACGATTTCGATGATGTGTTTCTTTTTGTCGTTCATGATGTTTGATTGTTGATTGTTGAATTGTTGATTGTTGACTGTTGACTGCGAGACGCGGGACTGACTGCCGCTTTGCACTTCCCCCTCTGAGAGGGGGTGCCCGAAGGGCGGGGGAGTCCTACTGCCGCTTTGCGCCTGACTGCCGCCTCGCGTCATCGCGAGGCACGAAGCAATCCAGGAAATCCGTTTCTTGAGGAGTTAGCCCCTGGATTGACTGCGTCGAATCTTCGATTTGCTTCGTCGTACCTCCTCGCAAATCGTCAGATTCG
>JAILDR010000212.1 GCA_024689285.1 Bacteroidales bacterium | reverse complement strand
TTACAAAAAACGAGGCTTTGGGATCGGGAGCAGCTTTCGACGACATCCTTACTTCCAGGAGCTCATAACTCTTGGTCTGATAATCCACATAGTCTTCATCCGCAAAGTAAATCTCGGCATAATCGCTCAACGGGCCTTTATCGCTAACCGTCTCGCGAATGACAAAATCAAGCTGGAGCATCGTCTGGGGCAAGGAATAATACAAGCCACTCTGCGTGCCGGGCGAAGCATTCTTGGCATAGGTGGTGGTAAATTGGGCACGCGCCTGACCACAAAGAAGGGTGACGGCAATCGAAACGAGAGCGACTCTATTGAAAAATCTATTCATATCGTTATGCTTTAATTTGGGTTCAAAGATACACATTTAATCCATATAGGCCTCAAACAACAGCGATTTTTTCCTTTTTGCTAAAGGCAAGCAAAGCCAAAAAGGTAAACAATCCATTGATTATCAATATCTCAAAGCCAAACTGATAACCAAAAAAGAGTTGTTTGGAATAGAGCTTAAGGAAATAACAAATCACAGGCGAGGCGATGGCGATGTAAGGCACAGCCTTGTCGAGTGCCTTCCGGTTTCTAACGAACAGGCCAAAGGAATACAAGCCAAGCAACGGACCATAGGTAAAGCCCGCGATATCAAACACCTTGTCGATAAGCGACTCATTATGAAAAGGACGGAATGCAATGATAACCAACAAATAAAGTAAAGCAAAGGCAACATGAATCCACTTGCGGTAACGGGTGATTTGTTGCTCTGTCATCTGTCTTTTGTCGAAGTGCATGAAGTCGAAGCAGAACGTTGTCGTCAAAGCGGTCAGCGTACCGTCGGCGCTGGAATAGCCCGCAGCAACCAGTCCCAGGACAAACACCACACTCGTGAACTTACTCAAGGAGAAAGCCACAGAGGGGAAAATCTTGTCGTTGACCACTACGCCCGCCTCGTTCACAGGCAGTTGAAAACCCGTTGACTGCGCATAGCAAATCAAGGCCGCGCCCAAACAAAGAAACAGCCCGTTGACCACAACAAACAGCAGACTCGAGGTCATCACGTTCTTTTGGGCATCACGCAGATTCCTGCAAGTCAGGTTTTTCTGCATCATATCCTGATCCAGGCCCGTCATCGTGATGGTGATAAACATGCCGGCAAGCAGTTGTTTCAGCCAGAACTTATTGTGGGTCCAATCGGTTACAAACACCTTGGTGTAGCCCTTGTCAGAAGCCGTTTTCAGCAGGTCGCCTAAGGAAATATTGAGGTTTTTCAGTATGTACCAAGCCGTCAAGAAAGCCGCCAACAATAGAAAAGTGGTCTGCAAGGTATCCGTCCAAACCACCGTCTTGATGCCGCCCTTGAAGGTGTATAGCAAGATGATGGCAATAAAGATGACAGCCGGCACCCAAAAGGGAACGCCCCATGCCTTGAAGACAAATTCATACAGCACAAACACAACGAGATACATTCTCAATGCCGACCCAAGAAGCCTCGACAGGATGAAGAACGCAGCTCCGGTTCGTTCCGACTTGGGTCCGAAGCGCAACTCCAAATAGGAATAGATGGAAGTCAGGTTAAGGCGATAGTATAATGGCAACAATATGAGCGCAATGGAGGCATAACCCAGCACATAACCAAACACCAAAGGCAAATAGGTGAACTGCCCCGTATAGACCCCGCCTGGCACCGACATGAAGGTCACGCCCGAAAGCGAGGCCCCAATCATGCCGTAAGCCACAACAAACCAAGGTGAGTTGCGATTGCCCCGAAAAAACGAAGCGTTGTTGGACTTGCGTGAAGTGAGGTGTGCTATCACAAAAAGCAGTATGGTATAAAGGATAAAAACAGATAAAATAATCGTAGGGTTCATAATGTTCGGTATTTAACTATGTTGAAAACTTCGATTTGCGTGCAAAAATAACGATAATTGCGAAAAAAAATCTATTTTTGCACGCTAATAACAACTGAAAAAGAACATCTAAAACGCTAACGATATGAAATTCTACGACATAGATTCCGTTTTTACTTTTGGGAAATACGAAGGCATGACCATCGCCGAAGTATATGAGAAAGACCCGAAATACTTGAAATATTGCGAAGAGAACATTGATGAGTTCTACGTCTCGCCCTCGGTGATGCGCGAGCTGAAATCCATGAACCGCGCCATCAACGACTCAGCCCTTCTGGACGTCAATTTCGACAAGATGAGCGACGACGAGATTGACGAATTCATCAGCGGTCATGATGAGGAAGACGAATTCGACGAGTCAAAACTGGAGCGCGACTTCGACTGGGAAAACAACGATTTTGCCGACGACTCTCCATTTGACGAGTTTGAGGATGAATTCGACGAAGATGATTTTGCCGATGAATTCGGCGACAGCTTCGATGAAAACTTCGACGGCAGAATCGACGACATGTATTGACAAACATAAAAACAATCAGCCCTCTATGCCATTCCCTTGGGAATATACAGAGGGCTGATTTTCTATTTATTCAGCATTTATGCGTTCCGAAATGGAATAAACCCGTTTTTCCCGCTGCGTTGAGGTAATCATCTCCGCCAGGAACCCTGTGCTAAAGAGTTGGACACCCACAATCATGGCAAGAATACCCAAATAGAACAGAGGACGGCGGGTCATGGAGATATAGACATGACCGAAATACTTGGTGCAAACCAGATAGATGGAGATGATGAAACCGGCAAGGAATGACAACGAGCCCAACACGCCGAAAAAGTGCATCGGGCGGTTGCTGAACTTGGAGATGAAATTGATAGTGACCAAGTCGAGATAGCCACGGATGAAACGACTTAAGCCGAACTTACTCGTGCCGTATTTCCGCTTTTGATGGTGCACCACCTTCTCCCCTATGTGGCCAAAGCCATTCATCTTAGCAATAACAGGGATATAACGATGCATCTCGCCATAGACCTGAATGCTCTTCACCACCTCGCTGCGATAGGCTTTCAAACCACAGTTGAAATCGTGCAGCTTGATGCCCGACATCATACGGGTGGTCCAGTTGAAGAACTTGGAAGGGATATTTTTGGCAATCTTGGAATCGTAACGCACCTTTTTCCAACCCGATACAAGGTCGTAGCCTTCTTCCTTGATCATCTCGTAGAGACCGGGTATTTCATCGGGGCTGTCCTGCAAGTCAGCATCCATAGTGATGACCACATCGCCCCGCACAATTTTGAATCCCTCGTTCAAAGCCGGCGACTTACCATAGTTTCTTCTGAAACGCAAGGCCTTAACATTGGGATTGGATTGTGCCAAGCCCTGAATGACAGACCAGGAATTGTCGGTTGAACCATCGTCCACAAAAACAATTTCGTAGGAATAGCCATGCTCGTCCATCACCCGACGAATCCAAGCTTCAAGTTCAGGCAACGACTCAGCCTCGTTCAGCAACGGAACTATAACAGAAATGTCCATAATTATTTAATTTCAGTTTTACCGCCCATGTAGGGTTGCAACGCCTTCGGGATGGCCACGCTGCCATCGGCACGGAGATTGTTCTCCAAGAAGGCAATCAGCATACGCGGCGGGGCAACCACGGTATTGTTCAAAGTATGTACGAAATAGGTGCCGTTCTTGCCCTTGGTTCTGATCTTAAGTCTACGGGCCTGGGCATCGCCGAGGTAAGAGCAGCTGCCGACCTCAAAGTATTTCTTCTGGCGCGGCGACCACGCCTCCACATCAAGTGATTTCACCTTCAGGTCGGCCAAATCACCCGAGCAGCATTCCAGCGTGCGGACGGGGATATCCATTGAGCGGAACAAGTCGACGGTATTCTTCCACATCTGTTCGTACCAGTAGTCAGCATCCTCTTGCTTGCAAAGCACTACCATCTCCTGCTTCTCAAACTGGTGGATGCGGTACACGCCACGTTCCTCGATGCCGTGGGCACCTTTCTCCTTGCGGAAGCAGGGCGAATAACTCGTCAAGGTCAGCGGAAGGCTCTCTTCGGGAACGATTTGATCGATAAATTTACCAATCATCGAATGTTCGCTGGTACCGATGAGATAGAGGTCTTCACCTTCGATTTTATACATCATGGCATCCATCTCAGCAAAACTCATCACTCCGGAAACAATCTCGCTACGCACCATGAAAGGCGGGATGCAGTAAGTGAAGCCGCGCTCAATCATGAAGTCGCGGGCATAAGTGATGACAGCAGAGTGCAGCCGAGCGATGTCGCCCATGAGGTAATAGAAACCGTTACCAGCCACACGGTGGGCAGAATCCAAATCCAAGCCGTTGAACTTGGCCATGATATCGGCATGATACGGAACCTCAAAATCGGGAACAACGGGTTCGCCAAAGCGTTCCTTCTCAACGTTGAAGGAGTCGTCCTTACCAATGGGAACCTCAGGAGCGATGATGTTAGGAATGGCATACATCACCTTGGTCAGTTGCTCCATAAGAGAAGTTTGCTGTTTTCCAAGTTGTTCCAATTCCAAAGAATTGGCTTCGACAAGCTTCTTCATTTCGTTGGCTTTTTCCACTTCCTTGTTCTTGAAGAGGATGCCAATCTCTTTAGATATAGAGTTGCGCTGAGAGCGCAGTTCGTCGGCACGTTGCTGACAATCACAATATTGAGTGTAAAGATTGATGGCCTCGTCGACGAGCGGCAATTTACCGTCTTGGAATTTCTTCTTGATATTTTCGCGAACCACGTCGGGGTTCTTGACTAAGAATTTGATATCTATCATAATAAAAAGTTTTGCTTCGTAAAAACGAGCAAAGATAGGAAAAATCCATGAAAGTGGGAGAAAAATAATGCAGAGGCAAAAAAACAGCGAAGCCTGCTCAGTAATCCGGAGCAGGCTTCCCGTTGTGGGTGGGCGGCGCGCTACTTTCCCAC
>JAILDR010000163.1 GCA_024689285.1 Bacteroidales bacterium | reverse complement strand
TCCCTACGGGAATTTCAGTTTTCTTCCGGGGTATAACGGCATCCTTTTTGTATAGATTGAGGAATCCCGTAGGGATTTTCGTTCGGTAAAATACGCACTATCAACCTCCAACATCCCATTAGGGATGTGCGAAACATGAATAAGGTAATTCCTAATTTATTATAACCAACATCACGATGCTACAAGGCGGAAAATGTGATTTTACGATTTTACGTTTTACACTTTGGCGACACCCGCTCCGCACCTGATGCGTATCACTCCGCGTTGAGGCATAATGACGGCACTGTAGAAACAATTTAGGAATATATTCCTGATTTACAGGTGTTTATATATACAAGTTCGGAAATAAATTCGTATCTTTGCAGCGTCAAAAGCCGAAAGAGCTCGCGGCTTCGACAAGAACCAAAAACCAATTTTATTAACCAACCAAAAATCAAAACATTATGGCAAAAAGTAATTGGGGTATTACCTCAGGATTCATCGGAAAACTCGGCAATGTGGTCGGGTACAACTGGAAAGGCATCAACGTGCAGCGTGCACTGACCAACGGCAGCAAGTCAAACAGCGTTGACCAGCAACTGCAACGTGCCAGATTCGCCCTCATTTCGCGTGCGGCCAGCGACCTCTACGAGGCCATCTACGAAGGCTACCGCGAGGAGGCCGACAAGCAGCGCAGCACCCAGAACGGGCTGTTTATCAAGTACAACATAGAGCAAGTGACGGGCAGCACCGTCGGCACCCTTGCGCTCGATTACGAGCAGCTGCAACTGAGCAGCACCGTGTTGCGTGGCGTTGATTTCGGCACCGCCTCCCTGGCTGGCAACACCTTGAGCGTCAGCATCAGCGACGACAATCTTTATGGTCGCCGCGTGTCGGCCAGCGATCGCGTCTATCTCTGCGTCTACTGTCCCGAACTGCGCGATGCGCGCTGCCAGGCTGTTGGAACACGCAACACCACCACAAGCCTCACCCTCAGCTTCCCCGACAAGTGGGGCGACAAGTGTGTTTTCGCGTATGGTTTCACCATCGGTGCCGCCTCTTTCAATGAAGGCTTGGCTTCCGACACCGTCTATCTCGGCTCCTTCGGCTCGCCTTGGAGCGGCAATTCTGGCAACAACAGCGGCTCCTCGACAGGCTCACAAACTGGTGGCAACAGCGGCTCAGGCAACGAGACGCCCAACGTGACCGCCCCCGTCATCAGCGGCACCACGCCCTTTGCCGACACCACCCAGGTGACCCTCACCGAGCCTGAAGGCGCTCGCGCCTACTACACCACCGACGGCAGCACGCCCACGGCTGAAAGCACGCTCTACACCGAGCCCTTCAACCTGAGCGCCACCACCACAGTGAAGGCTATCGCCATCAAGGACGAGACCGCCAGCGAAGTCGCCAGCAAGACCTTCACCAAGAGCAGCGGAGGGTCGGACACTGAGTAATCCTGCGTCGCATCGCGTCATTGCGAGAAGGAACGACGAAGCAATCCACTGACTTCATCTCTAGATTGCCACGCTGCGCTCGCAATGACGCAAAGCGGCTGTCCGGCGCAAAGCGACAGAAATCTGAAATGCGAAGCATTCGACGTAGTCAAATGTCAAATCTGAAATTTGAAATTCCCAAATCTGAAATTTGAAATCTGAAATCTGAAATCCAATGAAACACTTCACGATTAGCGAACTACTCCACAGCGACACCGCCCTGAAAAACAAGCTCTGGAACGGTGCCCCCAAGGAGGCGGAAGAGAACCTCAGGGCCTTGGTCGACGAGGTTCTCGACCCCCTCAGGGCGGCCTACGGCAAGCCCATCCGCGTCAGCAGCGGCTACCGCTGCCCCAGGCTCAACCGCCTGGTGGGCGGCAGCCTCAACAGCCAGCACATGCGCGGCGAGGCGGCTGACATTCAGCCCGTCGTCGGCAACGAAAGCGACCTGGATGTGTTAGCCCAAATTCTCATCGCCAACGGCAAGTTCGACCAGCTGATTCTCTATCCGACGTTTATCCACGTGAGTTGGAAACGGCTGGGCTGGAACCGGAAGCAGATTCTTAAAAAGTGATGGTCTGGATCGCCACGCTTCGCTCGCGATGACGCGAAGCGGCAGTTGGACTCCCCCGCCCTTCGGGCACCCCCTCTCAGAGGGGGAAGCGCAAAGCGGCTGTTAGGACTCCCCCGTCCCGCAGGTAACAATTAAACAATTCAAGTTTCGCAAATTCGGGTGCATCCTTACAGGATGCTAAAAAACAATATCTTACAATTCAACCGAACGCGATTCCCTACGGGAATTTCAGTTTTCTTCCGGGGTATAACGGCATCCTTTTTATATAGATTGAGGAATCCCGTAGGGATTTTCGTTCGGTAAAATACGCACTATCAACCTCCAACATCCCATTAGGGATGTGCGAAACATGAATTAAACAATTAAACAATCAACAATTCAACAATCAAACAATCAAACATCATGAACGACAAAAAGAAAAACATCCTGGAAATCGTGGTGAAGGTCATCGTGGCTGCCCTGACGGCCTTCGTGACGGCGATAACCACCACGAGCTGCATGGGCAAAGGCCCATTTTATCTCTAAGCCGATGCCTTCAACAGCGTAAAATCGTAAAACGTAAAATAACAAACATCCCTGCCACAAAACTTTGCGGCAGGGATTATTTGTCTGAAAAGAAGAAGGATTATTCTTCTTCCTTCTGGCTTTCCTCGTACTCCTTGAGCAGGCGGTTCTGCACATCGGTGGGAACTTGCTGATACTCAGCAAACTTCATCGTGAAGGTTCCACGGCCTGAAGTCAATGAGCTCAGTGAGGTTGAATAGCGGTCCATCTCGGCCAACGGCACCTTGGCGTGAATGGTCTGGTAGTTATGGTCGCTGTCCATACCCATCACGATGGCGCGGCGGCCTTGAAGGTCGGTCATCACCGAACCCATAAGGTCGGCAGGCATACGCACGTCGAGGTCGTAGATAGGCTCCATGATCTTCGGGCCGGCGTTCTTAAAGGCGGCGCTGAAGGCCATACGGCCGGCAATCTTAAAGGCCATTTCGTTGGAGTCGACCGGGTGCATCTTACCATCGTAGATGTAGCAGATGATGTCGCGGGCGTAGCTACCCGTCAGCGGGCCTTGCTCCAAGCGCTCGTTGATACCTTTCAGGATGGCGGGCATGAAGCGGGCATCGATAGCACCACCGACGACGCAGTTGGCGAAGATGAGCTTACCGCCCCAAGGCAGTTCAAACTCCTGCTTGTCGCGCACCTGCAACTCACCCGGGTCGGTGTAACCCTCGAAGTAAGGAGCCAGTTGCATGTGAACTTCACCAAACTGACCGCTACCACCGGATTGTTTCTTGTGACGGTAGCTGGCGCTGGCGCTCTTGGTGATGGTTTCGCGATACGGGATCTTGGGCGAAGCGGTTTCAACGGCAATCTTATAGACGTTGTCGAAATACCACTTCAGGGTGTTGAACTGATATTCACCTTGGCATTGCAGGATGTTTTGGCGCAGCTCACGCGACATGCCGCTGATGACGGTTGGGTCGGTCTTGTGCATATCGTTGAGGATGGTGCCGAGCTTTTCGTCTTCTTGAGAGTTGACGGCTTTGACGGCGATGGTGAAGATTGGGGTGGGGAACAGGATGTCCTCGAAAGCGGCATCAGCCACCTTGGCGTCGACCAGGCTGTCGCCGATACGGCCATCTTTCAGCTTGATGGTGCAGACGATGTCGCCAGCGTTCACCTTTTCGACTTCCTCACGGTTCTTGCCACGGAAGACGAGCAGCTGCGAGAGGCGTTCCTTGTTGCCTGTGCGGGGGTTGACCAGGTCTTGGCTCTTGCTGACGGTGCCGCCGTAGACGCGCATCCAAGCCACATCACCGAGGTTCTGTTCGGTGGAAACCTTGAAGATGAACAGGGCGGTGGGGTCGTCGTTGCTGTTGTGGAACTCGGTGCCGTTTTTGGCCTTTACGACGGGCATATCGGCAGGCGACGGGCAGGCGTTGATGAGGAACTCGCACAGACGGCTGACACCCACGCCGCGCTTGGCAGCGCCGCAGATGACGGGGAACATCTCACGGTTGACGATACCCAGGTGGATACCGCGTTCCATGTCTTCCTCGCTCAGCGTCATCTCTTCGAAGTATTTCTCCATCAGCGATTCTTCACCTTCGGCGGCGTGCTCGATGAGGTTGTTGTGCAGCTCTTCGGCTTTGGCCATCTCAGCGGCGGGAATGTCTTGAATCTCAGGAGCTCCGTTGCCGTTCTTGAAGACCAGCATCTTCATCATAATCAGGTCGATGACGGCGTTGAAGTCTTCACCGGCATTGACGGGATATTGGATGGGGGTCACTTTGTCGCCAAAATACTCTTTCAGTTCGCGGATCGTGTTGTCGAAGTTGGCGTTGCTGTGGTCGAGTTGGTTCATGAAGAACACAACGGGCTTCTTGGTGTTGGCGGCATGACGCCAGGCGTTTTCGGTGGTGGCTTCCACACCCGACTGGGCGTTCACGGTGCACACGGCGATGTCGGCTGCGGTGAGGCAGCTGACGATGTCGCCCGAGAAATCGCTGAAACCAGGCGTGTCGAGGATGTTGATCTTCGTGTCACCGATGATGGTGTACAACATGGAAGCGTGGACAGAAATCTGACGGTCCATCTCAATCTGACGATAGTCGGAGACGGTGTTTTTCTCGTCGGTGCTGCCTTTTCTGTTGATGAGCTTGCCTTCGAAAAGCATGTTTTCGGCAAGGGTGGTCTTACCCGATTTTGCTGCACCGATAAGGGCAACGTTACGGATGTCTTTTGTCTGGAATTCCTTCATTTTTATCTAACTAGCTAATTATTAAATATTTACTTTTCGCGAAAAAGTTGATAGTGGGCACAAAGGTACAAAAAATAACGATACCCACCTATATTAATTACAATTTTGCAAGGGTGTTGTGTATTTTCTCCCAACGGGTGTCGTCCATTTTTGCCCCCATCACTTCGATGATGTTGGAGGCGAGGAGGGTGCCTGTTTTGCCGCATTTCTCAAGGGGTTCGTTCTTGACGAGGCTGGCGAGGAAGCCTGCGGCCCACATGTCGCCCGCTCCCGTGGTGTCGATAACATTGGCTTTCATCGGCTCGATGTTGACGACTTGGTCGCCGTGTTGCACGAAGGCGCCTTTGGCCCCCACTTTCACCACGGCGATGTCGCATCGCCCGGCAATGAAGCTTAAGGCGGCCTCGGGTTCCATGCCCGTCAGCGCATAAGCCTCTTTCTCGTTGGCAAAGACGATATCGACATAGTTGTCAATAAGTTCGAGGAGGAAGTCGCGGCTTTCTTCCACCACATTATAGCTGGCGAGGTCGATGGCGATTTTCAGGCCTTTGTCCTTGGCCGTGCTGATGGCTTTGCGGAGCATGGTGGGATTGGCCACGAGATAGCCTTCCACGTAGAGGATGTCCCAATTGTCGAAAAGCTCCGGCTTGATGTCGTCGGCACGCATGTCGGCAGCGGCACCGAGACAGGTGGCGAAGGTGCGTTCGCCGTCGGGGGTGACGAGGGCTTGCACCCGGCCCGATGGCGTTGTGCTCTTGAGCATTTGGGGCTTGACGTGGCTGTCGGTCATTTGTTTCTCAAAGAAACGGCCTATTTCATCATCGCCAATCTTGCTCAAAAAGCCTGCTTCGATGCCGAGTTGGGCGAGGCCGCTCATGGTGTTGGCTGCCGAGCCTCCCGAAGCCTTCTGGCTGCCGAAGCGTGACAGTTTCTTGCCGATTTCGACGGAGGTTTGGGCATCGACGTAGGTCATGCTGCCCTTGGGAAGGTTGAGTTCTTGAAGGATGTGTTCATCGGGGATCTGGGTCAGGATGTCGACCAATGCGCTTCCGATGCCAAGGATTCTTTTCATAGGAGATTTTGGGATTTAAGGATTCAATGATTCAAGATTCAAAGATTCAAAGTTTTCGTGGTGCAAAGGTAGTAATAAAAATGAGTCTGCAATACAAAAAATTTGTCGTTGAAAATCAAATAATTGTATGTTATTTGAGAAATTTCGTCCAAAAAACATTGTCAGTTTCGGAAAAAGCCGTATTTTTGCAACCGCAAAACGAACAAGTTCTGTGACAAAGTGCAGCCTCCTTAGCTCAGTTGGTTAGAGCATCTGACTGTTAATCAGGGGGTCTCAGGTTCAAGTCCTGAAGGGGGCGCCATTTTTATGTTTCATGTTATTAATTTTTTTGGCCTCATAATTTCTCCCCGAAATTATGGGGTTTTTTTTTGCCCATTTGTGCGCGGGTGTCTGTGTTGCTTAGGGTTGGGGCTCTTTTCTGCGGAATAGGCGTACCGTAAAGCGTCTGCCAATCTTAGGTTTTTCGAGATAAACCCTGTCGTGCTCAAATGTGAACACTTCATCATAGTTGGTCAGTATGAAATTCGCGTCGGCATTGATGAAATAGTAATCCCAGGTTGCCAAAATCCACTTGGGTGGAATTAGTGGCTTTTCCTGTTCTTCTTTCATCAAGGTTGGCATGTGGAACGCGAAGTTGGAGAATAATATCCTGTTGCATTGCAAAAGACCTTCGTGTTGCATCATGCTGACCCCGTTGCCCAGCAGGTTGTAGTTGTAAATCGAATCGCGTTCCACTTCAGGAATGGCCTCAACACAACGGTGGAAATGGTCATAAATTACGGAATATTTGTCGTTTTTCAGAACCAGGTCGTTGACTGTCAAGGCCAGCGGTATGGGAAGATAGATGCAGACTGACTGTAGCAGCAGGATACCAAAAGCGAGGTTTTGTTTGGTGCGGATTTTGGAAGGCGCTGTCATCATCATTACGATAACCAAAGGGAGCAATACCATCAGATAATGCGTGAAACAGCGGTTGCCTGACGAGAGGATAAACAGTCCGTAGGAAATCAATGTGGGAATGAGAATGTTCTTGTCTTTGGCGGAATAGATGATTTGCTGGACAATGCACAAAACGACAATGAGGATATAAAGGAGGTAGAAATAAACAGGCCGATGCCCGGGGAAGCCCATATATTCGAAATTGGACAGGAAGGAGGCATACACCATTTCGTAAACCCCGTGCCAACCGGCCTTGAGATAGAAATAAAGGACACAGGCACCGGCAATCATCATCAAGCCACACAGGAAGCAGGCCAGGCTCTTGAAAAACCTGCCGAAGTTTTTGCCCAGCAGCAAAAGCAACCAGCCGTAGGCGACAAAACCCAAAAAGGGGGAAGCGTTGTTGATGCGGATAAAAGCATTGACACCGAAGCAGATGCCGATGACCAACATCTCGCCAAACCCTATCTCTTTTCCCGACTTAAGGTTTCTGAAATAGAGCAAAACCGGGAAGGAAGCAAAGGGCAGACACCATTCTTCGGCGAGGTCGCCGTCCTGATAGAAGCACAGCAGAAGCACCAAAGCCACAGCGAGGCAGACCATTCTTTGTGAAGCGTTGCGGTAAAGGGCCAGCATTTTGTCCCATATCACCAGCGTGACGGTCAGCGAGAGGGCCTGCATCAGCAGGATGAAGAAATTGCCACCCAGCCAAAGCCCCAAAGCCTGAATGAAATAGAGGATGCAGCCCTTGTTGTCGAAATAGTCTATATACAAAGTCTTTCCTTTGAGCAACGCCAGCCCCATCTGTTTGAAAATGGCGGGGTCGGCCCCCTCAAAGACATAAAGAAACGAAGTGGAGCGTGAAAACAAGGTGACAAAGACGAAGGAAACGACAAAAAACAGCAAAGGGGAATACTTGCTGTCTAAAAGTCCTGAAAGACGACTATGCTTGTTCGTCATACCTATGGGAAGTGAGACCCCTGTTTTGTGCTCATTTTTCTCCACGTTGCATCGCCTCCATGTTGAGAATTGCCTTAATGCGCGGCAAAGTTATGATTTTTCTGAATGGGTAAAGCATATTTACCGCAATCTTCATCCACCATTTGTAGTGAACGGCAAGTTGGCAGTAGGCTTTGCGGAAGTGGAAGTTTTGAATCATGAAGTCCTGTATATGCGAATGTTCGGTGATGGAACGGGCTCCGTCGGCCACATAGCGGAATCTCTTTTCGCCCAAATAATAGGCATTCATCTTGTGGAAGAGCCCGTAATAGGGATAGGTGTTGTTGTGCTTGTATTCGGGCAAGATGCCGATCAGGCCGTATTCGCAGCTGTCGGGCAACCAGAGCCATACGGTACAAAAACCGACGAGACGGTTGTGGTCGAAGACGCCCCAATAGTCGAAATCCTGTTTCTCGCATTCCGAAAGATAGTTGAGGAACACGGTTTCATCCATATAGCGGTCGGATACGGCGTAATCCTCATAGGTGGCCTTCAGGATATTCCAGCCTTCCGATTTCAGCAAATCAATACCGACTTGCTTGAAAACCAATGCTTTGTCGGAGCGTCTGATTTTGTTTCTTTCGTTGGATGAGAACTCATCCAATCCTCCAAACGAATCTTTGATGATGTACCAGAAGGAACTCTCGTCAGGCTGGTCGAAGTTGAAGGTGTTGCGAACCAATAGTCCGCCCTGTTTCAGCAAGCGTTGTGCCGTTTCTTTTTCAAGTTTTGGCTCATTGTGGGGCGCACCTTCGTATCGCCATGCGTTGCGATATAGATAAAAACCATTCATCACAGGCGTTTCTTTATGGCGTTGAAGGCGTAGCTGAAGAAACACTCCATCGTTTTGAACAAGGGCATCTTCTCCTGCTGACGATAGACCCTCCATAAATCATAAGAGGCTTTCAATTTGTTGGAACTGGCCGATTTGCGTCGGATGCGGTAAGAGGTCAGAGGCATATCGATGGCGTATGCCAGATGGCCTTTTCTCAGGATGTTGAGCCAGGTGGCTGTGTCTTCGCTGGTGCGGAAGTTGGGCACAACGACTTCACCGATGATGGTGCTGTCAATCATCACCGTTGAGCAGCCGATGATGGTGTTGTGCAGATAGGCATTGTGATCCAGGTTGCCAGCGGCTTTAACGCTCTTTTCCAAGGGATTTCCTTCCTCGTCGATGCAATCGTAAGAAGAATAGCTGAAGCCCGTCTTTCGCTCCATCATGAATTGCAGTTGTGTTTCAAGCTTGTTGGGATGCCAAACGTCGTCGGCATCGAGGAAAGCCAAAAAACGTCCTTGGGCCATACTGATGCACTGGTTTCTTGTGTTGGCAATGCCTGAATGCTTGGGTTTGACTGAAAAATGAATTCTTCCGTCTTTGTTTTGATAGCTTTTGATGATTTCTACGGTTTTGTCGGACGAAGCATCATCGGCAATGCAGAGTTCCCAGTTGGGATAGGTTTGCCGTTGTACCGACTCAATGGTAAAGGCAATAAACCTCTCCATATTGTAGCAGGGCATGATGACCGAAACCAACGGCTGATTCTCCACGACTGTCGTTGGTTTTTAATTTAATCCTTCAATCCAAACCTTGATTTGCTGCTCGTCGTGCAGGCGGCACACCAACAGCGAATGGTCGCGATAGGCCACAAGATAGTCTTCCAGACCCTCCACAACGGCTTCAACCCCATCTTCTATATTAATAATGGTGTCCTTGTTGTCCACTGATACCACCTTACCGCGCAGGGCGTTGCCGCTGTCGTCCTTCTTGGCGTGGGTGAACAGCGAGCCCCAGGTGCCGATGTCGCTCCAGCCGAAGTCGGCAGGGATGGTGTAAGTGTTGGGCGATTTTTCCATCACGCCATAGTCGATGCTGATGTTGGGGCAGTCCACAAAATGGTCGTTGATGAAGTCCTGCTCCTCGGGGGTACCGAAGTTGTAGATACCCTTGTCGAACACCTTTACCATCTCAGGCAGGTATTGGCGGAAAGCCTGCATGATGCCGTCTAAGGTCCAGAGGAAGATGCCGCTGTTCCAGAAATAGTTGCCTTCAGCAACAAACTGCACAGCGGTGTCATAGTCAGGTTTTTCCTTAAAGCGCTCCACCTTCACCACCTCAGGCAGGGAGTCCTGCTTGGGTACTTGTATATACCCGTATCCCGTCTCCGGGCGGTTGGGCTTGATGCCGATGGTCATCAGGGCTTGCGGGTTCTTGGTGAGGAAGTCGAAACCCAGGCGGATGATCCGCTGGAATTCCACTTCGTTGGTCACGAGGTGGTCGGCAGGGGTGACCACGATGTTGGCGTCAGCGCAACGGCTTTGGATGTGGTAGGCCGCATACGCGATGCAAGGGGCGGTATTGCGTCGGGCCGGCTCGCAGAGTATTTGGTCGGGCCGCAACATGGGCAGATGCTCAAGCACCAGGTGCTTGTAGGCCTTGTTGGTTACCACGAGGAAGTTTTCATCGGGGATGACCGGGCTGAAACGTTCGTAGGTGCTGCGGATGAAGCTCTTGCCCGTGCCGAGTATATCGAGAAACTGTTTGGGATAATTGTCTTTGCTTAATGGCCAGAAACGGCTACCGATACCGCCAGCCATGATGATGCAATAGTTGTTCATAAATGGAAAAGGATTTATTTGTCTAAAGCACTGAACACGCTGTTGTTGCTCTTGAATTCAGGCACGATGACCTTCATCTGGGCCACAATCTTCATGACGTCGCAGGTCTCAAGCTCTTCATGGAGTTTCGCAATCATGCTGTCAACGTCAGAGGCTTCATATTGCCTGACCACAGCATGCATAATCTTTTCATTGTCGGTTTTGACGGTGTTCTCCTCGTTGGCCAGCACTTCTTCATAGAGTTTTTCACCCGGACGCAGGCCGGTCTCAACAATTTGCACATCGGGACGGTGGGCCAGTTGACGCATCTTCTCGGCCAAATCCCAAATCTTGACTTTTTCGCCCATGTCGAAGACGAAGATGTCGCCACCGTCGCCAATGGAACCGGCTTCGAGCACCAAGCTACAAGCCTCCGGAATGGTCATGAAGTAACGCGTGATGCGCTTGTCGGTCACAGTGATGGGGCCGCCTTTTTCAATCTGCTTACGGAAGAGCGGGACAACGGAACCATTGCTGCCCAGCACGTTGCCAAATCGCGTGGTGATGAATTTGGTGGCGCTCTTGCGGCTTTGCGTGTAGATTTCGGCTATGCGTTTGGTCGCGCCCATCACATTGGTCGGGTTGACGGCCTTGTCGGTCGAAATCATCACAAACTTTTCGACACCAAACTCCATCGACAAATCAGCGACGTTTTTGGTGCCAAACACGTTGACAAACACAGCCTCGTAGGCGTTCTCTTCCATGAAGGGCACGTGTTTGTAGGCAGCGGCGTGATACACGATTTGTGGATGGTATTGCTCAAAGACCTCTCTCATGCGCAACGGGTCTTTCACGTTGGTGATGACGAAGGCCATACGGTCTTTCACGTCAGCAAAGTCGGGATTGTTGTTCATCTCGAATTGGAAGTCGTACATTGGCGACTCGGCCTGGTCGAGCATGATGAGTTGCTTGGGGTTGTAGTGCATCACCTGACGGCAGATTTCGCTACCGATGGAACCGGCTGCACCGGTCACAAGGACGACTTTATCATTGATTTCGCGAATCACGTTGCTCTTGCCCAAAATGATGGGCTTGCGGCCCAGGAGGTCTTCAATCTTGATGTCCTGAATCTGGTTGCTCGAAATCTTGCCATCGACCCACCTGTCGAACGAAGGGATAGACTTCACCTCGAGGTTGAGATACAGACCCTGTTCGATGATTTCCTTATTGCGTTTTTCAGAAAGACTCGGAATGGCGATAATCATCACCTCGATATTGTGTCTCGCGATGAATTCGGGCGTCATAGCCACCGCTGAAGGATATACTTTGATGGTGTTGATTTGCGACTTGGCGCGCTTCGGGTCGTCGTCGACAAACGCCGTGATTTTATACCTTGATATCGTGTCTTGACTCAACGTGCGCATCAGCATCGTGCCTCCGTCACCCGCACCGTAAATGATGGTGTTTATCTTTTCGGCAGTATTTTTGTATACCTCATTGTACAAGCGTCGAATAGTGAATCGCATGATGATCATCAGCACAGTGGTGATGAGGTAATGATACATGATGGTCGCATAACGCGGGAAAAGCTTATGGGCCAACTCAGGAGAGATTCTGCTGATAACCAACTTGCTGATAACGAGGAAAGCCATCGCACCGGTACAAGCGAAGAAGAGCTTCTGGATGTCGTTGAAGCCAGAATAACGCAACATTCCATCGTATGTTCTGCTGACGAGGAAGGCTACAAGATAAACAGCGATTATCAACCAGATACGCGACCAATCGAACAAGGAATCACGTATATCTTTGAAATACAACATGAAAATGGCTATAATGATGGAAACCAGCACGATACCCATATCTACAGCCAAGATCCAAAAACGCGGTAAAGTGTTATTCTTGTGCTTTCCAAATACGAAATCGCAGAAACGTTTGACAAGCTTTCTCATGGCGATGAAATTTTAGTTTGCAAAACTACGATATTTTCCTCATATTCCAATGATAATTTGAAATATTTTTGTTTTTATTGTCCAAGGAAGAAGAGGAGTCCTTTATTTCTTCTTCAAAAGGCTTACCATTTTGAAGC
>JAILDR010000019.1 GCA_024689285.1 Bacteroidales bacterium | reverse complement strand
TCTTTGTTTGGTGAAATACTTAATGGCTGACCAAACTTGTTGGATCTCGCTGATGCTTATCTTGGTTTGGTTCAACAGAATGAAATGTTTGTCCAAGTCATTATCGTTGTACAAAACATAGCATTTGGCGGCAGTTTTGGGGTCACGACCAGCACGACCCGCTTCTTGAACATAGTTTTCGAGTGAATCGGAAATATCATAATGAATCACCATACCGACATCTTTTTTGTCGACACCCATGCCGAAAGCAGAAGTGGCTACCATTACCTTCACTCTATTGGCAATAAAGGCATTTTGGTTAGCAATCTTCTCATTCGCATCCATCTTTCCATTGAAAGGGAGAGCATCTATGCCGTCTGATTTAAGTTTAGCAGCCAACTCCCTGGTTTTTCTGGTGCGTGATACATAGATGATAGTAGGACATGAATTGCCAATGACTAGATTCCGTAAAGTGTTGTACTTGTCTTGCTCCGATTCAGCATATATGACAGAATAGTGAAGGTTTTTCCGGGCAGATGGTGATGCAAACAGTTCCAACTCCTGTCCCAGTTTCCTTTTGAAATAATCACTGATGTCGGTAATGACTTTTTGTTTCGCTGTAGCAGTAAAACACGAGATGGGTATAGGTGTTGACAAGCCTTTCTTCTCTTGTAGTTTGCGAATGAAATCACCGATATAAAGGTAATCCACTCGGAAATCCTGACCCCATGCCGAGAAACAATGCGCTTCGTCGATGACAAAACGAACCACATTTCTCGAAACCAGAAGCTTTTCCATCGTTTTTGACCGCAACATTTCAGGAGCAATATACAACAGTGTTGCACTGCCATCGGCAATTCTTTCAAAGGCATTGGCACGGTTGACAGGATCGAGTAACCCATTGACGGTGACAGCTTCTGCAATACCTTGTTCAGCAAGATTGTCTACTTGGTCTTTCATCAGCGATTGCAGTGGTGAAATAACTACGGTTAGTCCGTGAACAGCACGACCTGACATCAATGCAGGCAGTTGGAAAGTGAGCGATTTTCCACCACCTGTCGGGAAAATGGCCAAAAGAGACTTCCCATCGACAGCAGCCTGTACGGCCTTTTCTTGCAATGGCTCTCCGTCGTGAGTGCGAAAAGATTCAAAACCAAACACATCCTTCAGCCCAGTATGGATGTTCAGTTTTGTTTCGCAGTACTCGCAATTGCCGTCGTGGCATGGAGTGTTGCACAAAAACTGCAAGACATTTTCAATATTGGGATAATTGTGCAGAAGCCAAGGAGGAGTAATGGAATAACTGTCACCAGTGGAAATCAATGCCAAAGCATAAGCCAATTCGACAGGGTGTTCTTTGATGAGCATTGAGATGGGGCTATGTGAACAGATTTTTCGGTAAAATGTTTGATAAATCAACGATTCCAATTGTCCATCAGCTTCATCGAACTTCAGATAATCAAAAAAGGCAGCGAAATCCTTGACGTGGTGTAGAAGTCCAAAGTAAATACGCTGCATTTCATCTGGCATTGCTTTGAATGCGTTGACTTCGTCATAAAAAAGATCTCGTGCTTTTAGACAGTCATTAAGAGGATTGTTCCTTTCCTCCGTTTGTAGTTTGTCGTCTTTTAGAAGCCTATGATAAGGACGTTTTGGGAACAACAAAGGAGAGAGAAACAAAGTATCGATTACTTTTTTGTCTTTGACACCTTTTATATCAGCCAAATAAGTTAAGTCATGATGGATGATGTTATGACCACAAAGATATTCTGCATCTGAAATAAAACTGGAAAAGTCATTTTTTGAAGTGGTATGTAACTCTTGCCCAGAGTCTCTGACAGCGCCGAAATCATGTACTTTTTTATCATCTATACCGACTTCAACATCAATAAAAGCCAATCCTGACAATTGTTTTTTATTCGAAAACAACCCAGTTCTAAAGGCATTGATATAATCGCTTATTCCTGGCATCTAAACTGATTATTTAGTCGGCAAAAGTAGTAAAAATCAATAAATAACAAGTTTTTTGTACTTTTGCATATTGATTACAAAGTATTAAATCGATGAAGAATTTCATTTTTACCCTTCTCTGCATCGCCCTCATCGGCTGTGCCAGTCCTCAACAACAACAGGAACAAAACGACGAAACTATGAATAAGGAAAACAACGAACTGACTGCCTTCGATGTGCAGCAGGAGTTTCAGAAAAACGGCTTCACCTGGTTCACGGAGAACCTCATCGTATGCTCAGGCGACACCACCGAGAGCAACGCCATGACCATCGGCTGGGGCGGCATTGGCAACTATCTCGGTCATAACCGACCGGCAGTGACCGTTTATGTGGCTCCTGGCCGCTACACCTGGGAGTTTATGGAAAAGCATCCACGCTTCACCATCATGCAGTTCGACGACCCGAAAGTGTGGCAGTACATGGGTAGCAACAGCGGTCGCGACGGCGACAAGGCCGCTGCCCTCGGCCTGCATGTGGCCTATACCGAACACGGCACGCCCTATTACGAAGAAGCCAACCTGGTCATCGAATGCGAGACCATGACGGCATGGCATCAGACGGAGCAGGACTTCCGCAACGACACGCCCAAGAAATGGTACGACGGTTTCGATGCCGGTATCCATACGGTGTATGTCGGCGAGGTGATTGGGTCATGGAAGAGATAACATTATTCACAAAACAACAATACAATGACTAAAAGCACTATCGTTATGGCACTGATTTGCATTCTCGGCATGGCTTCATGCCACGCACAAACACACCAACCCGCCCCACCCACGACCGAAGGCGAGGTGGCAACGGTTTATATGACTACCGACATCAGTCCGGAGGGACTGGTACGCATCTATGAGGCCTTGGGCGTGGAGGCTCACGGTCGTGTAGCGGTGAAAATCTCCACCGGCGAGTCATCGAAGAGCAACCACCTGCGTCCCGAGCTGATTAAAAACCTGGTACAAAAAGTGAATGGCACTCTAGTGGAGTGCAACACGGCATACGGCGGCAACCGTGGCAACACC
>JAILDR010000137.1 GCA_024689285.1 Bacteroidales bacterium | reverse complement strand
ACAGGGAAATGGTCGCTATACCCGCCCATCCAGACGCCGCTGCCGAAGGTGCGGAAGGGATAGCCGTTGTATCGGCCACCGTGTTGTTTCAAGAACTCCTTGTTGTGGACTTTCGCGTTCTTGAACTGGTAGGTTGAATAGTCGGTGGGCAGCAGGCCATGAGTGATGATGGTCTGGTCGAGCACACCAGGCACATCGTTGTAGTAGTTGGTGCCGATGCCTCTTTGATGCAGTTCATACATGGGGTTGTAGAACTCATCGTCGCGCAAGGTTTTCATGTTGCCCTTTGCGCCCAGGTATTTCGTGATGCTTTTGTTGTCGGGGTAGTCGTTGTAGTCGCCCATTATGATGATTTTGGCGTTGGCGTCCTCGTTGAGGATGGAGTCGGCGATGTGGCGGCACAACGTAGCAGCAGCCACGCGGCCAGGCAGGGAGCGTTTCTCGCCACCATAGCGCGAGGGCCAGTGCATCACGATGAAGTGCATCATCTCGCCGTCGAACAGGCCGCTGACCAGCAGCTGGTCGCGGGTGATGAAGTCGGGCTGGTCGGGGACGACGGTGCGGTACGACTTGCTGCTCACCAGTTTGAAATACTTCGGGTTGTAAATCAGGCCTACGTCCACACCACGGCGGTCGGGCGAGTCGTAGTGCACAATTTGGTAGTTGCGGCCTTTGATTTCAGGCTGGACGACGAGGTCTTCCAACACGGTTCGGTTTTCTATCTCTGAGACGCCGAGCACCGCTACTCCGTCGGGTGTGATGTCGGTGCCGATAGTAGAGATGGCGTAGGCCATATTGTGGAGCTTCGTCGTGTATTTCTCGGTGTTCCATTGGTTGGCGCCTTGGGGCAGGAATTCCTCGTCCTGTTTGACCGGGTCGTTGATGGTGTCGAAGAGGTTTTCCAGGTTGTAGAAGCCGACGAGTCCTACCTTATAGGCTTGCTGCTCTTGGGCGTTGAGGTTCGTGAGGCCAAGGCTAAAAGCCAAAACAGCCAATATTAAAACAAGGTGTTTGTTCATAGTGATGAATGTTGTTTGCATCAGGTTTAGTCAGCAAAAGTAGCAAAAATTCGGTCTTTTTTCTTCTTTGGCGTGATTTTTCGGTTAAATTGTTTATATTTGCACAATAATTCGTGCTTCAAGAAAAAAGCTGTTCATAATCGTAATATCCTAAATATGAAGAAATTCCTACTCTTAATCACGGTTGCGGCGTTGTCGGTCGGGCGAACGATGGCCCAGACTGTCGACACCGTCAACCTCGACCAGCACGATGTGCCGACGGTGATCCTCATGGACTCCGATTTTGAGGAGTCGTCCTCTTCGGTCAACGATGCTTCCACCTTGCTCAACTCCTCGCGCGATGTGTTCAACAGCATTGCGGCCTATAATTTCGGCTCGTTGCGCTACCGCGTGCGCGGCAACGACTCGAAATACAACGAGGTAATGATCAATGGCATATTGATGAACGACCCTGAGACGGGCCGCCCTATTTTCTCCAACTGGGGCGGACTGAACGATGCCTTCCGCAATTCGGTGCTTGTTGAAGGTCTGGGCAGAACGAGTGCGGGCTTCGGTGGCCTCGGTGGCTTGACGTCCTACTCGACACGTGCTTCTGAATACCGCAAGCAAATCTCGGTGAGCTATGCGTTCAGCAACCGTTCCTACCAGCATCGCGCTATGGCGTCAGTCGGTACAGGCGATATGGGGAATGGCTGGTACCTGATGGCTACTGCCAGCGGTCGATACGCAGGCAAAGGCTATACGGAAGGCACTTTCTACCAAGCCTATAGCTACTTCCTCTCGTTGGAGAAGAAATTCAACGACAAGCACAGTCTCGACCTCACTGTGTTTGGTGCGCCCTCGCAGCGTGGCGGCTCCACGCCCGTGGTTCAGGAGGCTTACGACCTCGTCGGCTCCAACTTCTACAATCCCAACTGGGGCTTTCAGACTATCGATGAGAAAGGCACGCAAGTTATCCGCAATTCGCGTGTGAGTACTGCTCATCAGCCGTTTGCCAGTCTTACTTGGTACTGGACGCCCAGCAAGAAGACAGAATTCATTACTACGGCCTATTACTTCTTTGGTAAGTCGGGCCAGACGGGCCTCAATTGGGGAGAAACCGGTGACCCGCGCCCCGATTATTACAAGAACCTGCCGAGTTACTATGGGACGCATGCCTCGTGCCGAGCCGAATATGAAGCCCAACTCAATGCCTGGCTCAACCGCGATTCGAAGGTGTGCCAGATTGACTGGGATGCGCTTTACAACGCCAACCGCGACCATCTCTTTACGGTGAACAATGCCAATGGCACCAACGAGTCCGTCACGGGCAAAGCTTCGAAATATATCCTCAGCGAGCGCCACTACGACAAGCGTCAGATGGGTGGCTCCACCTATTTCAAGCATGAATTCCTGCCCAACCTCATCATGACGGGCGGTCTGGCCGTCAATGCCTCACGGACGCAATATTACGAGAGCGTCAACGACCTTCTTGGCGGCGATTACTACTACGATATTAATAAGTATGCCGAGAACCTTGAAAGCGATGAATGCCAGCCCAACCTCAACAACCCCAACCATGTGGCTAAGGTCGGCGACATCATCAGCTATAACTACTACTCCAACCGCAATTATGGTCGCATTTGGGACCAAATCGACTGGCTGGTGGGTAGGTTCGACCTCTATTTGGGCTTGCAGGCCGAGTTTACACAGATTTGGCGCGAGGGCCTCTGGAAGAGCGGTTCCTTCCCCGAAAACTCATACGGTAAGGACCAAATGCACAACTTCTTCGACCCGAGTGCAAAGGCGGGTGTGACTTTCGCCATTAACGGGCGAAACCATATCGTGGCCAATTTCGCTTACATGACCCAGGCTCCTCAGTTCAGGGACATCTATGTGTCGCCTCGTACCCGCCACACGGTGGTGGAGGGTGACCTGAAGAGCGAACGTATCAACGCTTTCGACTTGAGCTACCTTTACCGTTCGCCCGTCTTCAAGTTCCGCCTGACGGGTTATTACTATACCTATCGGAACCTCATCTGGAACCGTAGCTTCTATTGTGAGAATGTGTTCCTTAACGCCACAACCAGCGCCAACTCCTACACCAGCGAGTACGTCAACTTCATCATGACGAACATCAACCAGAAAAGCCTGGGTTTGGAACTGGGCGCTGAGTGGAAAGTCACCCCGACCATCACCCTTCAGGCCGCTGCCGCCAACGGCATCCATACCTATAATAATAACCCCATCTTCTCGGTATACGACGACAACAACACTACGGCCTATATCCAGAACAGCGTAGCCTACCTGAAAGACTATCATGTTGCTTCTGGTCCCGAGACGGTGGCTTCGCTGGGCATTAAATATAACGACCCGAAGAATTGGTGGGTGAGTCTCAACGCGAACTATCTCGCCAATATGTACTTCGACGTCAACCCCTATAACCACACCGAAGAAGGTATGCTGCACTATGCACAAGGCGACATCCGTATCGAGGAAGTGCTGAACCAGACCCCGATGAAGCCTGCCTTCACCCTCGATTTCTATGGTGGCGTATCATATCGCTACAAAGGCTATTATTTCTTGCTGAATGTGAGCATCAACAACTTGCTCAACAACAAGAGCACCATCCTTTACGGCTACGAGCAACTGCGCTTCGATGCCAACAACCCCGATATGTTCCCCGACAAGTACTCATATATGTACGGTATCAATTATTTCATCAGCTTGACAGTTAGAAAATAAAAATCAAAACACGATAGAAAATGAAAAACAGAGTATTCAACGCATTTCTGCTTCTTGCCATGATGGGCGCAGTGTTCACCGCCTGCAAGAAAGAGTATCCACAACCGCCTATCCAAGACCTGCCGGTAGGTAAGATTTACACCATTGGCGAAATCATTGAACTGGAATCGGGCACGGTGTTCACCGAAGATGCTTCGGTGTATGGTATCGTCACCGCCGACGAGCAGTCGGGCAACTTGTATAAGTGTGCTTTTATGCAAGACCGCGCCTCGGGTGCCGCCATCGAGTTACACCTTAACGCCCCGAGTGGGGTTCGCATTGGTGACTCCATCCGCGTCTATTTGAAAGATGTCAAGTATTCCTTGTACTATGGATTACCCCAACTGACTGATTTCGAAGCCGACGGACACATCATTATCTTGGCCAACAACAAGCCTATCCAACCCGCCCTGACCACGATTTCTGAAATCAAGACGGGTAAATACCTTGCTGGTCTGGTGCGTTTGGAGAATGTTTGGTTCACCGAAGAAAACACTTTTGCTGATGTTAGCACCTATGGCAACCGTTGCTTGGTCGATGCCCAGAACCCTGTCGGCAACGCTGATGAATTTGTCGTTCGCACCAGCAACTATGCCAATTTTGCCAACGACCCGCTTCCGTCGGATACGGGTAACTTGGTGGCCATCGCTTCGTATTATGGCACCAATAGTAAGAGCACTTGGCAGTTGATCATTCGTTCTATTAGTGAATTGGAATTCAATAATTTCACTCCTGGCGGCGGTGGCGGTCAAGGCGGTGAGCCTGGTGAGGTTCAGACTTTGCCTTACGAACAGCAGTTTGCCACTTCGTTTGGAACCTACAAGGAGTTTAGCGTTGCCGGTGCCCAAAAGTGGGAAATCGACTACAGCACCGCTAAGATGACAGGCTATGCTAATGGTGCCAACTATGCCAATGAAGACTGGCTGATTTCATCTCCTGTGGCCCTGACGGGTGTCGAGCATGTGAAGGTGGGCGTCAATTATGTGGCCCAATATTCCAACAGCAATACTGAGGATGTCACACTCCAGGTTTCAAAGGATTATGTCTTTGGCAGCGATCCTCAGGAAGCCCACTGGACACAGATGAATGTGACCTATCCGAACACGGGCGGTTGGTCCGACTTCCAGACCGTCGAGACCAGTCTCGATGAGTTCCTGGGTGAGACTGTTACTGTAGCCATCAAGTTCTTGTCGTCAGAAACGCAATCGCGTACTTTGGAGGTGAAATACATCCTCGTCGAAGAGGGTGAACCTGGTGGCGGTGGTGGCGGTGAGCCTCCTACTCCGGGAACGGGCGAAGGCAGCGGTACGGCTGACGACCCGTACAACGTGGCAGCGGGTATCGGTCTGCAGAGCGAAGAGCCTGTCGCATGGGTTCATGGTTTTATCGTGGGTGCTGTGAAGTCAGGTTTGAGCACAGTCTCGAGCAACGCTGACGTCAATTGGAGTGCTCCTTTCGACCTCGCCACCAATGTGGTGATTGCCGACGATGCCTCATGCAGGGAAATCAGCCAGTGCGTTATTGTCAACCTGCCTGCTGGCAAACCGCTCCGCATTCAGGTCAACTTGATGGACAATCCCGACAATTTGGGCAAACATCTGACGGTGTTGGGTAAGCTCCGTACTTATTTCGGTCAACCTGGACTGCGCGACAGCGGAGGCACCGAAGCTGATTTTGTCTTGGATGGTGGCATTACGCCTCCAGACCCAGGGACTACTGAGTATTTCAACCAAACGCTGACTACGCAATCCAGTTTCAGCACGTTCAGCGCCTATAGCGTGACGGGTGAGCAAGAGTGGTATCAAAATGCTTCTCATCTTGAATATGGTGCAGTGATTTCGGGTTTTGCCAACAATGTTTCATACGCCAACGAAGACTGGTTTATCAGCCCAGTGATTGACTTGAGCGGCAGCACCAATCCGATTCTGAATTTTGAACATGCAAGAGGTCCGGAAGGAAGCATGAATGTTGGTGTCGATGAAGGTTATTATACGGTTTGGGTGACCAATGACTATACGGTTGGCGAAGACCCGAACCTGGAGCAATGGGTGGAACTGCCTATCCTTAACCAGCCTACGACGAAATGGCAGTTTGTCGCTGCTGGAGATTTGGTCATCCCAGCTGCGTATAAGACTTCCACTTGCCGCATCGCTTTCCGTTATCTCAGTGTTGACGGCGCTTCGGCCACGTGGGAAATCAAGAACGTGGTGGTCAAGGAGCAATAAGCTTGCGATACCCTAAGAATGAAGAAGCCCACCTTCGGGGTGGGCTTCTTTTTTATTTCTTTCTGCCTGTAAGGCTTTCGGCGTAGGCTCTTAGATGAGCCTTTTTCTCATCGGGTATGTCGACAGCGGCTAAGGCCTTAAACGCTTTCTGGTCATACTCCGCGATAACGGCTTCCACAATCCCCTTGATGTTCAAGCGGTCGTATATTCCTTTCACCTCTTCAATCTTTTCTTCTTCATCGTGGTCGGTGCGGAGGGTGAAGAGGTAGGAGAGACGTTTGCGGTCTTTTTCATTGGCCAGTTCGAGAGCCTTCAGATAAAGATAGGTCTTCTTGTTGTCAGCGATGTCGCCGCCGTGTTTCTTGCCGAAGGTCTGAACGTCGCTGTAGAGGTCGAGGATGTCGTCTTGCAGCTGGAAGCTCAAACCCATAGCGATGCCGAAATCGTAAAGATGCTGTATGTCGCTCTCTTTTGCGTCGGCAACGGTGGCACCCATCTGTAAGGCTGTAGCCAACAGGACGGCGGTCTTCAAACGAATCATCTCCAGATACTCGTCAATCGTCACATTGCCGCAGGTCTCGAAATTGAGATCCATCTGCTGTCCTTCACAAATCTCGATGGCCACTTTACCCAATTGCTGGGCAAGTTTGGCACCTTTGTCGGGTTTTAGGGCAAATTGGAAGGCTTTGGCCAGCATAGCATCACCCGACAGGATGGCGATGTCGGCATTCCATTTCTGATACACGGTTTCCATTCCTCGACGCAGGGGAGCTTTGTCCATGATGTCGTCGTGAATAAGGGTGAAGTTGTGGAAGGTCTCCAAAGCCAATGCTGGCCAAAGGGCTTGCTGCTCGTCGCCGCCAAACATTTCGTTAGCCAGGAGGCAGAGCATGGGACGCAGACGCTTGCCGCTTTGAAGGATGGTATATGAAATAGGTGCATACAGTTCGGTGGGCTGTCCGCCAAAGTCGGTTTGCGCCAGAAAATGGGCAAAATCCTGTTGTAATTGTTTGATCTTTTCCATGGGATTGATAATTTGGAGGCACAAAAGTAAATATTTATTCCTGATTGGACAATTTTGGAGCGAAATTTGTAGTTTTTCAATAGATGTGAGACTACGTGACACGTGGCAAAAAGGTCGCATGCCACCAAGTCCTGTGTTTTGAGTCTATAATAAATGAATGTCATGAGATACCTCCGAATGATACCCGTTTTGTTGCTCGCTGTCATAATGGCCTCGTGCAACACACCCCAAAAACTCTACGAAGCCCAAGAATACGACCAGGTCATTCAACGTTTGGCGCCTTCAGCCAAGAAGGACCGTATCAACGAACGTGATATGAATATGTTGGCGGCTTCCTACCATAAGGCCAACCAAGCTGACCACAATCGCATCCAGTCTCTGAAAGCTACGGGGCAACCTGAAGCTTGGCCTGAGATTTACCAACGCTATTGCAGCATGAAAGGCCGTAATGAGGTGTTTGCCAAGATGCCCAAGAAAATCAAAAGGGGAATGGATTATGTGAAACTCAAGCTCGACGATGACATGCTGGTGGCACGCAATAAGGCAGAAAGTTTCTTGGTGGCAAAAGCGAATCAATTGCTCAACACGGGCTCACGGTCCGATGCAGAATTGGCATCGCAGTTTATTGAGCAACTGTCACGCACCAATCGTGAGAATCAGCGTCTAAAGGACTTGCGCAAGCGTCAGGTGCTGCATTCGGCTGACAAGGTGACACTGAATTTCACTGGCGAGAAGCTTGTACCGAAAGCAGTTGTGGACGTCATACTTGATTTCGATGACGATGAAATTCCTTTCGACATCGTCCGCACGAAGAAATCGACGGCGATGATTTCAGTTAACGTGCAAGACGTAACGGTGTCGCCCATACGTTTGGATGAGGTGTCGTTCAAGGAATACAATGGAAGCAAAATGGTTGAGGTAACTGATCACATCCAAAACAAGAGTGCTACTATTTCGGGCATGATGGAATACCGCAACTGCGCTGGTCGTCTCATAGGATCTGTCCCATTTATGGCAACATCCACTTTCAAGAACGCCTACACCACTATCAAAGGTGATCGTGAGGCCTGCTCTGCTGAAACGCTCAACCGCTTGAATGGCAAACCTGTAGCAGTTCCAACGGATGAGAGTTTGCTATGGGATGCTGCGAGGAAACTTAATGATTTGCTGGCTGCGGAACTGAAGAAATGAGCCGTTCCGTAACGGAGTCCATAATCCTTTCCATTGTGGCTGGGTCATGCGTATAATACCGCATATTTTCGGCAAAAATGCTGTCGGTGATACCGTAATGTTCAAACAACTGGTTGTAGTATTCCTTTGGCATGTTGCCAATCATCTTTCCCTTTGACTTTTTATGGTTCAAGTCAGCCTCAAGGATTTGCACGTCAGTCATGATGGAAATCATCTCCTGTTCTGTGAGAATGCATGAGGGCATAATGGTTTTGCTCCTGTTTCCACAAGCTGAAAACAAGAGCAAAACCATAGCTATGATAAATAATCGTTGCATTTTCAATTAGTTGCCGACATCGGAGAGGAACTTGATGCGCATGAGGCGGACTTCTTCTTCATCGTATTCGTCTTCGCCCAGTTCGCGCAAGGCGGTTTGGATGTCGTCTGTTTCGGCCTCATGGAAATAGTCGAGAATGTCCTCCTGATGGTAGATGTCGATGTTGTCCTCGATGTAATAGTTAATGTCCAGATGAGTGCCTGACGAAACGATGCTTTCGATTTCCGACAGCAACTCGTCGAATTCCAGCCCCTTGCCGTAGGCGATGTCTTCCAACGGAATCTTCTTGTCGATGTTTTGGATGATGCCGATTTTCAGTGCAGAGTTGTTGACCACCGATTTGACCACCATATCGTTGGGGCGTGTGATGTCATTTTCCTCGACATATTCCTTGATGAGCTTGATGAACGGCTCACCGAATTTCTCGGCTTTGCCCAAGCCCACGCCAGCAATCTGGGTCATTTCTTCCTTGGTGATGGGGTATTGGATGGCCATATCCTCAAGTGAGGTGTCTTGGAAGATGACGAATGGAGGCAATCCGTTCTGCTTGGCGATGGTTTTGCGCAAATCTTTGAGCAAGGCGAAGAGGGTCTTGTCGGCGCCGCCGTCTTTACCAGCGCCCATAGCAGCCATACTCTCGGGATCATCATCGTCGGAGTTCTCGTAGTCGTGATCCTTGACGAGCATAACGGAGTAAGGCTTCTTGATGAAGTTCTTGCCTTCCTTGGTGATTTTCAGGATGCCGTAGTTCTCGATGTCCTTGGTAAGCAGCTTGTTGACAAGAGCTTGACGGATGACGGCAGTCCAATATTTCTCGTCGTGTTCGTCGCCTGCACCGAAGAACTCATTGTTTTCCTGTTTGGCCGCCTTGATGTCGCCAGTGAGTTTGCCGGCCAATAGTTCAGCAATATGTTTCGTCTTGAAGAGCTGTTTGGTCTCTTCAACGGCTTCGAGGACAAGTTTGAGGTCTTCTTTGCCATCAAATTTCTCCTTGGGGTAGCGGCAGTTGTCGCAAGAGCCGCAGTTTTCCTTCTCGTATTCCTCGCCGAAATAGTGGAGCAACAGTCTATGGCGGCAGACAGCTGACTCAGCGTAGGTTACTGTTTCGTTAAGTAGTTCGCGGGCGATTTCCTGTTCGGCTACGTTCTTTCCTTTGTTGAACTTTTCCAGTTTATGGATGTCTTCGTAGTCGTAGAAAGCGATGCAGTTGCCTTCACCGCCGTCGCGTCCAGCACGACCTGTCTCCTGGTAGTAGCCTTCTAAGCTCTTGGGGATGTCGTGGTGGATGACAAAACGCACGTCGGGTTTGTCGATGCCCATACCGAAGGCGATAGTGGCCACGATGACATCGGCTTCCTCCATGAGGAACTTGTCTTGGTTTTCTTTACGTGTCTGGCTGTCGAGGCCTGCATGGTAGGGTAGGGCACGAATACCGTTTACCACGAGTGTTTCGGCCAGCTCCTCCACTTTTTTGCGGCTGAGGCAATATACGATGCCCGACTTGCCAGGGTTCTGTTTGATGTATTTGATAATGTCTTTTACGACGTCTTTCGTCTTGGGACGCACCTCATAATATAGGTTCGGGCGGTCGAACGACGACTTGAACACCTTTGCATCCATGATTTCAAGGTTTTTCATGATGTCGTTCTGCACTTTTACAGTAGCGGTGGCGGTCAGGGCGATGACGGGAAGACTGTCGCCTATGGCGTTGATAATGGGACGCAAGCGACGGTATTCCGGACGGAAATCGTGACCCCATTCCGAAATGCAGTGAGCCTCGTCGATGGCGACGAAGGATATCTTCAAAGTGCGCAGGAACTCTACCGTTTCCTCTTTGGTGAGCGACTCGGGTGCCACATAGAGCAGCTTGGTTTTGCCGTTCTTCAAGTCTTCTTTTACCTCCAGCAATTCGGCTTTCGATAGCGATGAGTTCATCACGTGGGCTATGCCGAGGTCGGTGCCGAAGTTGCGAATCATGTCGACTTGATTCTTCATCAGGGCGATGAGAGGCGAAACGACTATGGCTGTGCCTTCTGACATCAGCGCGGGTAGTTGGTAGCACAGCGACTTGCCGCCACCTGTGGGCATCAGTACGAAGGTGTTGTTGCCGGCAAGGATGCTTTTGATGATTTCTTCCTGGTTCCCTTTGAACTGGTCGAAACCGAAGACGTCCTTCAGCAACTTGTGGATTTCAGGGTCAGCTTTTTTTGCCATTGTTTCTTCCTTTTGGTATTGTCCGAATTTTTGCGTTATTTTGCAATCTGTTTTGAAAAACTGCGTTATTGCCTCAGAGAGTTTCTCTCCAATTCAGCAAAGACAAAGTTATAGTATTTCATCTATATGGCGCAAGAAAATTTTGAAAAAAATGAGAAAAAATGAAGAAATAAATCAATTGGCTTCTCAAATTATTGACAATGAGGTGAATGCAATCAATGGGTTGAAAGGCCAATTGGATGATGATTTTGCGGAAACGATCGGCTTGATGCTGGAAAACAAGGGTAATTTGGTGTTTTCGGGTATCGGAAAGAGTGCCATTATCGCCCAAAAGATTGTGGCGACGATGAACTCAACGGGCACTAATGCGGTTTTCATGCACGCTGCCGATGCCATTCATGGTGATTTGGGTATTGTGCGCGAGGGCGACATTGTGGTCGTTCTTTCGAAAAGTGGCGAAACGCCTGAAATCAAGATGCTGGTTCCGCTGATTAAACTGCGTGGAAACAAAATCGTGGCCATAGTTGGAAACCGACAATCATATTTGGCTTTGCAAGCCGACTTCGTCCTCGATGTGACGGTGAACGAGGAGGCCATTCCTGGCAGTCTTGCGCCAACCAGCAGCACTACGGCCCAGCTTGTCATGGGCGATGCGCTGGCTCTTATATTAATGAGGTGTCGTGGCTTTTCGGCTGCCGACTTTGCCAAGTTCCATCCAGGGGGTGCTTTGGGCAAGCAATTGTATTTGCGTGTCAAAGACTTGTATATCAGGAATGAACGCCCCGAAGTCGGTCCTGATGACAGCTTGACGCAAGTCATTATCGAAATGACTGGTAAACGACTTGGTGCCACTGTGGTGACTGAAAACGGACAACTTCTCGGCATCATCACGGATGGTGACTTGCGCCGTATGTTGATGAAATATCCTGACATTGAGCAGGTGAAGGCTGTTCAAATCATGACCTCTAACCCCAAGACTATCAATGAGGAAGCTTTGGTTGTGGATGCCTTGCACAAGATGCGGGAAAACAGCATTACACAACTGCCTGTTATGCATGACGGGAAATATATGGGAATCATTCATTTGCACGATATACTTAAAGAAGGGATTTTTTGACTATGAGACTTTGGACACAGGATTTAGTGAAGAAATACAAGCAGCGCACGGTTGTGAAGGGCGTGAGCGTTGAGGTCAACCAAGGGGAAATTGTAGGCCTGCTTGGCCCTAACGGTGCCGGTAAGACCACCACATTCTATATGGTGGTGGGGCTCATCAAGCCTTATTCCGGCAAAGTATTCCTTAATGAGCAGGACATCTCTTCACAACCCATGTTCAAGCGAGCCCAGATGGGTATCGGCTACCTTGCGCAAGAGGCTTCGGTGTTCCGTCAAATGAGCGTAGAGGACAACATCGCGTCGGTGATGCAGTTCAAGAAAGGCATGTCGAAGCAGGCACAGCGCGAGAAGTTGGAGTCGCTTTTGGACGAATTTGGCTTGCAGCATGTGCGTAAGAGCATGGGAATACAGCTTTCTGGCGGTGAACGTCGTCGTACTGAGATAGCCCGTGCTTTGGCTGTCGATCCGAGTTTTATTCTTTTGGACGAGCCTTTCGCTGGTGTCGATCCTATCGCCGTGGAGGATATCCAGCGCATCATCTTCAAACTGAAACGCAAAAACATAGGTGTGCTCATCACCGACCACAACGTGCATGAAACGCTTTCCATTACCGATCGCGCCTATTTGCTTTTTGATGGTTCTGTGCTGATGTCGGGCACACCTGATGAGCTGGCACGTGACGAGCATGTCCGCGAAGTGTACTTGGGACAGAATTTCATTTTGCACAAGAAGGAGATGTAGTGTTATCTTTCCATTTTCTCAGAGAAGAGTATCGACAGCAAAACATACACCATCATTACGAATGGCAAAGCCAAAAACCTGAAGATGGCAAAACCCGAAACGGCGATAATCAGGAAAATCCACCGGACTTCGTTACCTTTCCAATGGGCTGACTTCATCTTGAACGAGAAGAATCGCAATCGGCATATCATCATGAAGGAAAAGATAATGGTGATGCCGAGGCAGGCCCAATAATCTAACGCGCCGTCGGTGAGATGTCCGGCTTGGTTGAGTGCCAAAGGCAACGAGGCGATGAAGATGGCCATACCTGGTGCGGGGATGCCTCGAAACGAGGTCGTCTGTGTGTCGTCGACATTGAATTTGGCAAGACGGATAGCCGAGAATACAGGAAGCATAAAAGCTATGAAAGGCAATACATTGAAACCTCCAACGGACCACCACCATTCATGAAGCCATAGCTTGGATGCAAAATACTGGCTCATCAGCCAATACATGATGAATCCTGGAGCCACACCGAAAGAAACCACGTCCGACAACGAGTCCAGGTCGGCACCGATGGGGGAATGGACGTTGAGTAGTCTGGCAGCAAAACCGTCAAAAAAGTCGAACAGTCCGGCTGCAAAAATCATGAGTGCCGCTTTGACGGGCATATCATGGGTGAGAAACAAAATGGACAGGCAGCCCGAGAGCAGATTGCAGCATGTGATGGCGTTGGGGATATGTTGTTTTAGGCTCATTTCGTCTTTTTTTTCTGGTTTGCAAAGATACGTGTTTTTCAGAAAAGCCGTATCTTTGCGGAAAATTTAGCGCATTTTATGCAACACCAGTTTTATTCTCTGAATCAGATTTCGGAAATCGTTGGCGGACAGTTGGTAGGTGACCAAAGTATGCTTCAGGTATGCGACCTTCTCATCGATAGCCGTCACCTGATGGATCCGCGTCAAGCTTTGTTTTTTGCTCTTTCAAGTGTCCGCAATGACGGACATAAGTACATCGGTGAGTTGTATGACAAAGGTGTCCGTGCCTTTGTGGTGAGCCGACAGCCTGAAAATGTTTATCCCGAGGCGGCTTTTATCATAGTGCCTGACACGTTGAAGGCTTTGCAGACCTTGGCTTCGCGCCATCGCCAGCAATTCACTTACCCCGTTATCGGCATCACGGGTAGTAACGGTAAGACCATCGTTAAGGAGTGGCTGTTTCAGATGCTGAGTCCCGACTACAACATTGTTCGCAGCCCGAAGAGTTATAACTCGCAAGTGGGTGTGCCGCTTTCGGTGTGGCAAATGAGTGATAACAACGATTTGGCCATCTTTGAGGCGGGCATCTCTGAACCCGACGAGATGATGACCTTACAAGACATCATCCGCCCGACCATCGGGGTGTTTACCAATATCGGGCAGGCTCATGAGGAGAACTTTATCAATCCTGTACAAAAAGCAGGGGAGAAACTCAACTTGTTTACCAAGGCCGAACAGCTGGTGTATTGTATGGATTATTCTGAGATACAACAGGTTATTATCCGTTCAAATCTTGCGGAGAAGGTGAAGTTGTTCACTTGGAGCCGTAAGTTTGAGGAAGCAAATCTGTTTGTGAAACAGGTGACGAAAAGTGAGAAGTCTGCAACGATGGAATGTGTCTATCAAGGTGAGTGTCTGACCTTTGCCATTCCTTTTGCCGACGAGGCTTCCGTTGAGAATGCCCTGCATTGTGTTGCTGTGTGTTTGCTGCTGAAGATGAATCCTGCCACCATTGCCGAGCGGCTGAAAGGTCTCACGACCATCGCTATGCGTCTCGAAATCAAGGCGGGCGTGAACAATTGCACCATCATCAACGATTACTATAACTCTGACATCAACTCCTTGGCCATTGCCCTGGATGTGATGAAGCATCATCAGCAACACAACTATCGTGCTGTCATCCTGTCCGACATCTTTCAGAGCGGGCGCAACGAGATTGACCTCTATACTGAGATAGGTCAGATGCTTAAAAACAAGGGAGTCGACCTGCTCATTGGCATTGGCGAAGCCATATCAAGACAAGCCAACAAATTTGATATGGAGGCTTATTTCTACAAAAACGTGCCTGATTTTTTGGCGCATTTCCCTTTCTCGAAATTCAACAACCAGACAATCTTGCTGAAAGGTGCAAGGGCTTTTGAGTTTGAACAAATCGGTATGGAACTACAAGAGAAAGCGCACGAGACGGTTTTGGAAATCAATTTCAACCACCTCGTCAGCAATCTCAACCATTTTCGGTCAAAAATCAAGCCCGAGACCAAGCTGATGGTGATGGTGAAGGCCTTCGGCTACGGTAGCGGCAACCTTGAAGTTTCTAATATACTGCAATTTCACAACGTTGATTATCTAACCGTTGCTTTTGCCGACGAGGGCGTTGAACTGCGTCGTGCTGGTATCAACCTGCCCATTATGGTGATGAGTCCCGAGGTAAACAGTTACGACAATATCATCAAATACCATCTTGAGCCGGAGGTGTTCAGTTTCCGCAACCTGGAGTTTATTGAAAAAGCGATGCAAAACATGGCATTGCCTGAGGCACATCCCCTCAATGTCCATATCAAACTCGACACGGGTATGCACCGTTTAGGCTTCTCTAACAGCGAGTTGTCCGAGCTTATTCGTCGCATTCAGGCCAACCCGTTACTGAACGTGAAGAGTGTGTTCTCGCATCTCGCCACGGCTGACAATCCAGCCGAGGATGAGTTCACCAAGAGCCAGATACGCAACTTTGAGGAAGGTAGCCGGTTGATTGTCGATGCGTTCCCGCAGGCCTTGCGTCACATCCTCAACACAGCGGGCATCTCGCGCTTTCCACAATACCAGTTCGACATGGTGCGTTTAGGTATTGGACTCTATGGCATTCCGACCTGCGAGGTTGACAAAGGCGTTTTGCAGCCTGTGGTGTCGCTCAAGACCACCATCAATCAAATCAAGTTCATCCCAAAGGGCGACAGCATAGGATACAATCGACATGGTCATGCTGAACGCGACATGCGTATTGGCATTGTCCCTATCGGTTATGCTGATGGCCTCTCACGACTATTGGGTAATGGCAATGGTGTGTTCTACGTGCATGGCAATCCTGTCAAGGTGATTGGCGACATTTGCATGGATATGTGTATGCTGGATTTGACTGATGTGGCGGCCTCGGAAGGCGACACGGTGGTCATTTTTGATGCCGAACACGATATTGCTGACATTGCAAAGGCTTGCCAAACGATACCCTACGAAATAATGACACGTGTCTCTCAGAGGGTAAAACGCGTGTATTATCAGGAATAAGCGTCTTACGCTGAAAAAAGCTGACACAATAGTCAACAAAAATGGAGTGAAACAAGAAGAGAGGGAAGAGATTCGGTCAAGAAGAAAAAATGGAGATAGTGCGGCTTCGTTATCTCGAAGGCGTAAGTCAACACAGTCACACGCCCAACCAAGCGCACCAGATGTGCGCAGACACGAAGCAAGCTACCCACAGAGAGGAATCTGGGGGTTAACACAAAGTTATCACGAAGGTACCTCGTAGTTGACAGAAGGTGGCTATAGGCTTGTTATAGTTTTAGTATAGCGTTGGTATAGCGTTGCTATTGTTTTTTGTATTTTAATAGATTGTGAATGAGTGTGTTATGGAGGAAAATCAGCAAGCAAGTCTATTTATTTATTGTATTGCACAGAAAAACAGATAATTACAAGGATTCTCCTGCTTCATTCGGGCTTTGTAATTGCGGTTGCAAAGATAAGCAAAATAGTTGGATTTGGCAAGGTTTTTTTTCTGTTTTGGGTCTCGTAGATATGCAAAAATCCCGAACAAATAATGAGGAATTATTCGTTCGGGATTCCTTCGTAATCTTGATGCCGACGTATTGCAAAAGTTATCCATTCAGTGCTTCAGCACCGCCAACGATGTCAATCAGTTCATTGGTGATGACGTTCTGGCGCGCCTTGTTGTACTGAATCTTCAGTTCTTGCGACAGCTGGTCTGCATTGTCGGAGGCAATGTGCATGGCAGTCATGCGCGCACCGTGTTCGGCTGTCACTGCGTCGAGCATGGTGGAGTAGAAGTTGGTGCGGACTACCTTAGGAATCAAGTCGTTGACGAAAGTCTCCTTGTCAGGCTCAACGATGTAGTCGAAATTTTGTCCAGTATCGGAAGTCTCGGCTTTTAGGGGAAGAACGGTCTCGCGTGTAGGTGTCTGCACACCTGCGTTTTTGAAGTGGTTGAATATCAGCTCCACGTGGTCTACCTTATGCGTGAGGAAGAGGTCGACCATCATGTCGCTGACGTCCATGGCGAGGTCATACGAAAGTTTCTCAGCCAAAGGCTCGTACTGCTTTTCCACCTTGATGCCGAACTTTTTGGCGTAGTCGCTGACCTTCTTTCCCGAGAGGAAAACGACGACATTCTCTGCGCCAAGTTTGCTGACATACTCATCGTATACCTGCTTGAAGAGCTTGCAGACGCTGGAGTTGTATACCCCGCATAGGCCACTGCTTGACGAGAAGGCCATCAGCGCGACGCGTTTCACCTCACGTTGTTCGGCCAGTGGGATGCTGACTTCGCCCTCCAACGAGCTGAGATAGTTTGACAGCGCGTCGCTCAGCTTGTTCTTGTAGGGCACAAATCGCGTCGTGATACCTTCAGTCTTTTTCAGCTTGGCTGCCGACACCATTTTCATCGCGCTCGTGATTTTCTGTGTCGAGGCGACGGAAACGATTCTGGCTCGTATTTCTTTCAGTGATGCCATAACTAACTGTTAAAGTGTTCACTCAATGTCAACGCTTCTTGTTTCAGCACGGCTTTGATGTCGTCGTCAATCTTGCCGGCCTTCAGTTGCTCCATTACGTCCTTGTGCTTCACATCCATGATGTCAAGGAATTGTTTTTCGAACTCCAGCACTTTGTCGCCGGGCACCTTGCTCAGCAGACCATTGGTGCCGCAGAAGATGATAGCCACCTGTTTTTCGACGGGCATAGGTGTGTATTGCGGCTGTTTCAGCAGCTCCACATTTTTGCGGCCTTTGTCGAGAATGGCAAGGGTAGCAGCGTCGAGCTCGGCACCGAATTTAGAGAAGGCCTCCATCTCGCGGAACTGGGCTTGGTCGAGTTTTAAGGTACCAGCCACTTTCTTCATGGACTTGATTTGTGCATTACCACCGACACGCGACACGGAGATACCCACATTGATGGCTGGACGGATACCCGCGTTGAACAGGCTGGTCTCCAAGAAAATCTGTCCGTCGGTGATGGAGATGACGTTGGTCGGGATGTAGGCTGACACGTCACCGGCTTGGGTCTCGATGATGGGTAGTGCAGTAATACTGCCGCCACCTTTCACGATGTCCTTGAGACTGTCGGGCAAGTCGTTCATCTGACGAGCCACATCGTCGTTGTTGATGACCTTAGCGGCACGCTCCAACAGACGGCTGTGGAGGTAGAAGATATCGCCAGGGTAGGCCTCACGTCCTGGGGGACGACGCAAAATCAGGGAGACTTCACGATAGGCTACAGCTTGTTTCGACAAGTCGTCGTAGATGACCAAGGCGTGACGGCCCGTATCGCGGAAATATTCAGCGATGGCGCAACCTGCGTAAGGGGCATAGAACTGCATTGCGGCAGGGTCGGAGGCGGTGGCGCTGACGACGATGGTGTAGTCCATAGCGCCATTCTTTTCCAAGGTGTTCACCAAGTTGGCCACAGTGGAACCCTTCTGTCCGATAGCTACATAGATGCAGTAAATCGGATCACCATTCTTGAAGTTATTCTTCTGGTTGATAATGGTATCAATGGCGATAGCGGTCTTACCCGTCTGGCGGTCGCCAATGATGAGCTCACGCTGGCCGCGGCCGATGGGAATCATGGCATCAATGGCTTTGAGGCCCGTCTGAAGAGGTTGATTCACGGGTTGGCGGAAGATGACACCAGGGGCTTTGCGCTCCAAGGGCATTTCGAAGGTTTTGCCTTGAATAGCTCCCTTGCCGTCGATGGGGCGACCGAGGCCGTCAACAACACGACCCAACATGCCTTCGCCTGCGAGGACGGAGGCGATGCGCTGGGTGCGTTTCACCGTTTCGCCTTCCTTGATGCCTTCGGTGGGACCAAGCAGCACCACACCGACGTTGTCTTCCTCAAGATTGAGCACCACGCCCATGGTGCCGTTTTCGAACTCGACGAGTTCGTTGCTCTGCACCTTGTCCAATCCGTAGACGTGTGCCACGCCGTCACTCACTTGCAGCACCTTGCCGATCTCCTCAAACTGAACCTTGTTGCTCATGTTTTGGAGTTGCATTTGCAGGATGCTCGATATTTCACTTGACTTGATGTTTGCCATATATGTAGTGTTTTTATTTATTTCAACTTGTTTTTCAGTGCATTAAGCTGGCCAGCTACACTGGCATCCATGCGGGTATTCTCGATGTCGAGGACGAAGCCACCAATAAGAGCGGGGTCGATTTTGATTTCCATCTCGGCTTCCACGTTGAAGGTCTGTTCCACGTAGGCCTTGATTTTGTCGAGCGTTGCCTCTGGCAGTTCGGTGGCGGTGGTAAGTTGAGTGTTCAGTATGTTATGCTTCTTGCGGTACATCTCCATGTATTTCATGGCGATAAGAAACATCCTGCTCTCGCGATGCTGTTCCACTACGAAAGCGATGAACTGCTTGAGGATGACGTGCATGGGTTCGCCGACGGCCATTTCCAACAGCTTCACCTTCTCGTTTTTAGCGACAATAGGGTCGCTCAGCACCTCATTGAACTGGGAGATGGCGAGGAGGTAATTGTGCGACAGGCGCATCAGACCGTCGTAGATGGCTTCCTCGCAGCCTTGTTCTTGTGCAAGTTGGAACAGGGCCCGTGCATATCTCACAGAAATCTTTCCGTTGTCCATAGCTTATGCCTGTATCTGTTTGTTGTTTTTGAGCAGCTGCTCGATGTAGTCACCTTGCGACTGTTTGTTGCTCAGTTCGCGTTGCAGAAGTTTCTCTGCAATATCGACGGAGAGGACGATGACCTCGTTCTTTATTTTGGTCATGGCCTCAGCTTGTTCCTTCTCAATCTTCAGCCTGGCTTCGGCCACAATCTTCTCGGCCTCTTGCCTGGCTTGTGTCTTCGCCTCTTCGATGAGCTGGGTCTTCAGGTCCTGGCTCTCCTTCATGATTTTGATTTGCTCAGCCTGTGCTGCTGCTATGGTCTCCTGCCGTTTCTGTTCAATGCCGGCAAGGGCGTTGTTGGCTTCTTCGGCAGCCAGAAGCGAGTCGGCGATGTGAGTGTTGCGTTGCTCCACGGCACCCATAATCATCGGCCAACCCACCTTTGCCAGAATGACAAACACGATGGCAAAGGCGATGAGCATCCATATCACTAATCCACTTTCGGGAAGAAATAGATCCATTGTTTTGGGGTTTAAAAGGTTAATGCAAGGAGCTTGGCGCGCCAAGCTCCTTGCGGGTTTTGAAATTAGCCGAGAACGGCCAAGACGCACACGACGATGGCGAACAGCGTTGCACCTTCGACGAGAGCGCCAGCGATAATCATACCCGACTGGATACGACCAGCGGCTTCGGGCTGACGGGCCATGGCTTCCATGGCGGATTGACCGATTCTACCGATGCCGATAGCGGCACCAATGACGGCGACGGCGGCTGCGATGGCAGCCAGACCGGGCACGTACGATACGGCTTCAAGGATAGTTGATAATAACATGATTTTAATTGTTTAAGTGTTTATTGTTGAATTGTTGAATTGATTATTCGTGTTCGGGTTCGTGTTGTGCCATGCCGATGAACAGCGATGACAATATGGTGAATACGTAAGCTTGGATGTAGGCCACCAGCAGTTCCAGAGCCGTCATGAAGATAGTCATGAAGATGCTGACAATGCTCATCACGCCGCCCATGCCCGCACCATACATGCCGCTGATGATGAAGATTAGTCCCATGAGCACCATGATGACGATGTGGCCAGCGAGGATATTGGCAAAGAGACGCACCATCAAGGCGAAAGGCTTGGTGATGGTGGAGATGAGCTCGATGATGGGCATCAGCGGGAAGGCCTTCAGGAAGATGGGCACATCGGGCCAAAGGATGTCCTTCCAATAGTGCTTGTTGCCAAACAGGTTCACGAAGAAATAGGTCAGCAGGGCCAGGACAACGGTGATGGAAAGGTTGCCCGTCACGTTGGCGCCAAACGGGAAGAACGGGATGAGGCCAAACAGGTTGGCGAAGAAGATGAAGAAGAACACCGTTAATAGATAAGGTGCGAACTTCTTCACTTTCTTTTCGGGAATATTGGGGCAAATGATGCCGTCCAACACCATATAGGTGAGATACTCCACAAGCCCTTGATACTTGGTGGGCTTGGCCATCGGGTTCTTCTTGTACATCTTTGCGGCGGGCAGGAAGAATGCCAACATGAAGATGCAGACCAGGAAGATGCCGAAAGCGTTCTTGGTGAACGAGATGTCGAACGGACGCGAGAGGCTACCGTCAGCTTTCACCTCCACCAGCTTGCCTGGGTATTTGTCGGCACTGATTGGGGCAATGTAGAAGTGAGCACCCTTGTGTTCAAACGTCTCGCCGCTTTTTAGTTCGCAGACGTGCTTCGACGAGAAACAGTGCCAGCTGCCACCGTCCTTGCACTTCACGATGACAGGCAGCCACACGCAGACGGGGTGCTCGTGGATCTCCGTGATGTGGAAGCAGTAGCTGTCGCCCGTGTGGCCGAAGATGAACGACTTGGCGTTGAAGGTCTCCTTGGCAGGCTCTTCGGAGTCTTGCGCGTAGCTTTGGGTCGGCGCAAACAACAGCCAAGCAAGAAGAAGGCCAGGGATGATATATTTCAAAACATTTCTCATGCTTTGTTTTCTTTGTTCAAGTTCTTGATGTAATGGGTGTAGACATAGGTCTCGACCACCAACGCGATGAGGTAGGCCGCTGCCGTGATGATGATGAAAGCCTTGGCGCCTTGCTTGACGAAGAAGAGATACAGCAAGATGGCCGCCACAGTAAGCACCATCTTGATGCCTTTGTAGACATAAAGCCAGGTGAGCTTGCCGGGATGTACCTCGGTGTTTTTCTTCATCAGGTGGCAATAGAAGGCACCCAACACCATGAAGAGATTGGGACCCATAATCATCCATCTGTTCCACCAGGGCTTGTTGGCAAAGCCGCAGAGCAGAATGCCGTCGAGGACGAGGCAGACCAGCAGGAAGATAGCCAAGTATTTTGTCAACACGTCTTTTTTCATAGCTCCACGCAGATGGTTAGCAGGTTGTTGTGGTTCTCGGTGAAGCCGCCCTTAATGGAAAACTCACGATGGTTGCCGTTGGCATCGGTGAGGCTGACCTTGCCGGCCTCAAGGATGGCCACGATGGCAGCGTGGTGTTCCAGCAGGGTGAACGGCCCCATCTTGCTCGGCACCGTTACCGATGCGGCTTGTCCGGAATACAGCGTTGAACTCGGTGAGATGATTTCGACCTTCATAACACCTTAATTATATTGACACGTTCTTCAGCAGTTCCTCACCCTTGTCGATGGCCTCGTCGATGGTGCCAACAAGATTGAAGGCTGCTTCGGGATATTGGTCGACTTCGCCGTCCATGATCATGTTGAAACCACGGATGGTTTCCTCAATGGGTACCATCACGCCCTTCAATCCGGTGAATTGTTCAGCGACGTGGAATGGTTGCGACAAGAATCGCTGCACACGGCGGGCACGGTGGACGACAATCTTGTCCTCCTCCGAGAGCTCTTCCATGCCGAGGATGGCGATGATGTCTTGCAGTTCTTTGTTGCGTTGCAGTAGTTGGATAACGCGCTGGGCGGTGTTGTAGTGCTTCTCACCGATGATGTTGGGGTCGAGGATGCGCGAGGTGGAGTCGAGTGGGTCGACAGCGGGGTAGATACCCAGTTCGGCAATCTTACGGCTCAATACGGTGGTGGCATCCAAGTGAGAGAAGGTGGTGGCAGGGGCAGGGTCGGTAAGGTCGTCGGCAGGTACGTAGATGGCTTGTACCGAGGTGATGCTGCCGTCCTTGGTGGAGGTGATGCGTTCCTGCATCTGACCCATCTCTGTGGCCAGCGTAGGCTGGTAACCTACAGCCGAAGGCATACGACCCAACAGGGCCGACACCTCGGATCCGGCTTGCGTGAAACGGAAGATGTTGTCGATGAAGAGCAGGATGTCGCTCACACCATCGTCGAGTTCGTCGCGGAATGACTCAGCCACGGTCAGTCCTGAAAGGGCGACAGAGACACGTGCCCCTGGAGGCTCGTTCATCTGTCCGAAGACCAAAGTGGCTTGCGAGGTGGCAAGCTTCTCCTTGTCGATTTTCGACAGGTCCCAGTCGCCTTCTTCCATCGACTTGAGGAAAGCATCGCCGTATTTGATGATGCCTGACTCAATCATCTCGCGCAGCAGGTCATTACCTTCACGGGTGCGCTCGCCCACACCGGTGAAGACCGAGTAGCCGTTGTAGCCCTTGGCAATGTTGTTGATGAGTTCCATGATGAGCACGGTCTTGCCCACGCCAGCACCACCAAAGAGGCCGATTTTTCCGCCTTTCAGGTAAGGCTCCAGCAGGTCGATGACCTTGATGCCGGTGAAGAGTACCTCTTTAGAAGTGGCCAGGTCTTCATATTTGGGTGGCTCGCGGTGGATGGGGTATTCTGTGGTGCGGTCGAGAGGACCGATGCCGTCGATGGCATCGCCTGTCACGTTGAGCAAGCGGCCTTTAATCTGTCCACCGATGGGGATGGAGATGGGCTTGCCGGCAGGCCTGACTTCCATGCCGCGCATAAGACCGTCGGTCGAGTCCATAGCGATGGTACGCACCGAGTCTTCACCGATATGCTGCTGACATTCCAGTACGAGGCGACGCCCGTTGGGGCGAATTACCTCAAGGGCATCGTGAATCTTCGGCAGGGCTGCCTCGCCGTTCTCGAAGTAGACGTCGACCACCGGTCCGATAATCTGTGTGATGTGTCCTATTACTCCTGAGTTTGTCGAAGGATTGATTTCTGACATGATATTGTGTTTGATTGTTTTTCGGATAAATGAGCCGCAAATATACCAATTTATGTTTTCCGTTGTGACGTTTTTTTTTGAAAACGGATTTTTTTTCCGAAAAGTCGTCATAAACAACGAAGTTGGATAGAATTAGCTGGGGAAGGGGAGAGAACTCCGCAATTGATTGAGGAATAAGTACGTTACGATGAAAAATATTGGGAGAATTGTGTGCACAATTTATTTTTGCTGACTAAAATACGAAAACTATCGACTATGAACGTCACTGTCAAAGAAGTCACCACGAAGAAGGAACTGAAAGCTTTCGTGCATTTCCCCAACGCGTTTTATAAGGACAACCCGTATTATGTGCCACAAATTGAGAAGATGGACCGTGACACGCTGACACCCTCCAAGAACCATGCCTTTGAGGTGTGCGAGGCCAAATATTGGCTTGCTTACGACGAGCGGGGTGAGGTGGTGGGCCGCGTGGCCGGCATTGTCAACAACCAGTACAATGAGCGACGGGGTGAGAAAGTGTGCCGCTTCGGCTGGATTGACTTCATCGACGACAGGGCGGTGTCGGCTGCGTTGATGAAGACCATCGAGGATTATGCACGCAAGAAGGGACTGAAGGCCATTAACGGTCCGATGGGTTTCCTTGAGTTCGACGCTGCTGGTGTGCTGGTGGAAGGTTTCGACAAGTTGCCCACGGCTTACGGAAAATACAATGCGCCGTATTATGAGGCGCATCTGAAGGACTTGGGCTATGTGAAAGATGCCGACTTTGTGGAGTATCTCATCAAGGTGCCGGAGTTCATTCCCGATCGCTATGCCCGCATGGCCGAGTTGGTGTCAGTCAAAAGTAGCCTGCGGCAGGCCGTCTTCCACAGTCGTGCCGAGCTGGAGCCTTATCTCGATGGCGTGTTCCAGTGTATGAATAAGGCTTACTCGCAGCTGCATGGATTTTCTGAACTCTCGCCCGGACAATGTGAGGACCTGAAGAAACAGTTCGTTGTCAACCTTAATGTCGACTATGCTTCTGTTATCCTCGACTCTGACGATAAGGTGATAGGTTTCGGTGTGGCGCTGCCGTCGCTGGCGAAGGCCATGCAGAAAGCCAAGGGGTCGCTGTTTCCCTTCGGGTGGATGTATCTGAAGAAGGCCTTGCGCGAGAACGACACCATCGACTTGCTGCTCATCGCCATCGACGAGAAATACAAGAACAAAGGCGTCAACGCCATGATTTTCGACAAGTTTGCACAAGGCATCACGAAAAACGGCATCAAGTACATCGAATCGACTCGCGAACTGGAGGACAATTCCAGCGTCCAAAACCTGTGGCGCTATTTGGAGCACGACTTGACTAAACGCGCGCGTACCTATATAAAAAGGCTCTAATAAAAAGGCTCTGAGCAGAGGGTTTTTCTATAATATTTCTGAAATTTCTTCGTTTTGTGTTGGAGATTTCCTAATTTTGCACGCCCAACCCTATGTTTTGTCGGGTTTGGGACGCAAGACTTGATTTAGGAAACAATACATAAATATAACTCTATGCAAAACAAGCTGCAAGAATTGACCGACAGACTCTATAATGAGGGGCTGTCGAAGGGAAAACAAGACGGCGAGGAACTGCTGCAGAAGGCAAAGATTGAGGCTGACGGCATCATCGCCCAAGCCAAGTCGGAGGCTGCGCGCATTGTCGCCCAAGCCAACAAGGAAGCGGAAGAACTGAAGACCAAGGTTACCGCTGACGTGAAAATGGCCGCGACGCAGAGCATCGCTGTGACGAAACAGGAAATTGAGAAAATGGTGGTGACGAAAGCCGCTGCCGAAGGTGTGAAAACCAATATGAATAATGTTGCTTTTGTCAAAGATTTGATTACCAGTGTGGTGAAAGCTTTCAATCCGCAGAACGCCGCTCCCGTCGACCTTAGTCTCATCCTGCCTGAATCGCTGAAGAAAGAGTTGGAGCCTTTCGTGAAGAACGAGATTGCCAACCAATTCAAGGGCGAAGTCAAGGTGGACTATTCCAAGAAGGTGAACGGAGGCTTCAAGATTTCGCCTAAGGGAGGCGGCTACATGCTGCAGTTCACCGACGACGAGTTCACCCAACTCATCGCCAACTACCTGCGTCCCGCCACCAAGAAAATCCTTTTCGGCTGATGGATAACTACGTCTATATCGTGGCTGGCTTGCCTGAACTGACCTCGGGCTTCGAGAACACGGGCTTCGACTATGCCGCCTTGAAGGAGTCTATCATGGAATTGCTCTCTGAGAGGGACCAACAGTTGGTTGCACTCTTGGAAGAGGGTTTCGATGAAGACACACTTGGTGCAGAGTTCTACACGAAGGCCGCCGCTTCGAACAACCATTTCATTCGCGAGTATTTCGACTTTGACGGTCGACTGCGCAACATGAAAGTGAACTATCTGGCCAAACGTCTCGGCAAGAAAGGGGAGGACTATGTAGTGGAGCTGCCCGAGGCCGACTTTGAGGAAGGCAAGCAGATAGAGGAAATTCTTGCCGACGCTGACTTTGTGAAGCGTGAGCAGAAGATGGACGAACTGAAGTGGGAAAAAGCTTCCGATATCGCCCGAATGGACTATTTCAACATGAACGCCATTCTTGCCTTTATGGTGAAAGCCAAAACCGTCCAGCGCTGGGCCGAACTTGACGCTGCCAAGGGTGAAGAAATGTTCCGCAAGTTGGTGAAGGAAGTCCGTGGTACTTTTGAAGGAGTGAATGCCTCTTCGACAATCTCAGGGAACTCTGCCCCTGAAAAGGTTGAGGAGGGCACCTGAGGCCGTCGAAGGCACCGACAGAATCTTTGAATATTAAATCTTGAATATTGAATCATAAATTATGAATACAACAGGAAAAGTTACAGGAATCATTTCCAACTTGGTCACCGTCGAGGTGAACGGGCCTGTGGCGCAGAATGAAATCTGTTTCATCGACTTGCAAGGTGTCAAGCTGATGGCAGAAGTCATCAAGGTGAACGGGAACAAAGCCTCGGTTCAGGTGTTTGAGAGCACCCGTGGACTTCAGATAGGTGACCCGGTTGAATTCAAAGGCTACATGCTTGAGGTGACCTTGGGACCTGGTCTGCTTTCGAGCAACTTCGACGGTCTGCAGAACAACCTCGCCACTATGGAAGGGGTGTTTCTGAAAAGAGGTGAATACACCAAGGCCTTGGACGAGAAGAAACTTTGGGACTTTACGCCTATTGCTAAAGAAGGCGACCAAGTGGTGGCTGCCGATTGGTTAGGTGAAGTCAAGGAAGGCTGGCTGTCCCACAAAATCATGGTGCCGTTCAACTTTAAGGGTACTTATACCGTAAAGTCGGTGGCCAAAGCCGGACAATACAAAATTACCGACACCATCGCCACGCTGACCAACGCGGAAGGCGAAGACGTGAAGGTGACGATGACGCAGAAATGGCCCGTGAAGGTGGCCGTGGGCGGATTCGTGGAAAAACCGCGTCCTTTCAAAGTGATGGAGACAGGCGTGCGTACTATAGACACTTTGAATCCTATCGCGGAAGGTGGCACAGGATTCATTCCGGGACCCTTCGGCTGCGGCAAGACCGTGCTGCAACATGCCCTTGCTGAGCAGGCTGATGCCGACATCATCATTATGGCGGCCTGCGGCGAGCGTGCCAACGAGGTGGTGGAAATCTTCACCGAGTTCCCCGAACTGAAGGACAAGCACACGGGACGCAGCCTGATGGAGCGTACCATCATTATCTGCAATACATCCAATATGCCGGTGGCCGCCCGTGAGGCTTCGGTTTATACGGCAATGACCCTTGGTGAATACTACCGCGCTATGGGCATGAAGGTCTTGCTGCTGGCTGACTCCACTTCGCGTTGGGCACAGGCCTTGCGTGAGATGAGTAACCGTTTGGAGGAGCTGCCTGGTCAGGATGGCTTCCCCATGGACCTCTCAGCTATTATTTCTAATTTCTACGCGCGGGCGGGTTATGTGAAACTCAACAACGGTCGGTCGGGTTCCATCACCTTCATCGGAACGGTTTCGCCTGCTGGTGGTAATTTGAAGGAACCCGTCACCGAGAGCACCAAGAAAGCCGCTCGCTGTTTCTATGGCCTTTCGCAGAACCGTGCCGACAAGAAACGTTATCCTGCCGTCGATCCCGTCGACTCCTATTCGAAATACCTTGAATATCCTGAGATTATCGCGTATTTGGATGAGAAGATTGAAAAAGGTTGGGTCGATAAAGTCACCAAGACGAAATATATTATTAGAAAAGGTAAAGATGCCTACGAGCAAATCAACATCTTGGGCGACGACGGCGTGCCGATGTCTTATCATGAGCAGTATTGGAAGTCGGAACTTATCGACTATGTCATACTCCAGCAAGACGCTTTCGATAATATCGACGGTTGCTCATCTTTGGAACGCCAAAAGTTCATGCTCGACTTGATGCTTGAGATTTGCGACCGCAGCTTCAAGTTTGAAAACTTCGAGGAGTGCATGACTTATTTCAAGGGTATGATCAACATCTGCCGCCAGATGAACTATTCGGAATACGAGTCGGAACAATTCAACAAATATCTGAACCAGCTTAAGGAGGAACTTAAACATGAGTGAGAAAGCCTTTCAACGCATCTATACAAAGCTGAGCGCCATCACCAAGGCCACTGTGACCCTTGAGGCACAAGGTGTGACCAACGACGAACTGGCCTTTGTGGCAGGCCGTTTGGCACAGGTGGTGAAAATCAAGGACAACAGCGTCACCCTGCAGGTGTTTGGCGGCACAGAAAACATCCCGACCAATGCTGAAGTCACCTTCTTTGGCGAGCCGCCTACCTTGAATGTGAGCGACGACCTTGCAGGCCGCTTCTTCAACGCATACGGCGAGCCTATCGATGGTGGCCCGGCCGTGGAGGGTGAGAAACGCCAGATTGGCGGTCCCTCCGTGAACCCCTACAAACGTCGTATGCCTTCAGAACTGATTCCCACAGGCATCGCTGGCATCGACTTGAACAACACCCTGGTATCGGGGCAGAAAATTCCTTTCTTTGCCGACCCTGACCAACCCTATAACCAGGTGATGAGCATGGTGGCTCTTCGTGCCGATGTGGATAAGATTATCCTTGGTGGTATGGGCCTGACCAACGACGACTACCTGTATTTCAAAAACGAGTTTGAGAGTGCTGGTGCCCTGCATAAAATTGTCAGTTTCGTGAACACCACCGACCAGCCTCCTGTCGAGCGTCTGTTGGTTCCCGATATGGCTCTGACTGCCGCGGAATACTTTGCCGTCGACAAGAACGAGAAGGTGCTGGTGCTGCTTACCGATATGACCTTGTATGCTGATGCCTTGAGTATCGTTTCGAACCGTATGGACCAGATTCCTTCGAAGGATTCTATGCCTGGCTCGCTTTATTCCGACTTGGCCAAGATTTACGAGAAGGCCGTCCAGCTGCCTGACGGCGGTTCCATCACCATCATTGCTGTGACGACTTTGAACGATGGTGATATTACCCACGCCATTCCTGACAATACGGGCTATATCACTGAAGGACAGTTGTTCCTCCGTGCTGATCCCGACTCGGGCAAGGTCATTGTGGACCCGTTCCGCTCGCTGTCGCGTTTGAAACAGCATGTGCAGAACAAGAAGACCCGTGAGGATCACAGCGCGGTGATGAACACCTCGGTGCGCCTCTATGCCGATGCCTCCAATGCTAAGACCAAGCTGGAAAACGGCTTCGACCTGAGCGACTACGACCTGCGCTGCCTCGAATACGCCAAGGAATATGCTACGAGACTGCTGGCCATCGATGTCAACATTTCGATTACCGAGATGCTCGACACCGCTTGGGAGTTGTTTGGTAAGTACTTCACCAAGGCCGAGACGGGTTTGAAGGAGAAACTCATTGAGAAATACTGGAAAGAGCCTGCGAAGTGAGTTTTGATTTTTGAATCTTTAATTATAAATCTTTAAATCAATTCAATGGCCATCAAATTTCAATATAACAAGACCTCGCTGAACGAGCTGAACAAGCAGCTCAAGACGCGAACCCGTGCCCTGCCCACGCTGAAGAGCAAGGAGAGTGCGCTGCGCCTTGAGGTGAAGAAAGCCAAGCAACACTCGGAGAGCCTTGTCGCACAGTTAGAGGCCGAACTCAAGTCGTATGAGTACATGGCCCGGCTTTGGAATGAATTTGAGCCAGGACTGATTTCGGTGACCGATGTCAAGCTGAAGACCGTGAAGATTGCGGGTGTGCCGACACCGGCTTTGGATGAGGTGCTTTTCGACGTGAAGGACATCAACCTCTTTACTAAGCCGATGTGGTATGCCGACGGTGTGCAAATCTTGAAGAATTTGGCACAGTTGGGCATTGAGTCGGAGGTCTATACCGAGGTAAGCCGCATTTTGGATTACCAAAGGAAAAAGACTACACAGAAAGTCAACCTTTACGAGAAGGTACAGATTCCTGGCTACAACGAAGCCATACGTAAGATTAAACGATACATGGAAGATGCAGAGAATCTCGACAAAGCTTCCCAGAAAATCGTGAAAAACAAACACATTGCAGAAGAGGAGGTGGAGAATGGTAACTGAAATGACAAAATATGACTTCATCCTTATGAGCGGCGATGCCGATGCCTTCCTCGAAAAGCTGCAGAAGGTGGGTGTGATGGATATCACCCGCTCATCGAAGCCTGTTGACGAAAACTCGGAGAAGTTGTCGTGCAAAGTCGACATCTATCGCAATGCCATTGCTGCACTCAAGGAGGTGCAGCCTGCCGAGTTTGCCGAGAAGTCTTACGGTGACCTTGCTGTGGATGTGCTGGAGACCGTGAAAGAGAAAGAGGCTGCCCAAAACCAGCTGGAACTACTCTACAAAGAACAAATGGAATGCCAGCCTTGGGGTAACTTCGATGTGAACGGCATTAAAAGGCTCGCTGAGATGGGGCTGAAGCTCCATTTCTACAAGGCGAAGGCTATCGACCCAGCCTGGAAGGAACAATATGCCTTGAGTGAGATTTCCACCGACGGCACCGACACTTACTTCGTGGTGGTGGCCGACGAAGGCGACTATGACTTCCCGCTGAAAGAATTGCCGGCTCCCACAAGGGACGACAGCGCCATCAAAAAGGAGATTTCCAATTTGGAATATGAGATTGAGCAGAAGGACAAGCACCTTGCCGAATTGAAATGCCACCAAGCTGATATTCAGAAGGAACTCGACAAGACTTTGTCGAAACTCGACCTGCATCTGGCACACGTGTCGGGCGAGAAAGCCGCAGAGGACTACATCACTGTCTTTGAGGGTTTTGCACCCAAGGAAAATGAGACCGCCCTGCGTGATATGCTGGAAAAGGAGAATGTGTACTATTTGGTTGGTAAGGCCAAGGTGGAAGACAACCCGCCTATCAAGCTGAAGAACAACAAATTCGTTTCAATGTTTGAGCTACTGACGGATATGTACGGCAGACCCAAATACAACGAGTTCGACCCCACTGTGTTCATCTCCATTTTCTTCATGCTCTTCTTTGCCTTCTGTATGGGCGACATGGGCTATGGACTGGCACTCATCATTGCCAGCCTTGGTTTGAAGAAGGTGTTGGGTAATATTGCTCCATTGGGTGTCACTTTGGGCATCGCTACCACTGTGGTGGGATTCTTTTTCCACACATTCTTTTCGACGGATATGCTCACATGGAACTGTTTGCCCGATGCGGTGAAGAAGTTTATGCTGCCTTCCACCATTGCGGGCTACGACGGCACTATGGTGCTTGCACTTCTTGTTGGTATTGTCCATCTCTGCCTCGCAATGATTATCAAGACCTACCAAAGTACCAAGGTGAAAGGCTTTGCCAATTCTTTGAGCACTTGGGGCTGGACTCTGCTCATTGTAGGCGGCATCATTGTGGGTGGTCTCGCCTTGATGGGTGTGATGGACAAAGCGGTGACCAAGTGGGTCATTATCGTCATCGGCTGCTTGTCAGCTTTGGGTATCTATTTCCTCAACGACCTGCACCGCAATCCTTTGCTCAATTTCGGTTCGGGTTTGTGGGAGACCTACAACACCGCTACAGGTTTGCTTGGCGACGTGCTGAGTTACCTGCGCCTGTATGCCTTGGGTTTGGCGGGTGCCAAACTCGGTGAGGCTTTCAATGCCATTGGTCTGCAAGCCCGTGGTGACGGCGGTGCCGGCTGGATTGCCTTCATCCTCATCGTGGTGATAGGTCATGTGCTCAATATCGCCATGTGTGTTTTGGGTGCTTTCGTACACCCCTTGCGACTCAACTTCCTCGAGTTCTTCAAGAACTCTGGTTACGAAGGTTCAGGTCGCAAATACAATCCTCTTTCAGAATCAACAATTAAACAATAATCAATAAACAATTAAACATCATGTTAGCAACAATCTTAGGTTATGTCGGTTTGGGCCTGGTGTTGGCCCTTGCTGGTATTGGAAGTTCGATCGGAACCTCTACGGCGGGTAATGCCGCTGAAGGTGGTCTCAAGAAGCGTCCTGAGGCATCGGGAAATTTCATGGTGCTGTCTGCACTGCCGGCCACTCAGGGTATCTATGGCTTCGTGGCATTCTTCATGCTGCTGAGCAAAATGAAAGCTGACCCGATGCAGGGTCTCGTCATTTTTGGTGTGGGTTTGTGCGTGGGTTTGGTGTGCATGATTTCCGCCATGCGTCAGGGACAGGTTTGTGCCAACGGTATCGTTGGCATCAGCCAAGGTCACGATGTGTTCACCAACACCTTGATTTACGCCGCTCTTCCCGAGTTCTATGCTATCTTGGGCCTTGTGGGCGCACTGATGGTGTAATATTCCGAGAGAAGAAACAATCAGAACAAAGGCGACTCCATTTGGGGCCGCCTTTGGTGATTAATTATGTTGCAATCTTTGTTTGAAGAAAAAACTGTATATATTTGAAGGCGGAAAATGAATTGTCTTTCGCTAGAAAAATTGGCTCTCTTAAAAGCAAAAAGAGATGCAAGAAAACGAACATTGAAACAAGAGATGCACTATGACAAGGCTACCCGTTTTCACTTGGCGATGTAGTTCGTCGAATGCTTACAATTCTGTTGCAGTTGCTATAGTTAAAATAAAGCCAATGCCTCTTTCGAAGAGCTAATGGATTCACTCCATCATGGTGTTAATCGGTAAATTGATTTTGAACAGTCGCGTAATCAATATAACATCGCCCCCAGCGTCCACTCGATATAATCAATGGAATTGAGGTGGATCTTCATGAAAGTGCCGACGTAGAAATTGCGATTCCTGCCGAGATAGAACTTGTAGCCAACCCTTTCATAATAAGGCGTGTAAAACTCTGGCAGGTGCTTCTGCTCGAACTCTGTGAGTTTCCCCCAACTTTTGTGTTCATTGGTGCCACTGTAGATGCCGTGATACAGGTAATAGGCCGCGCCGGCGCAGAAGGCAAAGCGTCCGAACAGCACTTCGATGTCAGCCGAAACTGCAAGATGGGTGGCATTCCAGGGACGATAAGCCTCTCCTAAAAGCTCGTAGCGGTATTTGGTTTCGCCGGTCCAAAGGAAATCCAAGGCGACATCCCAACGGAATCTCGAATGGAACTGCCTTGCAAAGCCTACACGGAAAGTGCTTCCCAAAAAGAAAGGTGTCTCGTTGGCCAATTGGCCTTCCAATCGGGTGTAGGTCTGAAGCCATCCCAAGCTTCCTGAAAGCATCAGACTGTTCTTCTTTTCAAAAGCTTGTTTTTCAGGTTGCATGAGCTCCGTTCGTTCATTGGGATGATAGCGCAGCGCCAACCGCAAGAAGTGGCTGTTGATGCCGTTGTCGGGGAGGAAGGTGGCTCCGTTGGAGGAATGATAATAGCCGTAGCGGATGGCGGCATCCAGATGCTCGCTAAGGCGAATCGTCGGACCCAAGTCGAAGCTGACATGAAAATTCAGAGCAGAGCCCAGCATCTCGTTTCCGTGACGAGTCCAGAGGTCGGCACCAAAAATGATGTCGTAGTCGAAAGACCAGCTCTTTCCCTTGTAGATATGGTCTTCCACGAAATAGGCCAAGGAGAAACACTCCCCTATGGGGCCATATCGGTTGCCTTCATGCGTGTAATAAATCACGCTGTCGAGGGTGTTATGGGTATAGCCAATCAGAAGACCTTGTTGCCCTTTGCCGATACGCAGATCCAAGCCGTATTGGAGATATTTGCTGATGTATTTGTGTTTTTCGCTAAAGGGAGTGTAGTGTCCCAAATCGAATCCGGGTTCGTAATAGAAACTTTGCCAAAAGCTTTGTGCTGAAACGGGAAGCGTTGCGGCAAACAGAAATGTAATCAGTAACAGTTTCTTCATGTTACATCTCGTCTTTCATCCGCTCAATCATGCGTCGTTCCTTCTTGGTTGGGCGGCCAGCCCCACGGTCGCGCCACTCGGCTTTGTAGGCGCGCATGAACTCGATGCGCTCGTATTCTTCCTTGGGCGTAAGGTCGGTATAGACCTCGGGCACCTGTTTGGCGGAGACGCGGTTCTTGATGACGGTTTTCACTTCCACCACTTTGTGTAACTGCTCAATCTGTACTTGGATGACATCGCCCACCTTCACCTCTCGCGAGGGTTTGATGGGGTTGTCGTCCACCTTCACCTTGCCGCCTTTGATGGCATCAGCTGCCAATGAGCGCGTTTTGAAGAGGCGCGCAGCCCATAACCATTTGTCCATTCGGACGATGTTGTCTTCTTCAGCCATTACTTCTCCTTAAATATCAGCTGAATCGGAACTCCGTTAAAGTCCCACGTCTCGCGCAACTTGTTCTCCAAAAAGCGTTTGTAGGAGTCTTTCACGTCTTTTGGCAGGTTGCAGAAGAACACAAATTGGGGTGTGAGGCCTTTCAGCTGGGTGATGTACTTGATGCGAAGGAAACGTCCGCGCGAGGCCGTCGGCAACGGCACGGAGTTGATGATTTCCAGCATCTTGTCGTTCAGTTCGCGCACGGGGATGCGGCGCTCGCGGTTTTCGTATACCTGGTGAGCGGTTTCCAGCACCTTATAAATACGCTGCTTGTTGGTGGCTGAGGTAAAGATGATGGGGTAGTCGGTGAAGGGTGCAGTCTTGGTGCGGATGAACTCTTCGTAGGACAAGTGGGTGTTGGAGTCTTTCTCAACAAGATCCCATTTGTTGACGACCATCACGAGGCCTTTCTTGTTTTTCTCGATGAGGTGCAGGATGTTCATGTCCTGTGACTCGAAGCCTTGTGTCGCATCCAACATGAGGATGGCCACGTCGCAGTCCTCAATGGCACGGACTGAACGCAATACGGAGTAAAACTCGATGTCTTCTTCCACCTTGCTCTTCTTGCGCAGGCCAGCTGTGTCGACGAGCATAAACTCCATGCCGAAGGCGTTGTAGCGCGTGTAGTTGGCATCGCGGGTGGTGCCGGCAATGTTGGTGACGATGTGGCGGTCGGTGCCCAAAAAGGCGTTGATTAATGACGACTTACCCACGTTAGGCCTTCCCACTACAGTAAACTTTGGCAGGTCGGTGTTGAAGTCGGTGGTGTCTGAGGGCAAAAGTTCGCAAATCTTGTCCAGCAGTTCACCTGTTCCCGTTCCCGTCATAGCGGAGAATGGGTAAGGCTCGTCAAGTCCCAATGCATAAAATTCTGAAATCAGCGTTTCTTTGTTGGGCTCGTCTATCTTGTTGACAGCCAGCAGGACGGGTTTTTTCTGTTGGCGCAGGATGTTGGCCACATCCTCGTCAAGCACGTGAACGCCTTCCTTGCCGTCAACGACGAAGATGATAACGTCGGCCTCTTCGATAGCCAGGTCCACCTGCTTGCGGATTTCTTCTTCAAAGATGTCGTCTGACCCCACTACATAACCACCGGTGTCGATGACGGTGAATTCTTTTCCGTTCCAGTCGCTCTTGCCGTAATGCCTGTCGCGTGTCACTCCGCTCGTCTCTTCCACGATGGCCATTCGCTGCTTCAACAGGCGGTTAAACAGCGTCGATTTTCCCACATTGGGTCGCCCCACTATTGCTACAATGTTTGACATAATGCTTTGAATTTGAAATTGGCTGCAAAGATACGAAAAATTATGCCTCGTATCCAAACCGCTTCAGTTCTGCCTCATTGTCGCGCCAGTCCTTGTCGACTTTGACGAAAAGTTCGAGGAAAATTTTCTTTCCTGTAAACTCTTCGATGTCAGCGCGGGCCTGTATGCCCAACTTTTTAATGGCGCTGCCGCCCTTGCCGATGATAATGGCTTTCTGCGACTCGCGTGCCACGTAGATGACACTGCGGATGTGGATGTGCTTCTCGGTCTCCTCGTAACTCTCCACCTCAACCTGCACGGAGTAGGGGATTTCCTGCTGGTAGTTCAGCAGGATTTTCTCGCGGATGATTTCTGTGATGAAGAAGCGCATCGAGCGGTCGGTCAGCTCGTCCTTGGGGAAATAGGGTGGGCACTCGGGCAATTTCTCCAGAATTTGCTTGAAGATGAACTCCACGTTGGCGTTGTATTGTGCCGAAAGAGGGAAAACGGTGGCATTGGGCAAAGTCTCTCTCCAGAATCCTACAGCCTTCTCGACTTGTTCTTGCGTGGAAAGGTCAATCTTGTTGATGAGTAAGAAGACGGGTATGTCTGTGGCTTTCAGCCGCTCTACGGTATTCTCCTCAATCTTCTTGTCGGTTATGTCTACCACGAAAAGGATGAGGTCGGCATCGATGAGTGCCACGTTGACGAACTGGTTCATCACCTCGTGCATCTTGTAGGCGGGGTCTTTGATGATGCCAGGAGTGTCGGAGAAGACGATTTGGAAGTCGTCGCCGTTCACGATGCCGAGGATACGGTGGCGTGTGGTTTGCGCCTTCGAGGTGATGATGGAGATTTTCTCTCCAACTAATTGATTCATAAGGGTTGACTTGCCCACGTTGGGGCGACCTATAATGTTGACATAGCCTGCTTTATGTGTCATAGAGAAAAATTTTTTCCGTTTTTTGCTTTGCAAAGAAACAAAATTATTATCTTTGCAGCCGAATTCGGGAGCGAAAAATTTTCGTGAGCTGGATTTTTTGACAGGATGCGGGGTAGAGCAGAGGCAGCTCGTCGGGCTCATAACCCGGAGGTCGGAGGTTCGAATCCTCCCCCCGCTACATCAAGAAGGAGTCTCTTTTCAGAGGCTCCTTTCGCGTTTTTACGATAAAAACAGGCAACTGTCGCCATAGCTCAAGAATCGGAATCCATTGTCCAAAGCGAAGCGGTAGCAGTCTTTCCAACGCTCACCGATGAGTGCAGATACTAATAATAATAAGGTGCTTTTGGGCTGATGGAAATTGGTGATGAGCCCTGTAATGACGCGCATTTGATAACTCGGTGCAATCATCAGGCTTGTGCTGGCTTCAAATCGTGTGAGGTGATGCAGGTCGAGATAAGTTATTATGTTTTGCAACGCTTGTGCGGTGGGCAACGATGTATGATTCTCGTAAGGAAACCATTGGTCGAGATGTACCGGACGAAGGTCCAGGCCTTGCTCGGCAAGCATGATACCCATCCAATAGAGGCTTTCCAAGGTGCGGGTGCTGGTGGTTCCTACTGGGATAATAGGTTTCCCGATATGGTTGATGAGGTTTTCTATCAGCGATTTGCGCACCACTATGGTTTCTGAGTGCATTGCGTGCTCACCAATGGTTTCTGTGGCCACCGGGCGGAAGGTGCCTGCGCCCACGTGTAGGGTGACTTCGTCGAAAGAGAAGCCTTGCTCGCGCAGGCTGGCGATGAGAGGTTGGGTGAAATGCAGCCCAGCGGTGGGAGCAGCTACCGATCCGTCGTAACGGGCGAAGACGGTTTGATAGCGGTCGCGGTCTTCGGGTTCAGCATCGCGGTGCAGATAGGGTGGGAGCGGTATCTCGCCAGCGGCCTCTATGACCGACGCAAACGGTAAGTTTTCGGGCATCCACGAGAATTCTATTTCCGAATACTGGTCGTTGTGTGCAAGACGCTCCGCAAAAAGCGTGGTTTCCTGCCCTTTGACGTTCAGTTTCATGGAGAGCTTGCCTTCCTTCCACCGTTTGGCATTGCCTACCAGGCATTTCCATTTGACTGGTGAAGTGGTGGCAAAAGCCACTTGATAGTCTTGCTCGGGTTCTAGGCAAAACACCTCGATGCGTGAACCGGTGGCTTTGTGGAACTGTAGGCGGGCCCGGATGACTTTGGTCTCGTTGAAAACCAACAAGGCCTCTTTGGGCAGGAAATTGCCAAGGTTTCGGAATTGCGATTTCTCTATTTGGTTGTCTTTCAGTACCAGTAGGTTCGATGCGTCGCGTTCCGCCAAAGGGTATTTCGCGATGCGTTCCTCGGGTAGGGGATAATCGTAGTCGTCGATGGTGATATGTTTAACGTCAATCATGTTTCAATTCATTTCATCTTGAACACCCAAGCCGCCGTACTCTTCAAGTCGCTGTATTTCAGTCCGCTGGTGTCAATAATCAAATTTCCGTTCTGATATTTCCACGGGAAGGTTTTTTGGCAACCTAACATGGTCACTTTCATGTCATCGGCAGGCTGGTCGATATTCAGAACCAATCCGTATTCAGGGTAGTCCAAAGCGATGGCGTAGAGTGCGTCCTCGCCTTGCGTGTA
>JAILDR010000133.1 GCA_024689285.1 Bacteroidales bacterium | reverse complement strand
TCGCCACGCGAGCTCAACACGCAAGGCACCTTGGCACCCATCAGCATGGCGCCGATTTCGCTCTTGTCGAACTTCGAGCAGCACTTGTAGAACACATTGGAAGCTTCGAGGTTGGGGAACACGAGGCAGTCGGCATCGCCGGCCACGGGGCTCTTCATGCCCTTGATGGCAGCGGTTTCGGCATCGAGGGCAAGGTCGAGACTGATGGGGCCTTCCACCACGCAACCCTTAATCTGTCCACGCTCGTTCATCTTGGCGATGATGGCGGCATCAACGCAGGCAGGAATACCGGCACTCATCTGCTCGGTAGCCGTCACCATAGCGACCTTCGGGCAGCTGACGCCCAAGGCTTTCGACACGGTGGTGACATACTTCAGCAGCTGTTGCTTCTGCTTGATGTCGGGCAGCGGGATGATAGCGCAGTCTGAAGCCACCATCAGCTTGTGGTAGTTGGGGTTCTCGATAACGGCGACGTGAGCCAAGGTCACGTTTGGCGGGCAGAGGCCGCGTTCCTTGTTGAGGATGGCACGCATGTACTTATCGGTGGGCAGCAAGCCTTTCATCAGGATGTCGGCTTCGCCGGCATTGATGAGGTCGCAAGCCATAGCGGCGGCTTTCACGTCAACAGGTTCGTTGATGACCTTAAAACTCGACATATCGATGTTTTCAGCCTTGCACACTTCGGCAATCACCTTTTCGTCACCGATGAGGGTGGCATCGATAAGGCCTTCTTTCACTGCCGCATGAACGGCGCAAATGGTGTGATCATCGTTGGCATAAGCAGCCACAAGACGTTTTTTGGGTTTGCTGCGCAAAACCTCAAACATTTGTTCTAATTTTCTGATTTCCATAATTCTGTATTTAAGATTATAAAATTCTACTTCGTTGAGTATTTGTGTTTCTTCGATTTTGCAAAAGTACAAAATAAAACTATTCGAAACAAGGTCGTTTTAATAATAGACAATATTCAAATCCAACCGTTTCTGCTGCAATTTTTCGACATCGCGTTTTCTCACTTTGGTATTGTATACCTTTAGTTGTCTTAAAGTGGTGATACCTTCGACGGGTGCCAGGCTCCTTATATCGGTATTGTTGACAAACAAGTTTTCCAAACTCATAAGGTTTGCCAGCGGCTTCAGCACCTTGACGGGGGTACCGGCGGCATTCAGCGTCACAAGGTTGTTCATCTTCGAAAGCGGTCCAAGGTCTTTGACCTGTGTGTTCTCGATGTTGAGAAGTTCCAGGTTCGCGCTGCCTTCTATAGGTTTTAAGCTGCTGATGGGGTTGTTTTGCACATTGAGCTCAACAAGATATTCCTTGTTGGCCAACGGCTCAATGTCGTGCACGCTTTGACCATTGATGGTCAAACGTTCAAGCCAGAGGCAATGAGCCAGAGGCTCAAGATCACCGATGGGATACTCGATTCCGATTTCAAGCTCCCGAATGTCGGCAACGCGCTGTAAATCAAGAGCACTGGGGGTGTCTTCCTGTATCCCCAAGGCGTTACGGAAAATGGCTTGCCAAATGGGGTTGAGGCTTCTCCACCAGGTCATCAAAGCCTCGGTTTGATAGATGACATGCACCTGACGTTGCCTTTCTTTCAGCGCAACGATTTGCGTCTCGCCTATGCCGGTGCTGTCGGCCACGATGACTTCTATGCTATTGTCATTAGCCAAAGGCGTTATGTCGGTGATGGGAGTGTTGCTGATGTTCAGTTGTTTCAGGTTCGACATTTCCTTCAACGGCTCAATGCTGTTGATGTAGGTATGGGAAATGTTCAATGATTCCAGATTGGCCAGATTCTGGATGGGTTGCAAGAAACCTATTTCGGTGTGAGCGATGTTAAGCGACCTCAAGTTGGTCAAACGGCTGACGGGCATCAGATTCTGCAAGAAAGTATTGCCCGAAAGGTCGAGTTCCTGCATATTGATGATTTCGTGCAATTGTTCTGTAGTAGGATGGGCGTCCAATTGTATCTGCTTCGAAAACACGGCTTTCCAATACATCGGAAGCTCATCCCACCAGTTGCGCAAGGCTTTGGTGTCGTAAATCACCAGAGTGAATGGGTTGCTTTTTGAGAAATCGCCGGCTTCTGTTACCCCAATTCCGGATTGGTCGCAATAAATCTTGCTCAAACGGCGCTGGTTTTTCAACGGCGTGAGATTGTTGATGGATGTGTTGCTGCAATACAGTTCACGCAGGTTCTCCAATTCGCTGAGTGCTTGTAAATGGGTGATGGCCGAACCAGAAATGTTGAGGCTTTGCAGGTCTTTCAAACTCGCGACAGGCGACAGGTCGCGGACGGCAGTGTTGCTGATGTCGAGGTTTTTCAGCAAAGGCAGGTCTTGCACGATGCCGATATTCGAAATGCGGGTGCCGCTAAGGTTGAGCGTGGTCAGATTGGGACAATTCTTCAATCCATTGATACGACTGACCTCAGTTCCAGAGAGATTGATTTTCTGCAAGTTGGGCAAGTTTTCCAAAACAGAGAGGTCGTCAATGGTTGCATTGGCCACTTCAAGTTCCTCGAGGGTGAGGCAGTATTTAAGTGGCGAAAGGTCGTCGATTAAGGTGGAATTCGCGCGCAAAGTCTTAAGTTTATTGGCATTACGCAACGGGGAAATGTCCTCGACCGAAGTGCCGGAGATGTCAAGCCAAATTAGGTCCGACAACTCGGATACGGGTTCCACATCAATGATTCCAAGGATGCCTGACAAGTCGACACGCTGTCTTTGGGTGACCTGTTTCAACTTGGCATCGAGTTCGCTCATATCGTCCTTGAAAATCTTGTCGCGCAGCACGGTTTCGCCCGTCACCGAATCAATAACAGGATAAGAAGCCACGAAGTCAACATCTGAAATCACACTGACAGATGACAACGGAATGCTTTCATAAAGTTTGATATCGCCAGCCAAGCGGTTTTTCCAGTTCATGGAGAGTGAGTTCCACCAATTACGCAGCGTTTCTTTTTCGTTGATTTTCGAGGTGTAGATGCTGGCTATTTTTATGCTGCTCTTCTGCTTGTCAAGATTAATCTCGATGAAGCGGTTGCGCATATCGTCGACAGGTTCGTCGTTGATGGTACGGGCGGTAAGATGACGGGAGAGCGTGACTTTGAAGAAGATGCTGCCGTCGTCGCGCACATTGTTGGAGATGCTTTGCACGTCGAACTTGAAAGTGACCCATTTGAAGAAGAAGTCTATGTCCTTCAGGTAGGCCTGCACATCTTTATTAATAGGTGTCTTACGGTTCACGTCGAGGTCGTCCTCTACCTGCGCCTTGTCGTCAACGAAGATTTTGCTCCAACTCTCGGTGAATACGATGCCCTTCTCTTGGGCTGAAGTCGTGCTGTCGCCAATGAAGTTAAGCGTTTCCTCAAGGTAGTTGACCAAAGTGCGAACTTCGTTATCATACCTCGCCACTTCCTCTTTCGTGAGTTTTTGAGCGTATGAGCCTGCGGTCAGGCAAAACAGTATCAATGCAAGCGTTACAATCCTTTTCATGGTTGATAAAATTTGATTAGATTGGTTTTTTCTTTTTCGGGTAAGTAAACGACGTTCGACATGAGCCATCCTGAATTGAGGCCTTTGCGGTCGAACCACGATACCTCAAAATACCAGTCCTTCACTTGGAACACATGAAACTTAACGCCGTCAACATGTTGGAACACAAGATTTCCTTTCTTGACTTCGTAGAAAAAAAGCGTCAGATAATCAGGTTGATAGTCTTTTGAAGCATAATACTCGATGACATCCACGTTTTGGAAAACTTTATAGATGTTCATGAAGTCAAGTTCATGACTCATGGGATGGAGAAAATGCTTTTCTTTTTCGGCCATCTCGTCTGTGGGAAACATCTTATCGAAATCTGAGAAAAAGATGTTGGTAAGCACCCATTTCGAGCCCAGGCCTTCCTGTTCAACAGCCAATATCAGCTGGATGTTGACGTTTTTTCCGTAATACTTGAACGTAGCGGAAACTTCCGAATACCAGCGGCCACCGAGAAAGGTCATGTAGGTGGAATCGCTTTTGGTGACATCCTCGATGAAATAACGCTGCAACTCCGTCTGTTGGCCATATTTCTCTTGGTCAAAGAGGATGGGCAGCGACTGTCGACGCATCTTGTTGTTGCGGTACTTGGGGTCTTTCGGATTAAGTTTGTTGCCAAATTGGTCTTCCTCGTAGTTGAAGCGGCGCATAAACTGCCCCATCTGCTTGGTCATGGCATACAATTCCGTCTCGTCCATCTTGAAGTCGCCAACAGTCTGGGCAAAGGCATCGTGCGCCAAAAGGAAGACAAGAGCAAGGAGGATGCTATTTCTAACGAATGTCTTCAAGTGGGGTTATCTATCGGTGGTTTCCTTCACACGCATATCACCGAGCAGCACGTCCCAGAAACCGATGGTGCGCCCACCAATCTGGGTCTCTTTGCGGCGTACATACACGGTAATGTCCTTCTTGGTGGTGTCTTTATACGTCAAGTTGCCCTCCTGGTCGTAGCCACGGAAGGTCTGGAAGATGGTGATAACGCCCACATAAGTGCCATCAGGTTGACGCTGCAAATCGCTGACATACTCGATGTTGTACCACTCAATCTCGACGCGGTCGTAGTTGAGGCGCATCAAGTGCTCGAAATACTTGCGTACGCGGTAATAGGTGATTTGGTTGGAGCTCACCGATGAGACACCGATTTCAGCATCGCTCATAAAAAGCTCCTCAGCGCGGTCGATGACGCGGTTGGCCTCGCTGAAAGGCGTGTCTTTTGAACCGACGATTTTGACATATTTGCTCAGGTCTCTCACCTTCTCTAAGGCAAGGCTGTCGATGGCCTGTTTGCGTTCGAAACTCAGCTCGTCCTGCGCCTTGGCTGTACCTGCAACACACAGGGCTATGATTAAGGTTACGATGATCTTTTTCATTTCTTTATGAGTTCAAGTTCTTTGATTTTTCCGTTGCTGTTGTATTTGATTTCGTGAATCTTTTCCGCCAATTTCTTTTGATCCTTCAAGTAATTGAGATACTTTTCGATAGTCGTCGGACGGTCATAGTCGTAATCGCCTTGGTTCTGGCTGATGATGATGAGCACCGGCACGTTGGGCGACTCAAACAGCCCAAGGGTCTCGTTGATGGTGCGGTTGGCCTGCGACACGCTACTGGCACGGGTGATACCCGTGAAGCTTTCGTTCAGTATCGCATCCATGGCCTTGGCTGTTTCGCGTTCCTCGGCGGCACGACGCTCTTCTTCTTCTTTTTGGGCACGTTCGCGGGCAAGTTTCTTCTCAACTTGCGACAACAGGTCGTCGACTTCAGCGTTTTGAAGATTCCAGTCCTTGATGGTCTTTACGCGGGCTTCCTTTTCTTCGAGGGTCCAGAGGGTCTCGTCGTCAAGAATGGCGTTCAGATCATTTACGGCTTGTTCTACTTTCGATTTGTACTCCGCCTCAGCGGCTTCTTTGGCAAGTTGTTTCTTGCTCTTGCAACTGGTGGTGCCTCCAAGGGTGACGAACGCAGCCAAGAGGACCAGAACAATGCTTGTAATTCTGGTTTTCATTGTAGTATTGTTTTGTATGTTTTTCTTATAACTCAATTAACTGAATTAAATTGCAAAAGTAATGCTTTTTTCCGTTTCAAGGGGCGTTTTTGTGGCAAATTGTATTTTAACACAAAGGGAAACGTTTCAAAACCTTGTAAAACGGCCCTGTAGGTTGCAGGAAACTCTGGTAATAAATGAGTTCTTTCACATCGGCATGAAGATAGGTCTTCTGCTCAATTCCATTGTAAACTTGTTGGAAGAACTTCTTGTCAACCAACGACTTGATGCGACATACGGTGAGATGCGGAACGAAGTTTTGCCTGTCGCGGAGATAGCCGAGGCTATCAAAGGCATCAAGCACATCGTCTTCAAGATCATAAAGAGCCTTGGGGACGTTGTTCATGCCAAGCCACAACACACGCGGCGTACCGTTACTGCCAAAGATTCCAGTATGGTCAAAGTCCATCGTAAATTGTTGGTGCCGTTGCGCCACCTTACGACAGGCCTCGTTAATGGCCGGTATGTCAAGGTCTTCGGTCTGCCCTATGAATTTCAAAGTAAGGTGTATGTTTTCAGGCCTGCAATAGTTGATGTATTTCTCATGCGGCAGGTTTTTTTTCAATTGCTCCACCAAAGCTGGATACTCCGTCCCGCTTGGAATGTGTATGGCTAAAAAAGTGCGTTTCATGATATGCGTTTTTTCTTGATTTTACCTTCTTTCGCTTCGGGAACCGTTGTCACACAACTGGTCTCAAGACAGAAACGGATGTCGTCATAGAAGCCTAATGCAAACAACCGCCTCAAATGATAACAGCATGACAATGCGCCAAGTAGATTGGTTTTATTCTGGTTATAATACTGCGTCACCAACAGGCCCAAGTCGTCGGCCTCAACAGCGGTTTGCTGTTTCAGTAATTCTATCAACATGCCTGCGCAGAGGCCGTCGTCCAACGAGAACCGGCCTTCTGTACCAGCACAAACGATAGCCGTGTCTCTCCCCGATTGGGCAATATAATCCACTATAGCCTGCGCATTTCTAAAACAAGCCAGAACGATTTCTTTTGCTCCTTTTATATTATTGATAGCGTTAGTGCCATTCGTGGTAGTGAAGATAATCGTTTTGCCCTCAACCACATGTTTTTTGTATTCCATAGGTGAATTGGACAGGTCGAAACCATCTATTTTCAAAGCGTTACGCTCTCCTCCACGAAGGGTGTTGGCAGGGTTGGATGCCGCATAAAGGCTTTGCGCCTGCTCCACCGTTTTCACGGCAATTACCTCCTGTGCTCCGTTGTCCAAAGCGGTGGTGACAACACTTGTAGCCCTCAAGACATCGATGACAACGGCGGTTTTTCCGTTGAAATCGATGTCTTGGGCTTGCTGAGCGGTTGCGACGACACAGATTCTCATATCCCCAAAGAGATATTCAACCCGCGAGCCGTACGAACCAAGTCGCTGTCGAGGCTGACGAGGTTGGGTTGTGCCACGGCTTCCTTGAGCGAGACGGCTACAATGTCGGGGTGGCGATAAGACACCATTTGGCCGAACTGTCCATTCAAAACCATCTCGAAAGCCTTCACTCCAAACTCGGCAGAGAGAACGCGGTCGTAGGCAATCGGCACACCGCCACGCTGCAGGTGACCGAGGGTGGTCTCGCGCATGTCGTGGGTGAAGCCTGCCGCCTTCATCTCCTCGATGAAGCGGCGACCAATGCCGCCCAGTTTCTTGTTCTCATAGCCAACTTCGGTGCTGATTTCATACACCTGCTGGCCGTCCTTGGGGCGTGCGCCTTCCGAAGCCACCACTACGGCAAAGCCACGGTCGTGGTTGAAACGACACTCCAAGCGCTCCTTCACAATATTGATGTCGTAAGGGAACTCGGGCAACAGGCACACCTCGGCACCGCCCGCAATGGCGGAGTGCAAGGCAATCCATCCGGCATCGCGCCCCATGACTTCGAGGACGAAGACGCGGTTGTGCGAGGCCGCGGTGGTGACGAGTTTATCAACAGCCTCCGTCGCAATCTGCACGGCGGTCTGGAAGCCGAAGGTGCATTCCGTCGACGACAGGTCGTTGTCGATGGTCTTGGGCACACCGATGATGTTCAGGCCCTTCTCGTAGAGTTTCTGCGAGATGCGCTGTGAGCCGTCGCCACCAATGCTGATGACGGCATCGATGCCCAAGTATTGAAGCTTGCGGAGCATTTCGTCGGAGCGGTCCACCGTGCTCCAGGTGCCGTCAGCGTTTTTGACAGGCCAGTTGAACGGGCCGCCTTTGTTGGTGGTCTCGATGATGGTGCCGCCACGGAAATGGATGCCTCGCACCGACTCAGGCGTCAGCCTGACGACCTCGGTGGGTTCCCACAGGATGCCATTGTAGGCTTGTATGCTACCGAGCACTTCCCAATCTTTCTCTTGGGCAGCCCTCTTGACGATGGCGCGAATGACGGCGTTCAAGCCCGGGCAATCGCCACCACCGGTAAGAACTAATACTCTTTTCATATTTTGGATGTTTTTCTGATTATCTCCACACTTTGGCAATACGGTCACGCAGCTTACTGATAGCCCTGTCCACATCTCTTTGACGCACCCAGGCTCCTTTGCTCGAGGCACGGCACGAGGCGATTGTCTTACCCGTCATGTAATCCTCGAAACTGACACTAATGATAGATTCATCATCTGTAGAGGTAGCTGAATACTTAGCCAGAACAAGTTGCCCCTTCTCAGCCGAAGAGAGGTCGTTGATGCGGCGCTCGCCAACCATTTTGAGCCGCGTGGCCTCAATGGCGTCATAAACACCCGGCTCAATTTCAATGTCGGTCACCGTTCCGTAAGAGTTTCTCGCTTGCGTCAATGAGGCGTATTGATAATTGTTAAGATTCACGCCTTTGGCAATCATGGTTTTGTCGGTCGAGCAGGAGCTTAAAACCAGTGCTCCCAAGAGGACGATGAGGAAGGTTTTGAGATTTTTCATATTACAATTTGTTAATCAAATGATTTTAAGAACGCCAATTGTCCCATAACTCAACTACTTTTCAATGTCACTTCAGATTCAACGCAATCTGCAACTCGTCCAGTTGCTCCTGGGCAATCGGGGCGGGGCTGCCGCTCATCACGTCTCTTCCAGCGTTGTTCTTAGGGAAGGCGATGAAGTCGCGGATGGAGTCGGCGCCACCGAAAAGCGAGCAGAGACGGTCGAAGCCGAAAGCCAAGCCAGCATGAGGCGGAGCGCCATACTCGAAGGCACCCATCAGGAAGCCGAACTGCTCTTGCGCCTTCTCGTCGGTGAAGCCAAGGGTGTGGAACATCTTGTTCTGCAAGGTGCGGTCGTGGATACGGATGGAGCCGCCACCGACCTCTACACCGTTCATCACGATGTCGTAAGCATTGGCGCGGATGTCGCCCCACTTTGTTGGGTCGTCCAATAAAGCCTCGTCTTCGGGTTTCGGTGCGGTGAAGGGATGGTGCATCGCATAGTAGCGCTGCGTCTCCTCGTCCCATTCCAGCAGCGGGAAGTCAATCACCCACAGGGGAGCATATTCGTCGGGCTTGCGCAGGCCGAGTTGGTTGCCCATCTCCAAACGCAGGGCGTTGAGCTGCACGCGGGTCTTCATGGCCTCGCCGCAGAGAATGAGCATCAGGTCGCCAGGCTTGGCACCGAACTTGTCGGCAATCACCTTCAGGTCCTCAGGTGTGTAGAACTTATCAACAGATGACTTGAACGAGCCATCGGTGTTGTACTTGATGTAGACCATTCCGCCGGCACCCACTTGCGGACGCTTCACAAACTCGGTGAGGGCATCAAGCTGTTTGCGGGTGTATTCGCTGCAACCCTCAGCACAGATACCCACCACTAATTCAGCATTGTCGAAGAGGCCGAAGCCCTTGCCTTTCACCACGTCATTCAGTTCCACGAACTTCATCCCGAAGCGGATGTCGGGCTTGTCGGAGCCGTAGTATTTCATGGCATCGTGCCAGGTCATGCGGGGAAACTTGTCAAATTCGAGGCCCTTCATCTCTTTGAAAAGGTGCTTGGCCAGTCCCTCGAAGGTGTTCAGCACATCTTCCTGCTCCACAAACGACATCTCGCAGTCGATTTGGGTGAACTCAGGCTGACGGTCAGCACGCAGATCCTCGTCGCGGAAGCAACGTACGATTTGGAAATAGCGGTCCATACCAGCCACCATCAGCAGCTGCTTGTATTGCTGCGGACTTTGCGGCAGGGCATAGAACTCACCCGGATTCATACGGGAAGGCACCACGAAGTCGCGGGCTCCCTCAGGCGTGCTCTTGATGAGCATCGGGGTCTCAATCTCCAAGAAGTTGAGGTTGCTCAAGTAGTTGCGCACCAGCATGGCCATGCGGTGACGCAGCTCAAGGTTTTGCCTGACGGGGTTGCGTCGGATGTCCAGATAGCGGTATTTCATACGGAGGTCGTCGCCGCCGTCGCTGACGTCTTCGATGGTGAAGGGCGGGGTCTTGCTGCCGTTCAATAAGGTGAAGGCACTCACCTTCAGTTCGATGTCGCCCGTAGGCATGTTCGGGTTTTTCGACTCACGCTCGATAACCGTGCCCTTAGCCTGAATCACGAATTCACGCCCAAAGGAGCGGGCTTGTTCCAAGAGTTTCGGGTCGCTGCTGCCATCCAAAAAGAGTTGGGTTATGCCGTAACGGTCGCGGAGGTCAATCCAAACGAGAGAGCCTTTGTCGCGGGTGCGTTGCACCCAGCCGGCCAATGTCACTTCCTTGCCGGCATCGGCAAGACGAAGTTCGCCACAAGTATGCGTTCTGTACATAGTATGTCTGTTTTAGATTTTTGAAATAACCTGCAAAGATAAAAACTAATTTTGAATCATTGAGCAAGTTTTATTAAAAACCGCCCCTTATCCTTAGATAGGAGTTCAATAGGCGTTGGAAAAATCAGGGAACGTCTTCCCTGATCAAGAAGTTACGCGGTCAAATTATTCATTTATTCAATTATGCACTTATACTAAAATTCACTATTTTTGCCAACGTTAATCACCCGAGTATGAAAAACCATCTGTTATCCTTATTTGCTTTTGCAGCCTTAGTCTTTGCTTCCTGTAACAACCCGCTTGAGATTCGTATTGTCAACCCCAACGTGGAGCAACAAACCCGTCAGCAGGCCTTGGCAACGGCACAGCCCCATTTCAGCTGGCAGTATGAGACGACAGAAAGCAATGTGGTGCAACAAGACTATCGCATCATCGTGTCCTCCACTGCCGAGAACGCCCAAAAGGGCATCGGTGACCTTTGGGACTCCAAGACGGTGGCATCAAGCCAGATGCTCAACATCCCCATGCGCTTTCCTTACACCTTCGAGCCGCTACAAAGCCGCGACCAAGCCTACTGGAAAGTCATCACAACGGTGACAGCCAACGGAGGCAAAAAAAACAAAGTGGAAAGCGAAGTCCAATCTTTTGAAATCAGTCTGCTGGAACAAAACGACTGGCAGGCAAAATGGATTGGGCATGAGTTTGAAGACGACATACTGGTGGGACGCACACGCCTTGCCGCACGTTATCTCCGCAAGGAGTTCAACCTTGGCCCGGAAGTCAGCAAGGCGAGGCTCTATGTCAGCGGGATGGGCGTTTACAGCGCTTATCTCAACGGAAAGGAAGTCGCGCCTGAGGAACTGCTGAAGCCCACCCTTTCGTGGTATTCGAAACGTGTGTATTTCAACACCTACGATGTCACGGATATGCTCAACAGCGGCGACAATGCCATAGGCATCATCCTCGAAGGAGGCCGCTATACCTCCCTCCGCTACAACGCAGCCAACCCCAACTGGGACGGCTCAGAACACGTGTTTGGATTCGGCACGCCCCGACTAATCCTGCAACTGGAAGTGACGTATAAAGACGGACAAAAGGAGACCATCGTCAGCGACGAGACTTGGAGCATCACCAACCAAGGGCCCATTCGCACCGCCAACGAATGGGACGGAGAGACCTACGACGAACACTATGAGCTTGGTCCTTGGACAGAAGCAGGATATGATGCCTCCGACTGGCTTCAAGCCGAACTCGTGGAAGCCCCCGAAGGCCAACTCAGCCCCCAACCCAACCCCAACATCACCGTGATGGAAAAACTGAAACCCGTCAGCATCTTCCAAAAGGGCGACAAATGGTACCTCGACATGGGCCAGAATATGGTCGGCTTCATCGACATGAAAGCGAGGGGGCAACAGCCTGGCGATGAAATTACGTTGCGTTTTGCCGAACTTCTCACCCCCGACAGCACCCTCTACACCGCCAACCTCCGCACCTCAGAAAACACCGACCGCTACATCGTAACTAACAACTCTACACCCTCAACTGACTCTCAACTCTCAACTCTCAACTCTCAACTGAAATGGCACCCCATGTTCGTCTATCACGGCTTCCGTTACGTGGAAATCTCCGGTTTGCGCGAACAGCCCGCTTTAGACGACTTTGAGGGCTGGATCATCTACGACGAGATGCCCGTCACAGGGTCGTTTGTGACCTCCAACGAAATCATGAATGCCGTATACCACAACGCCTATTGGGGCATCCGAGGCAACTACCGCTCGATGCCCACCGACTGTCCGCAGCGTGATGAACGCATGGGCTGGACAGGAGACCGCACCACAGGCAACTATGGTGAGTCATATATCTTCAACAACCACCAGCTCTACGCCAAATGGCTCGCCGATGCCGAGGACAGCCAATGGGAAAACGGCTCGCTGCCCAACGTGATTCCACCCTACTGGAGAGGCTATACCGACAATATGACCTGGCCGGGTGCCGTCGTCACCGTTGCCGATATGCTCTACACCCGATTCGGTGACTTAACAACCGTGGCTCAGCACTATGATGCCTTAAAACGCTGGATGCTTCACATGAAAAGCGAGTATATGAGAGGTGGAATCATGCCTCGCGACACCTACGGCGACTGGTGTATGCCCCCCGAGTCGTTAGAGATGATTCATTCCAACGACCGCAACCGTATTACCGAGTCATCGGTGATTTCCACCCCCTTCTATTGCTACCTCTGCGGCAAGATGGCCAAATTCGCTGAAGTCTTGGGATTTGAAAAAGATGTTGCCTACTTCAAGCAGGAAATCCTCACCTCCACCATCGCCTTCAACGACAAATACCTGAATCGCGTAACGGGCCGTTATGCCAACAACACGGTGACTGCCAATATCCTTCCCCTTTGGTTCGGCATGGTGCCCAAGGAGGTTGAGAACAGCGTTTTCGCAAGCATCGTCGACAAAACGGAGAACGAATGCGGAGGCCACGTCTCCACAGGTGTGGTAGGCATACAGCAACTGATGCGCACCCTGACGGAATATGGACGAGGCGACTTGGCCCTGAAGATTGCCTCCAGCGACACCTATCCCAGCTGGGGCTATATGGTACGCAACGGAGCCACCACCATCTGGGAGCTATGGAACGGCAATACAGCCGACCCCTCAATGAACTCTGGCAACCACGTGATGCTGTTAGGCGACCTCATCCTTTGGGATTACGAATACCTCGGAGGCATCCGTGCTTTGGAACCCGGATACAGCAAAATCCAACTCAAGCCCTACCCTATTGACGGACTGGACTTTGTGAACTGCGCCTACAACTCTGTATCAGGCTGCATCGAAAGCAATTGGAAACGCAAAGGAAACCAATTTGAATGGGATTTCACCATCCCCGCCAATACTACCGCTGAAGTCTGTCTGCCCACCGAAAACGGCTATGAAGTGAAGACCTACGGTAGTGGACATTATCATCTAAACTCGACACTATGAACAACCTGAACATCGCTTACATTCAAGCCGACCTCAAGTGGGAAGACAAAAAAGCCAACCTGCAACACTTCAGCGACCTGCTGGAGCAGGTGCAAGCCGGCACCGACCTGATTCTGCTGCCCGAAACCTTTACGACGGCCTTCCCCGTCGACACCGCTCGTTTTGCCGAAACGGAAGACGGCCCCACAATGCAATGGCTAAAACGCCAAGCCCAAGCGAAGAACGCCGTCATTTGTGCCACCTTCGCGATGAATGTTGAAGGGCATTACTTCAACAGCCTCGTCTGGATGCGTCCCGATGGCACCTACGAACGCTATTACAAGCGGCACACTTTCACCATGGGTGGCGAGGATAAGTTCGTGGAACGCGGCAACCAACAACTGATTGTGGAACTGAAGGGCTGGCGCATCAGGCCGATGGTGTGCTACGACATCCGTTTCCCCATCTGGGCCCGCAACCGCTATCAGAACGGACGATACGAATACGATTTGGGCTTTTACCTCGCCAATTTCCCTGACTCGCGGATGAACGTTTGGCACACGCTGCTGCAAGCCCGCGCCATCGAGAACCAAGCCTACTGGATTGGGGTGAACCGCATCGGGGAGGATGCCAACGGACTACACTACAGCGGCGAGTCGCAAGTCATTAATTCCCGAGGCGAAGTCATCTCGAAGGCAGAGCCTTACCAAGAGGCCGTGCTGCATTGCACCTTAGATTATGAGAAACTGCAACGATTCAGGGAGAAATTCCCATTGGGACCGGATTGGGAGAAATTTGAAATAAATCTCTAATATCATGCTTTCCGTTTTCTCCGACGAATATTATATGAAGCAAGCCTATCAAGAAGCCCAGCTGGCTCTTGATGAGGACGAAATCCCCATTGGTGCCGTAGTGGTGTGCAACAACAAGGTTATCGCCCGTGCACATAATCAGACCGAAACCCTCAACGACGTAACGGCTCATGCCGAGATGTTGGCCATCACCGCAGCCGCCAACGCCTTGGGGGCAAAGTATTTGGATGAATGCACGCTCTACGTCACTTTGGAGCCTTGCCCCATGTGTGCCGGAGCCTTATGTCATTCCCATATCGGAAAGATAGTCTGGGCTGCCGATGACCCCAAAAACGGTTTCGTGCGTTTCGGCAAGATGCTGCATCCCAAGACCAAGATCGAAACAGGAGTCATGCACGACGCTTGTCTGCAACTCCTAACGGATTTCTTCAAGAACAAACGCTGAGGCTATTCCATCCATCAGCCAAGCACTTTCACACCAGCGTCGATACGCTTGAGGGTCTCCTCTTTGCCTAAAAGCTCCAAGATTTCACCCATGTGAGGTCCCTTGCCGGCTCCCACCACCATGAGGCGTAAGCCGTTCATCACGAGGCCCGTATTGAGCTCGTTGGAGGTAATCCAGTTGTTCAATGTCTCATCGATATTGGCCAAGGTAAATGGCTCAATGTTTTTGATGACTTCCTTCGCCTTCAGCATCGTATCTGCACTGTTTTCTTTCCAGCGTTTCTTAACGGTTACGGGGTCGTATTCGGTGGGTGCCTCAAAGAAGAAGAAGCTCTGTTCCCAAATCTCCTTCACGAAGTTGACTCTATCTTTCACCAAGCCAGCGACTTTTACAGCAAAGTCAAGCGGGGCATCTATGTTCTTTTCGGCTTTCAACCAAGCCTGATAGTCCTTACCGACTTCCTCATTTGACTTGCGCATAAGCCATTCATGGTTGAACCACTTGGTTTTCTCCACATTGAACTTGGCACCGCTCTTGCTGCAACGCTCCAGCGAGAAGGCCTGAATCAGCTCATCCATCGTAAAGATTTCCTGTTCGGTACCAGGGTTCCAGCCCAGCAGGGCCAGCATATTGATGAAAGCTTCCGGATAATAGCCCGACTGTTTGTAGCCCATAGCCGTATCGCCAGTCTTGGGGTCGACCCAATACATCGGGAAGACGGGGAAACCAAGGCGGTCGCCATCACGCTTGCTCAGTTTTCCATTGCCGTCGGGCTTCAGCAGCAAAGGCAGATGGGCAAATTGCGGCGCCTCCCAGCCAAAAGCCTCGTATAGCATCACATGAAGCGGCATCGAAGGCAACCATTCCTCACCACGGATAACGTGACTGATTTGCATCAGGTGGTCGTCAACGATGTTGGCCAAGTGGTAGGTCGGCATTCCATCCGATTTGAACAAGACCTTGTCGTCCAAGGTGTTGGTCTGTACCTTCACCTCGCCGCGAATCAAGTCGTGCATCACAATCTCCCTATCTTCGGGAATCATGAAACGCACCGTGTAGGGCACACCCTCGGCAATCAGCCTGTCAACCTCTTCCTTGCTCATCGTCAAACTGTTGCGCAGGTGCTTGCGGCTCTGGCAGTTGTAGATGAAAGTCTGCTTGTTGGCTTCGGCCTCCTTGCGGTACTTGTCGAGTTCTTCAGCGGTGTCGAAAGCGATATAAGCGCAGCCTTTAGCCAGCAACTCGTCGCTATATTGTTTATAAAGGTGTTTTCGGTTGCTCTGCTTGTAAGGACCGAAATCGCCGCCCACATAGTCGCTCTCATCGAACTTAATGCCGCACCAATCGAGTGATTCAACAATATATTGTTCGGCACCTGGCACGAAACGAGTTTGGTCGGTATCCTCGATGCGGAGAATCATTTTACCACCGTTCTTCTTGGCAAACAGATAGTTATATAATGCTGTACGCACGCCACCGATGTGCAAAGGGCCAGTAGGGCTCGGGGCAAATCTTACTCTTACTTCTTTCATTTTCGTAGTTTTATATGCGTTGATTTTTCATTTTTAGGCTGCAAAAATACGGAATCTGATTTATTTGTAAAAAGATACAAGAAAAAAGACTAATTTTGCAGCGAAATTTGAATCTGGATTGCTTCGTGCCTCGCAATGACGCGAAGCGACAAAAGAATCTTGAAATTATAAATCTTTAATCATTAAATCAAATAGTAATGGCTTTTAACCTCAGAAACAGAAACTTCCTGAAGCTTTTGGACTTCACACCGGAAGAAATCCGCTTTTTCCTGAAACTCGCTGCCGACCTCAAGGCCGCCAAGTATGCAGGTACCGAACAACCTCACCTCACGGGCAAGAACATCGCCCTGATTTTCGAAAAGACCTCGACCCGCACCCGTTGCGCTTTCGAAGTCGCCGCCAAGGACCAGGGTGCTCACGTCACCTATCTCGGCCCCACTGGCTCGCAGATTGGCGTTAAGGAATCCATGAAGGACACCGCCCGCGTGCTGGGCCGTATGTTCGATGGTATCGAGTATCGTGGCTTCGGTCAGGACATCGTTGAAGAGCTCGCCAAGTATGCCGGTGTTCCCGTCTGGAACGGCTTGACCAACGAATTCCACCCCACCCAAATCCTTGCTGACTTCCTCACCATGATGGAACACAGCGACAAACCCCTCAACCAGGTGACCTTTGCCTACTGCGGTGATGCCCGTTTCAATATGGGTAACTCGCTGATGGTGGGTGGTGCCAAGATGGGTATGGATGTCCGCATCGTGGCTCCCAAGCAACTGCAACCCAACAAGGAACTCATCGACACCTGCAAGGAGATTGCCAAGGAAACCGGTGCTAAGGTCACCGTGACTGACGATGTGAAGAAGGGCGTCAAGGGCTGCGACTTCCTCTACACCGACGTTTGGGTATCTATGGGCGAACCCGACGAAGTTTGGAAGCAGCGTATCGACCTCCTCATGCCTTATCAAGTCAATAAGGAAATGATGGAAATGACGGGCAACCCGAACTGCAAGTTCATGCACTGCCTGCCGGCTTACCACAACCTCGAGACCAAAGTCGGTCGCGACGTCCACCAGAAGTTTGGCTTGGATGGCGTTGAAGTCACCGAAGAGGTCTTTGAAGGCAAGAACAGCATCGTCTTCGACGAAGCCGAAAACCGTATGCACACCATCAAGGCTGTTATGGTAGCCACGTTGGGCGACTAATCAATTCACTTTTAGCTATCTGTAAATTGCCCTGCTTCGGTGGGGCAATTTTCTTAAAACCATTTCATTATGCTTAGTCTTTTCACAGGTTCTGGCGTGGGTCCTACAATATTCTACCTGGCCGTCTCTGTTTTTGTCGGTTTGCTTTTGGGCAGAATCAAAATCGCGAAAGTGTCTTTAGGCATTACGTGGGTGCTTTTCGTTGGCATCGCATTAAGTGCATGCGGCATCACGCTCAATGGCGAAATGTTGCACATCATCAAAGAGTTCGGGCTGATTCTCTTTGTGGTGGCAGTAGGCTTGCAAGTCGGGCCCGGCTTTTTCCGTTCGTTCAAGAAAGGCGGTCTGGCTATGAATATCATGGCCTTGGTCAATGTCGCTCTTGGCGTTTTGATTACAGTCATCATCGCTAAGGTCGCCCATCAGGACTTGGCCGACATGGCCGGTGTCTACACCGGTGCCATCACCAACACACCTGGTCTTTCGGCAGCACAACAAGCTGTCAACGACATGGACATAGAAGGTGCTGCCGACCGGTTGGCGGCAGGATATGCCGTGACCTATCCTTTGGCCGTAGTCGGCATGATCATGACCTGCATCCTGCTCCGTCCGCTCTGTCGCATCGACCTGAAAAACGAACCGGCAACAGAAACCACCCTTGAATCCAGCTCCGAAAAGCAAGCTACACCCACATCGCAACGCCACAAGGTGAACCTCATACCTATTTTTGTCATCATTGCCCTTGGCATCATCGTAGGATCTATACCGATTCCGGTAGGTATGAAAGCACCCATAAAACTCGGTTTGGCTGGCGGCCCTTTGGTCGTAGCCATCATAGGCAGTTGGCTGGGCATCAAAAAGGGATGGTTTACAACAGAATTCACCGACAGCCACGGTGTATGGATGCTGCGCGAAGTAGGTATTGCACTCTTTTTAGCAGGCGTGGGTCTTGGTGCCGGGGGCAAATTTGTGGAGACTGTCCAAGTGCACTATATGTGGGTTATCTATGGTGTCATCATCACCATTGTACCACCGATTATCGTAGCGACTTTCGGGCGTTTGGTGCTGAAGATGAACTATTACACCTTGATGGGTTTCATCGGAGGCTCGCATACCGACCCGCCCACTTTGGCCTTTGCCAACACGGTGGCTCCCGAAGGCTGCAAGCTGCCCAACATGGGCTATGCAACCGTCTATCCCCTGACCATGTTTCTGCGCATTTTTACGGCCCAACTGCTGGTGTTGTTAGCCGTGTAAGCGTTGCCTTTTCCCATCATACCTTTGCTTATTATTGGTCGACACAATCTCGTCAGTTTGTATCAAGAAGGTAGTCCCCAAGCCAGTCGGCCATGAAGATGGGTAAGTTCAATAGGTTCCCATCCTTCTTGATGTTATTCATCGAGAAGCGGATACGCAACTCAGGGTGATATTTTTTATCGTATTCAGCGAAACTCTTGCCGCTGATGCGCCTGTCAGACTTCACCTCTACAGGGACAACAGACAACCTGTTGGCGACCAAGAAGTCCACCTCCGCTTTGTTTCCCTGCAACGTCCAATAGTTGGGCATATCAAAGCCTTGTGCCAGCAATGAGGTCAGCACGAAATTCTCGGCAAGGGCTCCCTTGAACTCGGTGAACAGGTTCGAAGCGCTCACAAAAATCTCGGCAGGGAGTTTTGCCAATTTGCGAAGCAACCCAATGTCAAGCAGATATACCTTGAAAGCCGATGCATTTTCGTAGAAGCTCAACGGTAGTTCAGGCTTTTCGCATAGTTTCACTTGGTAAACCATTCCTGCATCGGCCAGCCACTGCAAAGCGTTTTCATATTCGCGAGCCCTCGCCCCCTCGCGCACTACGCGATAGACAAATTTGTTGTTCTCGCGCGAAAGCTGTTCGGGGGTCGAGTTCCAGATGGCGTGTATCTTGGGTATATCCGTCTTGAGAGCATGTTTGCTGAAATCGATTTCGTAAGCCATAAGGTTTTCCTTAAGCACTTCCTCAACTGTCTCGATGCCCTTGCCCCATATCATGGAACGAGCCGACAACGGCAAACCTCCACATACTTGGTAGGCATGATAGTGTTCTTCGACTTGGTTGAACACAATCGATGGCAGCGGTTCCAATCCGCCAGCATAATCATTCAGTTGCCCAAACAACCGCTTGTCGACTGCTCTCAGATATTCCTTGAAGTTGACAGGGTGCATCTGCAAGAAGTTCACCTTGCCAACGGGGAAAGAATAGTTGCCCTCGTTGATAGCCACGCCCAATAAGGAACCGGCAGCGATGATGTGATATGCCGGTGCCTCTTCGCAGAAATACTTCAAAGCATTGAGAGCTTCCTTGCATTCCTGAATCTCGTCGAAAAAGAGCAATGTCTTTTCGGGCAGCAATGGCACTTCGGTGAAGAGACTCAGCTCGCGGATGATGCGTTCCGGGTCTTTGGTTTTGGCGAAGACCTCGGCCAACTCGCGCTTCCGATCGAAATTGAAGACGGCCAGATGCTCATAATACCTGTTCCCGAAATCCTCCACTGCCCACGACTTCCCAATCTGCCGGGCACCTCTGATAATAAGCGGCTTTCTGTCGGGATTGTTTTTCCATTTCAATAGTCTTTGTGTGACATCTCTCTCGATTATTTCCATGGCTTCTTAGCTTAAACCACCGCAAAGATAAACAGATTTTGTCAACAAATCACGTTTTATCGAAGAAAAATGTGATTTATTTCACAATTTGTGGAGATAGATGTGGGCTGCAATTCACCGGATGCTTACGCTTTTCGTGCCTTCTATATGGATCATCCTTAGTTTCGGTTTTGGGTTAGCGTAAATTAAAGTTGAGCTAGAGTTGGAAATTTTGGATTTTTTCAGTTTTGTTAAAATCCAGCCTTATCCTTGCATCGGAGTTAAGTAGCAATTGAAAAATCTCTTCGAAACCCCAATAGATCCACAATTGCAGATGGTTGAAAATTCAAGTGAGTGACTGCCAATTACATTTCGCCAGCCATTGGCTGACGAATTATATTTTTTTGTAAATCTAGTAATTGGAATTCTGTTGTTTGGAATTCTAAATCTATTTCTTTTTCCTAATCAAAAACGAACAAAACTCGTCCAATGACTTTTGGATGACTTCCTTGGGAATCAACTGGCGATGATATTCGGCCACCATGGTGGGACTCATGCTTCTGCTCATGGCATATTCGACAACGCTGTGGTCAGCGGATTGGCATAGAAGAATGCCGATACTCGGGTTTTCATTGCTGCGTTTCACATCCCTATCCAAGGCTTCCAAATAGAATTCCAACTGACCGATGTACTCAGGCTTGAAGTTGCAAGCCTTCAATTCGATAGCTACCAAACATTGCAAACCTCTGTGATAGAACAGCAAATCGACCTTAAAGGTAGAGCCACCCACTTGCAAAGGATATTCGCTATCGACAAACAGGAAATCTTTTCCCAACTCCAACACAAACTGCTTGATATGGTTCAAAATCCCATTGTGCAATTGCTTCTCACTGTGCTTTTGGGGCAAATTCAGGAAATCGACAAAAGCCCTGTCCTTGAATAAAGCAACGGACTGAGGATAAGTAGCCTTCAAACCAGAAGAAAAATTAGTCTTTTCACTTATCATCGAACCGAAGGTGTCGTTTGCGATACAGCGTTGTAGTTCTTTGTAGTTAAGATGCTCACGGTAAGAATAGAGGATATAGAAAAGCCTTTGTTCATTGGTTTTGCAACGGCTTAATATTTCAATATGATTGGAGAAAGTGGTGAGCAACAATATTTTAGGTAATTGTGCAGACGTTGTCTGCACAATTGAAGTCTCGCCAATTTGTGCAGTTTCAGGCTGCACAATTGTTTCCGCACTGATTTGTGCAGATGCCGTCTGCACAATTTGAGGCAGGCTTAAGCCTTGAACCAACTCGGCAAATTCAGTTGAAGAATAAGTATCGTAGAAATTCACCATATTATAGATGTTTCTACGGCTATAGCCTTTCAGCGAAGGATCTTTAGTGCGCAGGTATTCAGAAAGTTGCGTGACCACCTTGCTGCCCCATTCGTTGTTTTTCAACCGAAAGGACACGATTTGACCGACCTGCCAACTCATCGCCAAAGACTCTTCATTGACATTTTGCAGAGCCCTTGACCTATGCAACAAGATAATGTTGCGTATTTCTTCAAACTGCTGCTTATATTCTGTTGTTTGGGATTCCATATTATTATGTTTTACTATTTGATTTTATCCCGTGCGACAAGACGATTGCGGATTCTTTAAACTGTGATTTGCCGCTGCAAAGATACACAATTCCTTTCATGACGCGACATTTTGCTCTTGCCTGATGACTTCCTATCGCCATAAGTGCCTTGGCACTTCATCTCGCTGCCCATCCAGTGCGTCTGGTCGAGTGCAATGTATTGATTTTGGTTGACGGTTTTGATTGTTATTGTCTATAGCACGTTGTCAAAGTGGTCAAGGTCAAAGTAGTCAAACTCGTTTTTCAAGCCCTAAAACAACGCGAGTTCGAAATAAAATAATTTACTGAAAAAGAATAACATAGCGAGATTTTTGTCAAGCAAGTGCTGCTTGGCAAGTGCACGGGTGTCAACTTCGTCGACTCCACGCCCATGCGCGTGTGCCGCAACCAGCACATCCTCTGCCACAAGGTGTTCAAGGGCATCGCCATGAGGGGCAAGTGTTCCTTAGGATGGTTCTTCGGATTCAAAAGTGTTGGTGCTGGCAGGGAAGTCCGCACCGAAGATTTTAAGGGAAGACCCTGTTTGTGAGCGCCAACAGCGGCTACAACCTGAACTGAAGTTATAGCCGCTGTTGTTATTGTTGTACCTTTTTTGATACGCATGTAGTAAATGACTAATGACTAATGACTGCCAAAGGTCGGGTTACTGCTTTAGCTGAGCCTCGGATCCATCCAACCCATACGTTTGGATTAATCCGTCGCACACCTTGCAGAGCATCATTTTGGGGAGG
>JAILDR010000101.1 GCA_024689285.1 Bacteroidales bacterium | reverse complement strand
CCATGATGCGCCCTATGGTGGCCTCGCCTTGCCGCACCGCCTCGTTGGCGGTGTCCTCGGTCTTGGTGCAGGCGGTCATGACGGCCGCACAGACCAACAATGTGATGATGAGTTGATGGGTCTTTTTCATTGTGCTTTAGTTTTTAATGTGAGTGTTTTTGCTGTTGCTTAATCTGTAACGGTAAACTCCCCGTAGTACTCGTCCCCGTTGGGCAAGGTGAAGGTGACAATGTAATCACCTGTGTTGGGGATGTAGCATTGCACGCCGTTGGGCGTGGGCGTGGAAGTGAAATGCACCGAGTTTCCTGAAACGGTGGAGACCTCAATCGCTACCTGGCCGAGGTTCTCGGTGAAGGACACGGTGAGGCAGTGGCCGTTGACGGAGGCTTGGATTGAGAAATTCTTTGGGGGGCCCTGAACCGTACCTTCTTTAATCACTATGTGGCTGAGACCATCCATTAAATTGGTGGAGTTGGCACCGCACCATACTGCTACTAGCAATAGGGCGAGCAGTAAAACTAATTGTTTGAAGTTGACTTTTTGCATAATGAATTGAATTAGGTTTGAAATTGGGTGCAAACCTAATACAACAAAAGACTTTCTGTCAAGAAAAATCCAATTCGGTTTTTTTCGGATTTTATGCTAACAACTTGATTTTCAATTTATCATCATTCCGAAAAGAGTGACAACAATTCGATCGTCAGAGCCCAAAATCTTTTTCAACCGCCTTTCCCTATCCCATATTGCACTGATGGATTTTTGCAGTAAAACGGCAATTTGAACATTATCTAATCCAAGGAGACACAAATAACAGAATTGGAAATCTTTTTCTTTCAATTCAGGGTGTTCCCGCTTTAGTTTTTCAAACAATGTGTCATAGTGATACAAGGCGGCATCCTTAAGTTGTGCCTTTTGGGTGTCATCAAGTGCGATATTGGCATATGCGGTAACGGGAACGGTTGATTTAATGGGGTTTCTCTTGTCGTTGCACAAGGCAAGGATTTGCTGACAAACCGGTTCGTCTTTATAATTCTCAACAAAACAAGTTTGTCTATGTGAAACTGTAGAAACTTCTATGGCGTTTACCCTATCATTGCGTTCTTTTAATGCGGCATTACTTTGTTTTAGTCGCCCAGCAAGAGCTGCCTGCTGCATTTTATGGGCTCTTCGTTCGGATTCCATCATGGTTTCAAGATGGCGCTGGTGCCTTTTGTTTTTATGGTACAACAGGATTGTTGTCAATATCACGACGAGCAAAACTGCAACTACTATCATTGCTATTTTGACCTGTCTCATTGTTTCTTTACGGTGCTGAAGTTCCAGTCTTTCTTGAACGAATATTTTATATGTCTCAATCATTTGTGACTTAATCTCGCTCTTGTTTTCTTCCTGGTTGGCAAATGGCACCAAAAAGCCGGCATATTCAAGAATATTCGTATTTCTTTGCTGAGCCTTGCAAATCTCAACGAGTCTTTCAGCGGCCTGTTTTTTTAAACCGACATCTGGTGTACCATGAAACACCTCGCTTAGATACATCCATGCAGAATCGAATTGCTTTTCATGAAACAGTATTTCACCAATGTAAGAATAGCGGGTTATCGTTTCTCTTTCGCTTTCACTTTCAGACGACAGTTGTAATAGGTTAGAGATGACAGCTGTAGTATTACGACAATCCTTCTTGTAGTCCAGATAGGCTTGATGTGCGGCAATATCCCTTGACATTATAGTGTTGCTGTCTCCCAAGACAAAAGACGCTTTCCTGTAATAGTAATCCGCGCTGTCCAATTCTTCCATCATATCATAATTAGCTCCTATGTCATTCAAAATCCACGAAAGATGCCAAGAAGGATAATCTGTTTTTTTGTAATACAGTAAAGAGTTTTGCGCAAAATAAATGGCTTGTTCATGCAAATAGTGATCGGAGAACAAATTCGCCAATCTGGTATACGCTAACGCCATAAACTTTGTCTTGTTCCCCACCAGTTCCTTCTCCTCAAAATGCCCTTCCATCGTTTCCAATGCCTTGAGGTATTCTGTGCATGCCTCCACGACGCTGTCCCGCTCGTAATAGCCCACACCATTAATATAATGGGCACGGGCGGCGAGGAACGCCGTCGTTTGGGCGGACGCATGCGATGCGTCCCTACGGCAGAATGGCCCTACCGACATACCGCGTGCTTCAGCTCCAGGCGAACCCGCAATAGAATCATAATACGCCACCGCCCGCAGCAGGTCCTTGCGGTTGGTCTGCTGGCAGTCGTTCTTATAGAGCAGCTCGGAAACCAACAGTTGGAAATAATGGATGTCGAATTCACCGAGGCTGTCAGCCGTGGGGCTTGCGGCAAAGGCCTGCAGCAGGGCAAAGGCACTGTCGGGCTGCTGCCACATCAGGCTGTCGATGTTTTCCAGCGTCCGGCAGGCTTCCCCCTCTAAGAGGGGGTGCCGCTCAGCGGCGGGGGAGTCCAGCGAAGTCCCTTCCCCCTCTAAGAGGGGGCCAGGGGGAGTTTGGCATCCCAACACCATCAGCAACGTTATGCCGAGCAATACCACGATTCTATGTCCCGGAATTCTCATTCTCATGCCGCAAAGATAGCAAAATTCTCATTTTTCTCATTTTCTCACGGTGAGAAAAGTGAGAAAAGCTGTCCCTGTCCCACAGGCGGAGGCTGTCCCACTGGGACGAGTGTCCCACACTGTCCCACTGTCCCAAGGGGTGGGACACGTGGGACAGTGGGACACTTGAACGTCAAAAAACGCATGTAATAAAGCCTTGATAACAAGCCTGTTGTATTCTATTGGTTTTACTCCCCTTTTGCTCCTCTATTGCTCCCGTTTTGGGTAACGCCAACTCAACTTCAACTCAACGTCAACTCAACGCCAACTCAATGTCAACTCAACGCTGTAATTCCCTCTTTAGGTTGACTGTTCTACTGCAATGCTGCTTCGAGGTGTATTGTTTCTAACTTCGATACACCCTCGACTCACCCTCGACTCACCCTCGATATAACAACGACTTGGCCATAAGGCAAAAAACGGGCGGGGGTTTAACAAAAACGATTGTTATCTCACCATCAGCTTCCCATATTTTACCACATCGTTCCTATACATCAACTTGACGATGTAGCATCCTTTGGCAAAGCTGGCAGGCAAGACTACGGATAACTCACCAACGGCATCGCCTGTAGCCTTCAGCAGAGTGCGTCCGCTGAGGTCGCACACCACAATGGCATCAAAGTCGCTGCTGTAGCCGCTCAAGCGCAGGGTTTGTCCCGGCTCAATCGGGTTGGGGAAAAGATAGACGGCTTCGGCTTCTTCAGCGACGACATTCCAAGTCGGGTCCCATATCATGCGGGCGTATTCCGGATGGTCGACAAAGGGATTGCGGTTGTGTTGATAATCGTTGTATATGGCCTCGTTGCGTTCCTTTTCCTTGTTGCTCACGGGGTCCAGCTCATTCCATCGCAGCAGAAGGTCGATAGCCCAGGGCTTGATTTCGCTCTTGGTCGTCATATCGCTGCTGCCCCAGCTGCCATCCTCGCCGTAGTAGCGCACACTCATATACATGATGGCCCGGGCAAAGTCGCCTTTGTATTCATCGATGGGCTCGAATACGACGCCGCTAAATCCCGCCGTCTTACAGTTTCCTAGTTTCGAACCATTTTGTGAGGTCCACGAGGCGGAGCGCACTTCGCCATAGGCGAAGTTGCCTCGTTTGTTGTTGACAAATCCGTCGACGGGAAAGATATGATGCAGGTCAGTACGGGGCGTCGTCTGCTCGTTGAACCAACTCTGCGGCCATGAGTGCTCGCGGTTGTAGCAGTCGCCCTCGCTGTTGTAATTGCCACATTGGTCCTGTCCAAGATAATACATGTAGGGCGGATTGCCGTTCGGACGGTCGGAATACATATCCCACACCACTCCATTGCCTTTGTTGTCGGTGCTCCAGAAAGCATCCCACAAATTGCCGTAAGAAATGGAAGTGTGGTTTTTGATGATATTATGCAAAGCCACTTTCAGCGGGGTGCCTGTCAAGCCATTGGCGGAGTTGTAGTAATTGGCAGGCTGGGCTGAGAGTACCAGTGCGAAAGCCAGACTAATAATAAGGGAAAACGTCCTTTTCATGTTTTTTCTAGTATTATTCGGCCCTTCGACAGACTCAGGGGCCTTCTCTTATATCAAATCGGTAAACAAATACAAACAAGCGATAACCACCATAAAAACAGAGGCTGAGAACTCAAGAAAGCTCACCCTTTTGAGCATCTTGGGCTCAAAGTCATGCCGCACGACGAAAAACGACCATAGGAATCCAGCACAGGCCACCGCCAAAGCAAACCATCCTCCAAAGGGCATGAAGGTGGTCCCCATCAGCGATATCAGCAGGGTGTTGAAGGCGGAAAGGATAGAGAGCAGGATGATATCGCTTTCCTTGACGACAGTGTACATCATCTTGCCCTTAAGGACACGCATCGAGTCGACAAACATCTTGACGGCTACCACTACCATCATCGCAAAGACCATGTATTCGGCAATATAGGTAAAGAGATGGCTGATGAGTCGTCCCACGTAATAACCCAACACAGCCATAATCCCCTGGCTGAGGCCAAAGGTGACGGGTATCCAGATCCGCTGTGCCTTCTTGTCGTCAGACTTAACCAGCCCCATCGAGCGCGGAGCAACGCTTGAAGTCAGACAAATAATGAACAATATGTTGATGATGATTGCGGTTGTTGTCATAAACTCATATACTCAAAAATTCTCAACACTTCAAAACATCCTTCACAGAATAAATCTTACTCATTGCCTCAAACGAGAAATACTGATCATCCATAATCATATAATCTTCACGTTGCGCCCGAGTGAGTCTTTTAATATCTGGAAACATGGAAACAGGAACAAGTACCACACGACCGTCTGTGAGATACACGGCCATAAAACCACGTTTCTCAAAATCCAGTTTCTTTATGCCCAAATCAGTGTCTTTGTATTTACACATATTATTACCCTTTATAGTTTTTGATTTGTATCTTCTTTCCAGCAAACACTTCGTCAATACGTTTGTTGAGTTCATCCCAATGATCATCTATGACTTTTACTATCAATTCTTCATCCGTTGCAGATAACTCTGACCAAGCCACTTCTATCTTCTTAATCCCATTTTCTTCTATCCAAATCTTTGCTACCGTATAGCCTTTATGTGCTTTCTTGTCACCTCGACGTACCACATGAATATGCCTGCGGTTTTCAGTAGCATCTGCAGGAAACACAGAAAGGATGAAGTTCAATATAAAGGCCAATTTACCCATTATGACACTCTTATCACCTGCAAAGATACATAATCTCTTCGTTATTTAGTATACTTTTCTACAAAAAAGGGAAGTCCACAAAAGTAAACTTCCCTTTCTTGAAAGATTTCTTTGCGAAGCAAACGCCACAAAATCAACCCAGTCTCTTGAACTGGCAAGTGAAGTGGCGCATCAGCTCGGCTTCCCAGGTGATTTCCAAACCGCGTTTGATTTCGTTGCGGCGGTCGAAGACGTTCTTCAAGGCAGCTGCAATCACGTCCATGTGGTTGTTGGTGTACACACGGCGCGGGATGCAGAGGCGCACGAAGTCGTTACCACCGAAGCGGTTCTGACGCGTGACCGGGTCGCGGTCGGCCAGCACGTAACCGATTTCGCAGGCACGGATACCAGCTTCGAGATAGAGCTCGCAAGTCAGCGTCTGAGCCGGGAACTCTTCCTTCGGGATGTTGGTCAACACCTTGTCGGCATCGACGAAGATGGCGTGACCACCGGCAGGACGCTGGTAAGGAATGCCATACTCATCGAGCTTGGCGGCGAGGTAGTGGACCTGCTTGATACGGGTCTCGACCATATCGAACTCGATATTCTCCTTCAGGCCGACGGCCAGAGCATCCATATCGCGACCGTTCATGCCGCCGTAGGTGAGGAAGCCCTCGAAGGGGATGCAGAACAGCTTGGCACCTTCGTACCAGTCCTTCTTGTTGGTAGCGATAAAGCCACCCATGTTGACCAGACCGTCTTTCTTGGCGGACATCGTCATTGAGTCGGCATAGCTGAACATCTCAAGAGCGATTTCCTTCAGGGTCTTGTTCTCATAGCCCTTCTCACGGGTCTTGATGAAGTAGGCGTTCTCGATGAAACGGGCGCTGTCGATGTTGACCGGCACACCGTACTTGTGGCAGAGTTCGCAGGTCTCGCGAATGTTCTGCATCGAGACGGGCTGACCGCCAACGGTGTTGTTGGTAACGGTGAGGACCATGAAAGGCACATTGCCCTTGTTCTCTTGCAGTACCTTCTCAAGTTTCTCAAGGCTGACGTTGCCCTTGAAAGGCACTTCAAGTTGGGTGTCGTAAGCCTCAGGCACAGTGACGTCGATGGCGAAGGCCTTACGGCTCTCGATGTGCCCCTTGGTGGTGTCGAAGTGGGCGTTGCCCGGGATGACCTGACCAGGCTTCACCAGGTAGCTGAACAGCACGTTCTCGGCTGCACGGCCCTGGTGGGTGGGGATGACATACTCGAAACCAGTAAGTTCGGTGATGGTGTCTTTCATGTGATAGAATGAGCGGGCACCGCCGTAGCTCTCGTCGCCCATCATCATGGCGGCCCACTGACGGTCTGACTGTGCGCCAGTACCCGAGTCGGTCAGCAAGTCGATGTAAACGTAGTCGCTCTTCAGCATGAAGACGTTCTGATGGGCTTCGTTGAGCCACTTTTCGCGTTGTTCGCGGGTGGATTTCTTAATGGGTTCTACCATCTTGATTTTCCACGCTTCTGCAAATGGTAATTCCATAGTGTTGAATTGTTGAATTGATTATTGTTGAATTGTTGAATCGTTGTAATCTGTTGTATTTCCCCTTCTAAGAGTGGGTCAGGGGGAGTCTGACTGCCGCTTTGCGTCATTGCGAGGAGGAACGACGAAGCAAACTAGAAATGTAGCTTATGGAATAGATTGCTTCGCACCTCTCAATGAGGAGTAAGAATGCCTGACAACCGTCCTAAGCCTCGCTCAGAACCTATCGCGTTCCTTGATGTTCAAGTAAACCATATTACCAAAGATACAATGCATATCAATAATAAGGTGTTTTTGAAAAACGGTTCAAAGATAGGGAATTTTCAGATACCGCAAGCCTTTGCCCCGATTTTTTTACTATTTCAGCCCCATTTCTTACGAAACTATTCGGTCATTTCCCCATACTCCGGCAAATGATCCATAGCATGCAGGCTCCCCTCCTCCACCTTGAAGCAATAGCAGGTCGCGCCATTGTAGAGCATCAAATAGCGGGGATGCAACGCAGAATGGTAGCGGATGGCTTGGTCAAGCACCTTATCCGTGAGCCGCACCCCGGCTGCCTTGCATTCCACAATCATCAGCGGCAGGCCTTCCTTGCCAAACACCACCGCATCGGCACGTTTGTCCAATCCGTTCACCTTGACGGAATACTCCACCGCTATCAAACCGGCTGGCACATGCAACCGCTCTACCAACAAACACAGCACCTTCTGACGGACTTCCTCTTCAGGCGTCAGAGCCACGAAACGCCTGCGCAAAGGGTCGAAGACATAAATCTTGCCCTCGCGTTGTTCCGTTTTGAACCATTGCAAAGCTGTATCGACCATAAAAAGCATCGTTTTGCGCCGGCAAAAGTAAAAAAATCCTACCTTTGCCACAAAATCAACGTGATGAAAAAGTCATTTCTGTCGCTTCTTTGCTGCCTGTTGCTGTTGGCAGCCTGCACCCCAAAGCCCGAATCCCTCATCGGCACCTGGACTGCCGACAAAGTCAACGTGGAGTTTGATGAGAACCGTACAACACCTGAACTGGTCAGGCAGATGGGCGAGATGGAAAAGGGGAATTCTTTTAGTATTAATGCAGACTCCATTTTGTATTTCAAAGGATCGGAGGAATCATTTGAAGGGCCTATCGCGCTTTCCAAAGACGGGACGCTTTATTGCGGCGGGAAGATGTTTGGGCAATGGAAAGAGGGAATGATTGTCACCACCGTATCGTCACCTCTGGGAGAAATAACTGTTAAGTATCAGAAGAAATAATCCAACTGCCGCTATACGTTGTTATCATTATTCTGTTTCAACGAACTTCAGGCTGAAAGCAATCGCCTCAAGCTGAAGCAGCTGATTGCGCTTTTTCTGGTTGGGTTCGTAATAGTAGCCTTCCACCGTAACGAGGTTGCCCGTGCGGCTGTCAGTGAAGGTATACGAAACGAAAGGACCTCCCATGAAATCGTTCTCCACGCGCCACATGCCCCGCATCTCCATCGTGTAGCCCGCAGGATAGTCGCCAACATAAGTCACCATAGGCGGCACAAACTCGGTCTCGGTAGCCATAAAAGAACCTTCCGAAGGGCCAGGAATGTACTTTCCAACCATCATATTACGCATGGCGATGAGACTTTCGGTATTGAACTGTGCCGTGTCCTGATAAGGAATTTGATAAATCACCAAACATGAGCTTGCTTTGTCCGTTTCCTTACGGATCCACATAAAGTCCGGCTCGTCTTTGGCGATGTAGAAACCCTGTGGCACAACAAGCGTGAAACCGAACCTCTTGGCTATGGCCTCGCTGATTTTATTGTCGTTGGTCGGACGAAGCACATTCAAGATGCGGTCGCGTTCCACCTGGTTGAACCATTTGTGATAGACTTCTTTTTGTCTTTCAAACAAATCCACCCATGCATAGGAGTTGGGTGCCGTAATCTTCACATAACGCTGCGGAGCAGCCCACGGGTCGACGGCAGTCTCAGCCACAGCCTTTTCAACCGTAGGGTCAATCACAACCTCAAGGATGCACTTGTTTTTGTGGAACAAGTCGGAGAAATCGGGCGTCTTGATGTGAATCAAATTGTTTTGCGCCTCAGGTTGCGGTAGGCCATATTGATAATCAAGAAAATAATGCCTGATGGAATCACCTATAATGCCATTCCATTGTTCATTGTTTTGCGTCACAACGAGGATTTCCGCGATGTTGCCCGTCGAGCGGTCTTTCCTCGACGCGGTAGGGTGTTCACAAGCCATCATCATGACAGAAAGAATGATGGCAACCATTGCTATTCTGTTTGTTTTCATAGTAATTAATTTTTTATCTTTATCTTAAGTTTGCGGTTGACTACCACCGTATTACTCTTCAGATTATTCCATTTCTTCAAATCAGCCACGGAACAACCATATTTTTTTGCTATGGAGCTGAGCGATTCCCCTTTCTTTACCGTATGGGTCTTTGTGGTCGTTGTTGTGGTATTGCTTTTGGCCGTGCTTTCGCTGCTCTTGGAAGAAGTTTTTGTTGAGGCAGAACCGCCCGAACGGTGAATGACCAACTTCTTACCAGGGACAATCGTGTTCGACTTCATTTTGTTCCACTTCTTGATGTTACTCACCGAGACGTTGTATTTCTTCGCTATGCTGCTCAGGCTCTCCCCTTTTTTCACTGTGTGGACAAGGCGATTGCTGGCCTCCACCTTCACCTGCTTTTCTGCTTCTTTATGGCGCAGGTCAGCCTGTCGCGCATAGTTGTAGATGCTGTCTTCAAGCTGCACAAAACGCAGGGCATATTTCATGGGCAGGCGCAATGAATGTTGGCGTTCGGTCGTGCCTGGGATAATTTTCTTGATGTATTGTGGATTAAAGAATTCGATGTCACTCATCGGCACTCCGACACACTGACTTACTTGGTCGAAACTGAGGTATTCATGCACCATCACCGTATCAGTGCCATGCATCAGCAGGCCAGGATTGAGAGGATAAAGATTGTGTGCTGAGGCAAAGTTCATCACATAGGTGACAGCAATGAAAGCAGGCACATAGTCCTGGGTCTCACGCGGCAGATAACGCGAAATAGCCCAATAGTTCTTGGCACCTCTCGATCTCATAATGGCCTTGTTGACCGTACCGGGGCCAGAGTTGTAGGCTGCCAGCACCAGGAACCAGTCGCCATATCGGGCATAGAGGCTTTGCAGATAGCGGCAGGCTGCATCCGTCTCTTTCACCGGGTCGTAGCGGTCGTCGTAAAGGGTAGATTGACGCAAGCCATAGTCCTTGCCCGTAGCATACATGAATTGCCACAAGCCTTTGGCACCCGCACGCGAGCCCGCCACGGGATTCAAGGCGGATTCCACCATCGCTAAATACTTAAGCTCCAACGGCAGGTTGTATTTGTCGAGATATTCTTCAAACATCGGGAAATAGACATATGACAAGCCCAACATTCGGCTGCACTGTTGACGTTTTCTGCAGGCATAGAGGTCGATATAGGCTTTCACGCGGGCATTATAGGTCAAAGGAATACTGGTTTCACGAGCCAAGGCGCGGATGCGCTGCTCATATACGCTGTCGGGATAAGTTGGCACGTCATAAGGTGACCAGCCATAAGGATTCCAAAGCGATGAGTCAATATCCAAATACACATCACGGAAATAGCTGATATTGCTGATCATGTCAAGCATCTCCATCACCGAAGACTGGTCCACGTTAACCGTACTATCCAAATCATCGCCTTCCAATGTATCCGACTCGTAATACAAGCTATCTGGTTCGGAAAAATCGGGGTCATAAACTTGGGCAAAAAGACCGCTCATAGGCAGCATAAATATGATGATGAGACGCAAATATTTCATGGTCGGTTGTGTGTGTATTTTGAATATGTGTGTTTAGAATAAAGGTGCAAAAATAACAAATGTACACCATTTGAACGGAGCAAAAAGGCAAAAAATTGCCACAACTTGAAAAAAAATGGCTATTTTTGCCGCATGGAAAACGAAAAGAACACCGAAAAACTGGCTGGCTATCTCATCAAAATCGGAGTATTTGCCCTCATACTGTCTTTGTGCTGGTACCTAAAAAACGTGCTGATTTATGTCATCATGGCTTTCGTCGTCTCCTTGATCAGCTTCCCTGTGATGACGCGACTGAAAAAAGTCAAAATCAAAGGGCATCAGGCTCCCGACTGGCTGCTTGCCATTCTGACCATCTTATTGGTTATCGCTTTCATCGTGCTTTTGGTTACCCAAATTATCCCTTTGGTCTCCAACATCATCCGTGATGTTTCAGCGATGAACAGCTCTTCCTATTTCAACTTCGACTCCAACCCCATTGATGCCCTAAACGACTGGCTTATAGCCACATTCCCTTCCTTGAGCAGCGACTTTGACGTAACCAACTTACTGCTCACCAAACTGAGGGAATTGGTCAGTTTCAACCAGGTAAGCAATATAGTAGGCTCAGTAGCCTCGGTGGTTTCAAGTGCCTTTGTCGGATTGTTCTCTGTGGTATTTATCTCGTTCTACTTCATCAAGGACGACACCCTGTTCGAGAAAATCGTCTGCGCCCTCGTCCCCGACCGCCACGAGCGGGAAGTGAGCAAAACCCTTAGCGACATTAAGCATCTGCTGTCGCGTTATTTCATAGGTCTGTTCATCGAGGTGTTGGGCGTTGCTGTCATCGACTTTATTGGCTTATGGCTTATTGCCCGGCTTCCCGTGAGCTATGCCCTCGGCATCGCTTTCATTGCGGGTCTGCTCAATGTAATTCCCTACGTCGGTCCTCTCATGGGCGAGGTCATTGGCATCGTCATAGGTGTGGTATTGAAGTTTAGCCTTGGCGTAGGTTTGGGTGTCAATATCTGGATTTTTGCCATCATCATCTTTGCCCTCATGTTTGGGGCCCAACTCGTCGACAACTTCATCTACCAACCCCTTATTTACTCGACTAGTATCAAGGCCCATCCGCTGGAAATCTTCATCGTGTTGCTCATCGCAGGTCACATCGGTGGACCTGTGGGAATGCTGGTGGCCATTCCTGCTTATACGGTGGTACGTGTCGTCGCCATCCGGTTCTTCTACCGCTTCAAGCCCATACAAAGGCTCATCCCCGACCTGAGTGAGGAGGACAAAATCATCGAGAATATCGACTGAAATTCACAAGACGGTTATCGCTCAACCGTAATCCGCCTTGACATCTCTCCTTCCGTTGTCCTAACGCGAAGCAGATACAATCCCGATGATAATCCCTGGAGGTCAAGACTTATTTGAGGTTCTTCGACATTCTTCTGCAAGGCACACTGGCCCAAGGTATTGTAGACAGACACCTGTTTCATGCCATCAGCCTCAATCAAAACAACGCCCTTGGTAGGATTAGGATACACCTTCAACGAAGCTTCATTTTCGGCAACGCCAGTTGGGGAATAGTAGACATGCAAGTCAAAAACATTCGGATAATAATGACGGTTGGCAGGCGACGAAGTGCAGTCCCATTCGCCGTAGTAGGCATAGAGGCGGTAATAGTAGTCACCTTCCTGATTTACAGAATTATCAGTATAGGACGTGGCGTTCGCACCTAACAACTTGACTCGCATATATTCTCCATCTTCACCTGTCTTGCGGAAGAGGTAATAGCCCGAAAGTCCATCGTGAGGTTCAGGGGCCTGCCAATGCAGTTTGGGCTTGTAGTTGTTGGCATATTCAAAGTCTAGATTACGGGGCGGATAGCAAGGCCCAACGGAAGCGCATGATTCATTGGAGAACTCGCCGCTTTCGCCACCATCGCACAACACACCGACGAGATAGCAATGGCCACCCAAACCCAAATTGTCATCATAATACGAGGTGGCGGTGCCAGCAGGAATGAGACGATAGAGCAAGCCGTCGCGATAGAGATTATAACCATAGCCTTCATTCTCAACAGCATCCCATGAAAGCAAAATACCTTCTTCCGTAGTAGTGGCAACCAGGTTTTCGGGCGCGCCGCATGAGAGGCTGCCGCCACAACTGTTGTTGGTGGTTAAAAAGATTCCTGATGGCAGGTCATTAGACGAGCCAGAGTAAGAGTAGACCGTGTTTCCTTCCGAATCCTTGATAACAAAGCCCAACTGACTGACCGTCTCTTCAGGTGCTGTCCAGCCGAAACTCAACTGCGCTAACGGCAAAGCAGGATTGGCCATCACACCTGTCGAAGACGTCATAGTGAACTGTGCCAGCTCGTGACCCGTAGCGTTGTAGACGGAGAGATAGCCGCCACGCCAGCCTTGAAACGAGGTGGTGGTCAACAAAATCTGCCATTCGCAGGAAGGCCCGACAAGGACATTCATTTCATTGGCATGTTTACCGACACGATTGTTGGCAAGGGCATATACAGCATAATGGTACACATCATAACGTGGCACGTTGGCATCCTCAATCTCCATAGCCGCACCAGGGGTAACATCAGTCAAAGTCGAGATGACCTCATTGTCGCGCAACACGACTATCTGCTCAATGGAAGTAAGATTGGTACCATCCAAAGTAGTAGTAGGATTGGTCCAAGTGAGACGCGTCTTAAGGTCGGTTTCGGAGACAGGGGTGACGGTGAAATCAACCGGAGCAGACGGAGTCGCGTTATAGACCTCTGACGGCACAAAGTTGAACATGGCATCAGCGGGATGCGTGTAGGGGGCATCATCGATGAGATACCAACCGTCGCTGCTGCCGCCCCAGCCCAAATTGAAATGGAACATGTCGTAATCATCATAGCCATCGCACACAAAAGCGTGGCAACCTCCATCCTGACAACCGCCGTAATACATCGGCCATCCCATGTCAAACTGTTCGCGCACCATAGTCTTCCAAGTTTCTGTTTCAAAGTCATCGCGTCTGAGTTGCACAATAGCGTCGCAATAGTTGAAATACTGATTCATCACACCTGGAATAGGACCTGAAGCACCACCACTACCATCAGGGCCATAGCCCATATCTATGGTAACACCACAATGGAAACACAAAGTGCCCGTGGCAATCTTTTCAGCCTCTGAAGAACTGTTGTTCAGCGTATTGGGCATGTTATCCCAGTCGTAATTGGTATTGCCGAAATCGGCACAAATCTCGCCGTAATCCTCATGGAAGTAGCAATGGCTGCCTATGCCTTTGGAGGGGTAAGCCCAAAAGCGCATCAATTGTGACATGGCTGTGGCAAGACAGCCCACAATGGCATGACCACCCGACCCAGCGGGGTCTTCGGGACAACAATAGTTATAAGGATGGTCTTGATTCCACTTGGTCGTGCAGAAATAACCTGTACCGCGACCGCTGTGACGTGAGATAAGCCGTCCATGCTGAAGCACCGAATTCCACTCAGCTGCGACATCGAGGGTGGCGGTGGCATGATGCAATCGGAGCACACACTCGGCAACGCCGTCCAAATAATAAGCCAACGCGGGCGGGATGTTGGAAGCATCAAATGAAGACTCATCAGAATAACCAATGACGGGGCGATGCGCATCGTTGCCAGCAATAATGACGAAACTGTTGGAGCCGAGGTTAAACACAAAAAAAGCCTCGTTTTGGCCAGTATATACCAATTCAGGCGTTGTTCTTTCCAGAGCAAGTTGTTGGGAGGCAAATTGTTGTGCCACAACCAGGGCCAAGTTCTTATCGACAGGCTTGGCTTGCAGGACTATTGTGCCAAAAAACAGCACGAGTGTGAACAATATTGACTTTTTCATATTTATGGAGGTTTAATCTATTGTCGTTTCGTCAGGCAGGATAACAACTTTCATCCCTACAAAAGCGTATCTCTCTTTCAATTGATCCAAATCATCGTTACGAAGGCGGATGCACCCTTCGCTGCCTCGACCTGGCACCGAACTTTCGTTGTTGGTACTGCCATGTATGCCGATGCCCGAGAAGCCAGGCGTAGCGAGACGCATAAACCAGTTGCCATACGACAAAATCTCGCCTCTGCCATCGCCAAAGTCGTGCGTCCACTTGGAGGCATCCGTGATTTGGGTGATGGTGAAGGGCTTCTCAAAGCTGCTCTCCGGAGTACGCATATCGCCAACTTTCTGCTTATGGCCTTTGTTCTTACCCACGCAAACAGGATAATAGGCGCGACAGACCGTGTCATCTTCAACGACCTCGCACACATACAGGCGATATTCAGGCTTCGCGATGACGATGAAACAATTCTTTTTGGCGACCACATCGGGGGCGATGTTGAGCGTATCGTAAAACGTAGTTATCTCCACGGTGTCGGCCTCTATTTGAACAGGTGTTTCCGTTGCCGTGGATGCATTATGGCAGGCGGGCATGGCCCACAATGCCGAAAGTAGGATGAAAAGTATCATTTTCTTCATCAGTTATTTGGGTTTTCAGGGTACAAAGATAGGAAAAACTCAGTCTCAAATCTCAAATCTCAGTTAGAAATAAAGACACTATTCACCTAACAATCCTCTTTTATATGTAATATAACTTATTGATAATAAAATATATAAACATAATAAATAGGGTTATGAGTAGATGAGCATACCCCTTGAAAAACAACTGAGATTCTGAGACTGAGACGGCAAAAAGTATCAAACGACAGCTTAATGCTCTATGATACCCGCTATCGCACCTATCCAAGCTGGTATAACATAGCTGCTGCCTCCCTCTAATAATGGAAGGTGAGTTGAGGTTTAGTGCAGTTTAGAACATGAAAAATTTACTGATTAGTGCAGTTTGCGTTTGTAATTCATTGAAAGTTTGTATCTTTGCGGCAAATTAAAAAACGAATGCAATGAATGAATTGGAAAGGGTATTACGCGACCAACGGGAAGAATTGGAAAGAGGAGCAATACAACTTGAAGTCCATCCATACGGCAAAAAATTATGTCAACTATATTGAAAAAGCCTATCTGATTCGGTTGGTGCCTCGCTTCTCGTTCAAGAGCATCGAGCGGCAGAACTACAGAAAGGTCTATGCCATTGATACGGCTTTTGTCACCGACCATGCCGATGTGTTGCAGACCGACAGTTGTGGCTGGAGGTTAGAGAATATTGTGTGTATTGAGTTGATGCGACGTATGGAATACGCCACCCAAGAGCTGTTCTACATCAAGGAAAACCGCAGCTACGAGGTGGATTTCGCCATCATCGATCAGGGACGTGTTGAGGAATTGGTTCAGGTGACTTATGACTTCAGCAACCCCACCACCAAACTCTATAATCGTGAAGTGGGAGACCTGCTCAAAGGTGCTGCGGCTACCCGCTGCCCCAACCTCACATTGGTGATGATGCTTGGCGAAACGCGCGATATACAGGAGGGCGGTTTTACAGTTCACTGTGTGTCGGCAACGGATTGGCTGTTGAAAAAGTGAACAATGTAAAGGACTATTTCAACATGACTTAACGAACAGGTGTCGGCTCCGCCGCCCGGCTTTGGTTAACAATCCAAACGCCAACAAAAACCAAAACCATAGCGAGGCACTTTTTCCAATTCAGATGGTCGAGACCGATGATGATGCTGATAATGGTGGCGATGATGGGCTGGATGTAGTTGTACATGCTGACCAAGGTGGGGCGCAGTCTTTTCTGTCCGACCGGGATGAGGAAATAGGCGACGAACGTGGCAAAAACCACCACGTAGGCTACCTGCCACAGCACCTTGCTTTCTATTTGGGCAAATGGTATGCTGAAAAAATGCCTTGCATTGAAAGGCAAGGCCACCAACATGGAAAACAAGAACATCCACTTCATGAAGGTGACCACATTGTATTTAGAAATCAAAGGGCGGAAGATGCCAAGATACATGGCAAAGGTGAGACCATTGGCCACAGCAAGCACGATACCCATAGGTTTGGTCTCGGAAGCACCTCCACCCAACCCTACCGAATTGAATATCAAAAACAAAACACCCACGAGACTTACCAACACGCCACCGATTTTCTTAAAGGTGATAGGCTCCTTGAGAACAACAGACGCCACAAACATGGTCATAATGGGTGTGCAAGTATTGGCGATGCTCAGGTCGATGGATGTCGTCATGGTGATGGCTTTCAGGAAACTCATCTGAGTCAGGAAAAGGCCGAGCATGGAGGCCACGAAGATTTGCAAGAGATCCTTCACAGGCACTTTTTCCTTTGGCATGAAAAGCGACAGCAGCCAAAACAGAATCGTGGCTCCTGTCGCTCTCAAGCAAAACAAGTCCATGGGCGTCAACACGTTGGCGTTAGAAATGTTCTTACAACAAACGATGTTGAGCCCAAAGATGCAGTAGGCACCAAAACACGCGAGGTGTCCGATGAGGGCAGACGACTTATTCAATCCAATAAACATAATTATCCTTGCGCGGCTTGGCTTCGGGATAATCGCCGCTCACATAGCCGAGGATGCAATTGCCTATGCCGACATACTTATCGGCATCAATCCCAAGTTCTGTAAGGATGGCCTTGCCCTCCTCGGTTTCGAAAACCTCTTTGGCGCGATGAATCCAGCACGAGCCAAGACCTTTGGCATGGGCGGCGTTGAGCAGATTGCCCATAACGAGCGAACCGTCTTCCTTCCAAGTTAAAGCAGCAGTAGTGTCAGCCAAGACCACCAACACGACGGGAGCACCATAGAACGGATCCATATCGTTGTCGGGACCGAAGACAGCAGCATTGAGTTTACTCAACCTGTCGCGCACCTCGCGGTTGGTGACGGCAATGATGACAGGGGCTTGGCGGTTCATGCCCGTTGGAGCATACGTGCCTGCCTCACAAATTTCTTTGATGACTTCCTTAGGCGGGATTTGGTCGGTGTAACTGCGGATGCTACGGCGCGTCAGCAGATCTTGCATGGTGGTGTTCATAGTTGTTTCTTCTTTTGCGTTCTCGTTTGAACTGTTTTTGTTGCAGCAGCTGCAAAGGATTATTGCCAATGCTGCGATGATTAATGTACACTTCTTCATATTTTAATGTGTTTTGGTCGGCAAAGGTACGGATAAATTTCGCAATTTTGCAGCCCCAAAGAAAAATTGGACTTTGATGCAAAAAATCAGAAGCTATATCCTGCCAATTGCCATTGTGTTAGGCTTGTTACTGCATGAGTATTGCGCCTCTTTCAGCGTGGCCGTGCCTTATCTCATCTTCTCCATTCTGCTACTCACTTTTTCAGCGGTGGATGTCCGCAAACTGAGGTTCAGCCCCATGTTCGTTTGGATTCTGCTGTTCCAAGTTGTGGTGAGCATTGGCGTGTATGGACTGATGAAAGCCTTGGGGTCCAGTGATGTACTGGCGGAAGGTGTAATGATGGCCTCACTTTGTCCCGTGGCTGCGTCAGTAGCGGTGGTGAGTTGCATGTTAGGAGCTGATCGCCAAACAGTAACCTCCTTTTCCATCATCGGCAACTTGGTCATGTCCATTGTAGCGCCTGCCTATTTCACCCTTATCGGTGTGCAGCCCGAAATGACCTTTATGGCCTCGTTCTTGTCCATTCTGAAGCGTGTTGGTGTGGTCATCGGATTGCCGTTTTTTGTGGCTCTGGCCTTACAGCTGTGGCTTCCGAAGGCAAACAATTTCTTGAGCCGTTATAAAGGCCTGTCATTCTATCTGTGGTCCATCGCATTACTATTCACCATAGGGCAGACCATCGATTTCATCTTCTTGCATGGCAAAGGCAATTGGAACGTCATTATATGGCTTGCAGTAACCTCGTTGCTGTTTTGCGCCTTGCAGTTCGCCCTCGGCAAATGGATTGGTCGCAAATACGGCGATGTGATTGCGGGCGGACAGTTGCTCGGACAGAAAAACACGGCTATGGGCATTTGGATGGCCAACCATTACCTGCATCCGTTAGCCTCGGTAAGCATGGCTTTCTACGCCATCTTCCAAAATCTGTTCAATAGTTGGCAGATTTGGTATTACGGCAAGAAGAAAAGATGATTTGCTTGTAAAGACCATCGGGCAATAACATTTTTTTCGTAGTTTTGCCAAAAATTAGCGCAATGGCCATTCCAAGGGAAACCGTCGAACAGATTCTACAAGCCGCTCATATTGAAGAGGTTGTTGGCGAGTTCGTCACGCTGAAGAAACGTGGGTCGAACATGTGGGGAGTGTGTCCATTCCACAATGAGAAAACACCGTCTTTCAGCGTCAATCCAGCACGAAACATCTTCAAATGCTTCGGCTGCGGCAAGGCGGGTGATTCGGCCAAATTCCTCATGGAACACGAACACTTCAGTTACCCCGAAGCCCTGCGCTACCTGGCCAAGAAATACAACATCAAGATTGAGGAAAAGGAGCAGACTGCCGAGGAGTTGATGGCACAGAGCCTTCGCGAGAAGATGTTCAACATCAACGAGTTTGCTGACAAGTATTTTGTCGATACTTTGTGGAATACTGAGGGAGGCCGCACTATCGGGCTGGAGTACTTTCGCGAGCGTGGCTATTTTGATCCTATTATCCAGAAATTCCACCTTGGCTTCAACCCCGACAATGCCAAAAGAGGCGCCTTTACTGAACATGCCAAGAAAAATGGATACTCAGAAGAGCTATTGGAACAGATAGGTCTGTCTATCAAAGGTTCCAAAGGCCTCTACGACCGATACCACGGGCGTGTGATGTTCCCCATCCACAATCTGACGGGACGCGTCATCGGCTTCGGAGGCCGCATCCTCGTCAACGACAAGAAAAGCCCGAAATACCAAAACTCGCCTGAATCGGAGATTTACGACAAAAAGCAGACCCTCTACGGCATCTACTTCGCCAAGAATGCCATCGCCAAAAACGACGAATGCATCCTCGTGGAAGGTTATTTTGACGTATTGCGCATGCACCAAATCGGTATTGAGAACGTTGTGGCCAGCAGCGGCACTTCGCTCACTATGGAGCAGATACGACTCGTCAAGCGCTACACGAAGAACATTACCATGCTCTACGACGGTGACGCGGCAGGCATCCATGCGGCCTTGCGCGGCACCGACATGATCCTCTCCGAGGGCATGAACGTACGCGTGGTTGTGTTGCCCCCGGAACACGACCCCGACACCTTTGGCAAGGAGTTTCCGACTGAATATGTCAGCAACTACTTAAAAGACAACGCCAAGGATTTCATTCGATTCAAAACGGAGTTGTTGCTGAAAGATGCCGAGAACGACCCCATCAAACGCGGACAAGTCATCCGCGATATTGTGGAAACCATCTCTGTCATTCCCGACAGCATTTTCCGCATCACCTACGTCAAGGAATGCAGCCGCATTTTGGACATGCCCGAACAGACACTCACCAACGAACTGAACAAACTCCTGAGGGCAAAGTTCAAGAAATCGCTGGGGCAAGAAGGTGATGCGCTGCCCGAAACAGAAACCATCGCTGTCACGCCAAAACAAGAAGAAACCCTTGAAGAGCAACTCCCTCCGGGTTATTATCAGGAACGTGAATTGGTGAAATTGTTACTGATGTATGGACAAGACACGATTGTCGACGAGCGCTTTGACGAAGAAGGTCAACCGATTTTGGAGCAAGTCACCGTGGCCCAGTTTATTATTGACGACTTAAAAAACGACGGCTGCCTTTTCCTGGACCCTGTCAACCGCAAAATCTTCGACATTTTCGACCACGCTTTAGATGAAGGCCAGATTCCCAACGACCAGTTCTTCATTTCCAACGAAGACGATGCCATCGCGCAGCTTGCAGCAGACTTGCTTTCATCGCCTTACAAACTCGACCAGTGGGAAAAACACGGCATTTTCGTCAAGCAAGAAGAAAACAGGCTGCGCGCTACGGTGTTGTCGTCAATTTACCGCTACAAAGACCTTATCATCGAAGGCCGACGCAAGACCCTTGAGGAAGAATTGAAAACAACCACCAACCTTGACGACCAGCTCATCTTGCTCAAACAGAAGAAAGACCTTGACGACATCCGCAAACAACTCAACAAGGAATTAGGGATTGTAATAGCCAAATAATTACCAAAAATAGAAGAAACTCACCACGCGGCAAAACAGTTCACGCCACCAAGGCTGCTGCAGCTCAAGGTCGACGTCTTTTGTACGACTGCGAAAAATGTGCAGCTTGTAAAAAAAATTGTGTGACCGCCACTCGCGCACTTGTGATTCCAAATCGCGCCTGTTGACCGCCATCTCTGCTGGCGATTGCCGCCTTACCGCTTCCAAATACTCGCGCATCTCAACCTTGCCGGTCATCTTACAAGAATCAAGGATTCTGGTATTCTCAGAACTCGTTATGGCGTTTTCGATGGGTATCATTCTGCAGGTCGGAATACATGGCGTTGCGTCAACATGAGGAGGAAAGCTAATAAGGCGCCCAAAACATCAGAAATAGTCATGGAAGCCCAAACACCCGTAAGACCCTCGCCTCCCGCATTAACGAAGATGGTAGGGACGATATAAATCATCGGGGCGAGGAAAAGCACCTGCCGCGAAAGGCTCGTGACAATGGCAATCCAAGGCTTGTCGATGCTTTGGAAGAAATTGGAATTGGTGATGGTAAAGCCCACCAAAGGGAACATCACCATAATGAAACGCATGGCTGGCACGCCTATCCGGATAACATCCGGGTCATTGGTAAAGGCACGTAGCAGCAGACCTGGTAAGGTTACAGCCAAAAGCGCACCAACAAAACCAATCAGCACATTAACCTTCATCGCCAATTTGTAGACCTCCTTCAACCGTAACGGATGACCCGCGCCATAGTTGTAGCCTGCAATAGGTTGCATACCTTGGCAAACACCGAAGATGAGCATCACGCTGAGGCTGGCGAAAGTATTGACGATGCCATAAGCACCCACAGCAAAGTCGCTACCATAACGGATAAGCTGGCGGTTAAGCAAAGCCACCACCGCTGAAGCCGCCACATTCATAAGAAAAGGGCTCATGCCGATGAGCAGGATGTTGCGGAAGATGTAGAGCTTGGGAGCCCAAGCATGCTTGCGGAAGCGAATGAACGACTTGGGTTGGATGAAATGGATGACCGCTGCTATGGCCGTACCCGCCATGGAAAGGGTAGTGGCCCATGCTGCACCAGCAATCCCCCAATCCAAGACATAGATAAACAAGGCATCAAGACCAATATTAACAATAGCACCTGAGGCCATTATCCACATCGACTTGTGAGGATAACCCGTGGCACGCATCAAGCCCGTCAAGTTAAAGGTCAAAGTGGTCATAAACATACCGGGCAACACAATATCCATATATTCACGGGCATAGGAGATGGTATCCAGCGAGGCACCAAACATCATCAGAATCCTGTCCATAAAAAGATAGCCGCCCGTGACGAACAGAAAGCCGAAGAAAAAGGTAAGCAAAAGACTGTTGCCCAAGATTTTCTCTGCCCAGTTATAGTCTTTCTTTCCCAAAATAATAGACATTCGGGCTGCAGAGCCTGCGCCCACCAACGAGCCGAAGGCATGGATGATGTTCATGATGGGCATGGTGATGGCCAAACCCGCAATGGCGAGTGCCCCCACATACTGCCCCAGGAACACTCGGTCAACGATGTTATATACCGATGCAATAATATGGCTTACAATAGACGGCAACGCATACAGCCACAGCAGGCTGCCGATGTTCTTGGTCTCCAGTTCCTTAGTCCTGTCAATCTGATTCATTCCTTGCCTGTTTTTGAGGGCGCAAAAGTACAAAATTTTCGATAAAAAGCTACTGAAGGCGTACCGTACGATTCAACCATTGGCAGAAGTCCTTGGTTTTCTCAAACTCAGAGAGCGCCCAATCAACAAGATGCGGGTCGTCAAGACGTTGGTCAGGCAGATCTTGCACAAGGAGCCAGTCACGTTGCTTGAAAAGCCCGGACTGAGAATGGTCTTTGGGATAACCGTTAGGCACACGCTTCATGGCACGGCTCGTATCAAGGCTGAATGGGGAGGCCTTGGCGATGCTCTCAGCCAACGGAGCCCCATTATAAAGAATCTCATCACGGATGGTCTTCAGCATGGCAGTATCAGGCATATACATTCCCGAACAAAGCATGTTGTGTCCAAGATATTCCGAATCCTTCGCCTCCAAGTGAAAATAATAGCCCGCCAACATCGACTTCTTGCCTCCCGGACAAACAAACACACCAAAATGGGTCTTGTAAGGCCGTTTGTCGGGTGAGAATCGGGTATCGCGATAAAAGCGATAGGTGCAGTCTTTCAGCGTCAAACCTTCGCAGTCAGGGTCAAATCTCTGCACGCCAGCAATAATTTGTTCGGCAATGGCATTAAAATGAGCCTGAGCCTTAAGGTATTCGTTTTTATGCTCCTGAAACCAAGGACGATTGTTGTTGTGGAGGATTTGCTCTAAAAATTCTACTATATCATTCATTATCTTAATGTATTATTCTTTGAGGCAAAACATGTTCATTGTTTCATTAGTTTAATCGTGGCCCATGTCCTTCCTTCCCAACCAATTCGTAACAGATAAAAGCCTTCCGCCAGACCTCCGATTGGCAACTCGAATTGACCTTCGCCTTCACCAAACCATTCCGTTCCCGACTTAACCAGTTGTCCTTGAACAGAATAAATGTCAAACAGAACCTTGCCTTCTTTGGGGTTGTTGAAAAAGACAGTCACAACATTTTTGGCCGGGTTGGGTGCTAAGCTGGCTTGAAATGCTGGCATATCGTTGTCAACAACACCCAGTTTGGCATCCACGGCCATCTTCATCGTCACGGGAAGGTGGTCGGAAGCGTCATACAAGGCCTCGGCAACCTCAGCAGGCACAGCTGTATTATAGCCTTGGTTGACGCTTTGGTTGAAGTGATGTCCATCGTTGCCCACGGCCTTATAAGAGCCTTGAACAAAACGCAAGTGTCTGTAACTGAACGCTATTTCATCGGACATAAGAATAAAGTCGAAGCGGTCGTCGAGACCTCCGCTGGCAAAACACTCGTCGGAATGGCTGCGTGTGGATTGGGTATGAAACGGAGTATACTGTTGGTTGTTGTTCCACTCTCCCACCCCACCGACGCTATACAGCGGATCGATGAAACAAACCTGCGGGTTGCTATAGGTCTGGGTAAGCAATCGATAGCCGCTCTCTCCGGCACCATACATATTGAAATCACCCATAATCAACACATTGTCAGTTGCATAATGATGATTAACATAATCCATTGCGATTTGCATCAAGGCACGGCGTCGGGCTTCATTACTGGCCCCCATGTCAGCCTTAGGATGGGCTACAATACATACCAACCGGACCGTATCCCCTGTAGCAAGACCAGGTGTTTTCAAATACAATTCATACACGTCCGTATCACGGGGTTCAGTTTCCAATGCGACGTGCCTCTTTAATTCCATCTTCCGTGAATCATAAAAGATATGGTTGATGATGTTGCTGCCCGCATAGTTGATAATATTGTCCGATTTCCAATAGGTTGCGCCGTTGACGTTCAGATTGTGTTTTAAGAAGCCTGTAATCAGCGCTTGGGTAGCACCAAACTCACACACCGTCAGGATGTCGGGCTTCACATAATCCATCAACGTACGGATACATTCGTCCTTGCGTTGCGTGTTGTTATTTGTCTCGAAGCACTCTGCGAAACCGCTGTTGTAATTGCCGTATTCCAATAAATTATACTGCATCACGGTAATTGTGTCCTGCGCATGGACTGGTAACACAAAACCGACAAGACATAATATAATAAGGTATACTGCGTTTTTCATTTGAGAAATTTGAGCAGCAAAAGTAATAAATTTGGCTTGATATTTGAATAAATCTTATTTTTGCAACCTAATTACATTATGAAAACCAATATTAAAATAGGGGTTTTAGGCATTTTCGCTCTGCTGATGGCATTTTCTTCATGCCGCAAAAAAACAGATGCATCCGCCAACAAGCTGATTGCCGGCCACTATGGCTGCGAGCAATACGTCAGTTGCCGCACTAATGAAGATGGCTCTTCACGCTGGGACACCGTGCTGTATGAAGCTTGTGCAGGTGGCGAATACGAAGTTTTTTTCAATGAAAACGGCTCCGGACAGCTGCTGCTCAACAATAGCCCAGCCCTTATCAAGAAGTTTTCATGCTCATTCGATTACGACACAATAAACCAAATCATCAACATCGAAAGCGACTCATGGCTCTATGCACTTTACGGCTCTCTCTTTCTTGACGAGAACCATGCCGAATTTCACGTGGATGAGCTGACCAATTCTTACCTTATAGCATCGTGGACCAACAACGTCAGCGAACCCGAACCATTTTTTGAGCGTTTCTTCTTAAAGAAAATTGACTAACAACAAATTACATTAAAAAATGAAAAAGATTGGAGTTTTCACCTTGTGCGCTTTTTGCACATTTCTTCTTGCCTCATGCGGCAAAGACTATACGTCTTTCATAGGCACTTGGGGTGTCGAAAAAATTGAGTATTACAACATCGACTATGCCGGCAATCCCATTGCTGCCACCATCAAAACCTACACCTACGACCCCAACGACATCAACAATGGCATCCAGCTGGTGTTCAGAAGTGACAAGTCTGGCGAGATGCGCGACAACGATGTTGACACGGTTTGGTATGACTGGAACGCAGAAACCCAAAATTACGATTCGTACATCGTCAACCCTGACACGACCATAGTGACACATTTCACCTATTCCTATGACAACAAGTCTTCTATTCTTTACATGAACATGGAATATGAAAGTTCCTTGCGCACGTTCATGATGCAAGTCGATAATTTAACGAATAATTCGTTTACCTATGAAAACGAATACGACCTCAATTATGTGGAGAAAGCTTACCTGAAACGCCTGTCGAAAGACGCTTCGAAGTCAGCAAACCGAGGCAAGGCGGCACGGCCACGCAAGGCGGGTTCGTTCTTAAGTGGTAAATAATAAAACGGGCTGAAATTCAGCCCGTTTTTTTATTCGATATAAAGCAGTAAGCCTTTCAGATATGCCCCTTCGGGGTGGAAGATGTTGATAGGATGGTCGACAGGCTGCGCCAGTTGGTCAATGATTCTCACATTGCGCTTGGCTTCAATGGCAGCAGCGGTGACGATGCCTTGGAATGTGGCTTTGTCGACGGCCTGCGAGCAACTGAAAGTGGCAATCAACCCACCCTTGGCAACACGCTTAATGGCCTCCGCGTTGATGAAACGATAACCACTCAAGCCACGATGGCGATCTTGATGCCGTTTGGCAAATGCAGGCGGGTCGAGGATGATGAGGTCGAAAGCACCTTCGCGAAGATCTTTCACGTAGTCTTTCATATCGGCCACCACGCAAGGGTTCTCCTCAACAGAATATCCGTTGAGTTCAAGGTTGGCTTCAGCCATAGCCAAGGCTTTTTTCGAGGTATCGACCGTTACGGCACGACGTGCGCCACCTTTCAGGGCTGCGATGGAGAAACCGCCCGTGTAACCGAAAGCATTAAGCACAGTACGGCCTTCGGAGAGTCGCCGTATCAGTTCGCGGTTCTCGCGCTGGTCGAGGAAGAAGCCCGTCTTCTGCCCTTCTTCCCAGTTGGGAAGATAGAGGCTGCCATTCTCCATAATCTTCTCATCCAACTGACTGCCGAAGAGGTAGCCGTCGGCAATAGCTTCGTCTTCCTTACCCATACGTTGCATGGCCTCTGCGCTTTTGTTGTAGATGGCCTGCAGTCCCAACTCATCCACCAACTTCAGGGCGCGCACCACCTCTTTCAGATGAAGCGCCATACCCTCGGTCTGCGCCTGCACCACAGCGGTGTGTCCATAGATGTCGACGATGAGTCCAGCCAAGCCGTCGCCCTCCGAATGGATGAGACGGTAGCAGTTGGTATGGGAATTGCCCACCAAACCCATGCGCCTGCGCACCTCAAGAGCCTGTTTTATCCTTTCGTGGAAAAACCACTCGTCGATATGGCGGTTATCGAAGCTGAGCATCTTCACGGCGATGCTGTCAGACTCGCAAAAACCTGTACCTAAAATTTCGCCTTTATAATCGGTGACAGTAACCGTGTCGCCTGCCTGAAGACCATTGGCAGCTTCATGGATAGCCCCTGAGAACACCCAAGGATGAAAACGGCGCAAGGCATCATCCTTGCCTTGACCAAGACGGATGACCGGATAGAGAGGATTTTGTTGCATTTTGTTTTAAATTTTGGGCAAAAATACAATTTTTCTCAACCGATTCAGTAATTTTGCACCAAAATCGAATCATCAAGTATGAACAACTCTTTCACCATAGGGGGCCAAATCGTAGACCTCGTCAATTCAAGGATTTTCTCGGGTGTTGTCGTCGTGGAAGACGGCAAAATCACCAAGATTGAGGAACAACCCGTTGGCAACACACAATACATCATGCCGGGCTTCGTTGATGCACATGTGCATATCGAAAGCTCGATGCTCGTTCCTTCGGAATTTGCCCGCTTGGCGACCTGCCACGGCACCGTGGCCACCGTCAGCGACCCACACGAAATTGCCAATGTGCTTGGCAAGAATGGCATCAGATACATGATTGAAAACGGAAAGAAAGTTCCATTCAAATTCTTCTTTGGCGCGCCCAGTTGTGTGCCATCCACCACATTCGAGACATCAGGTGCCATCCTCAACGCCAACGACATAGAGGAGCTAATGGCCTCACCTGACATCTATTACTTATCCGAAGTGATGAACTACCCTGGTGTCATCAACAAGGATCCTGAACTGATGCAGAAAATCAAAGCCGCCAAAAAATACGGGAAGCCCATTGACGGACACGCGCCAGCGGTGAAAGGCAGCATGCTTCAGAAATATGTCGACGCAGGTATCACTACCGACCACGAGTGTTTCCGCCTTGCAGAAGCCTTGGAAAAAATCAACTTGGGCATGAAAATCCTTATCCGCGAAGGCAGTGCGGCCCGTAACTTCGAAGCCTTGATACCGCTGATGGCCTCCCACCCCGACAAATTGATGTTCTGTTCCGACGACAAGCACCCCGATGAATTGGATGATGTTCATATCGATTTGCTGGTGCGCAAAGCCATCGCGTTGGGTTACGATGTGATGGATGTACTGAGGGCAGCCTCACTCAATGCCATCAAGCATTACCATCTCAACGTGGGCTTGCTGCAATTGGGCGACGATGCCGACTTTATTGTAGTCGACGATTTGCGCCATCCCGTCGCCAAGCAGACCTATATCAGAGGCATCTTGGTGGCTGAAAACGGCGTGTCGAACATCCATTACAAAGAGCCCCTGCGCCCGAACGTCTTCAGAGCGAATTATATTTATGCTGATGACATCTTCCTTCCCGACATGGGCAAGAAAATCAAGGTCATCGAATGTCAAGACGGACAATTGATTACCAAGAGTTTTGTTGCCCAGCCCAAAGTGGAAAACGGCAGTATAGTGAGCGATGTGGAGCGCGACATCCTGAAAATCGTGGTCATCAACCGCTATCAACCTACCAAGCCCGCCGTAGCTTTTATCAGAGGCTTTGGATTGAAACGCGGTGCCTTGGCTTCGAGCGTGGCCCACGACAGCCACAACATCGTGGCAGTGGGAGTCACCGATAATGACATCCTTCATGCCGTCAACCTGCTCATTGAGCATACAGGGGGCGTGACGGCCTATTGCAACACGGAAATGATGGCGGTGCCTTTGCCCATAGCCGGACTGATGAGCAACGAAGACGGCTATGAGGTGGCACAAGCCTACCAAAATGTTGATGCACTGGCAAAACGTCTCGGCACAACGCTGTTCGCACCATTTATGACTTTGGCGTTCATGGCCTTGTTGGTTATTCCCGAACTAAAAATCGGAGACCAAGGCCTGTTTGATGTCAACAAATTCGCTCTCACTTCAATCTATGAGGACTGATGGAGCTACGTCGATGCCAAACTTCTGATTTACAAGCTATCATCGACTTGAACGAGGCCATTTATGCAGCCCTGCCTGATAAGTCGGTGCTACGCCATAACTCCCCGGAAATGATTGCATCTTGTTTGGAGGAGCCCAACGTCACCTTGGGCATGTGGGATGGTAACGTACTGGTGGCTATAGGCATGCTCTATGTGCCACTATGCATGGAAGAAGACCATTTCCACGACCTTGACATAGAAGGCGACTACAAATCAGCAAACCAAAAGCTGTTCCTTGTACGGGAAGGCTATCGGGGTTTAGGTCTGCAAAGAAAACTAATCCGAGAAGTTGAAAAAGTTGCCGTTGCAAGAGGCTACAATCTGCTATGCACGACAGTTGCCCCAAACAATGTTTTCAGCATCAACAACTTCCTGAAGGAAGGCTATGTCTACGCTAAAACCGAAGAGAAATACGGCGGTTTGGTAAGGAATCTGTATTACAAATTTGTCAATAAAAAAAATAGTAGTATTTTTGCAACCGAATCATATTAATAAATACAATAAAAATAGCTTAAATCATTACACTATGAAGAAATTATTCGCAATCGTGGCCTTAATAGCCGCCATGTCGTTCGCCGGGAAGGCACAGGCACAAGTCATCGCTTATCTTGGTTATGCACCAGAAAGTTTCATTACCAAAAATGGCTCAATATCCCAAATCGAACACTTTCAAGGTATCTTTTTGGGCGGTGCTTATAACTACGAATTACCCTTCCTGTCGAATCTTGGAGTAGCTGGCGGACTCCAATTCAGGTTGAACATGAATAGCCAGACAACAAAAAGCATCATAGGAATTACAGAGTATAAGTTTTCTAAAACTCAAACCCTTATAGACCTTCCCATCCTTATCAATTATAGAATTAATGTGAATAGAGATTTCTCTGTCACCCCATTCATCGGCCCTATGTTTTCCATTGCCCTTTCAGGCAACACCCATGTGAAACATTATTTGACGGACACCATGGTGCAAGAATGGGATGAAAAATGGTACCAAAATGGCAACATGGGCCGTTTCAACATTTACGGTGTTTTTGGTGCCGCAGCCAGCTACAATCAATTAGGTTTGTTCTTAGGCTATCGTTTGGGTTTCCTCGACTTGGAAACTGTTCTTGATTATGTAAGCCTCAAAACCTCGGGCTTCTTCATCGGTGTAGGTTATTCGTTCTAATTAATGCATAAGACTTCTATGAAAAAGCTATTCACAGCAATCGTGGCCTTGGCCCTCGTCTTTTCCTTCGGAGAGGCCTACGCCTGCACTAACTTCCTCATCACCAAAGGTGCCTCAACCGACGGCTCCTGCATGATTTCCTACGCTGCCGACAGCCATGTGCTTTACGGCGAGCTTTACCATTATCCTGCCGCTGACTGGCCGGCTGGCGCGATGCGCGACGTCTACGACTGGGATGGCGGCATGTTCCGCGGCCAGATTCCCGAAGTGGCACACACCTACAATGTGGTGGGCAACATGAACGAATGGCAATTAGCCATCGGTGAAACGACTTACGGTGGCCTCGAAAGCCTTTGGGAAAGTCCAGGCATCATCGACTACGGCAGCCTGATTTACATCACCCTGCAACGCGCCAAGACCGCCCGTGAGGCCATCAAGTGCATGGGCGAACTGGTGGCCAACTACGGCTACGTCAGCGAAGGCGAGTCGTTCTCTATCTGCGACACAGAAGAGGTGTGGATTCTCGAAATGATTGGTAAAGGCAAGCAACAGAAAGGTGCCGTTTGGGTAGCCCGCCGCATCCCCGACGGCTACGTGAGCGGCCACGCCAACCAGGCACGCATCACCACCTTCCCCTTGGCCAAGAAGAACAAAACCAGCATCACCTTCAAGCAAATCGACAAGCTCTTCAAGGATGCGAACATCGACTGCGTCTATGCCGACGACGTAATCAGCTTCGCCAAAGAAATGAAGCTCTACAACGGTCCGGACGAGCAGTTCTCGTTCTCTGATGTCTACAACCCTGTCGACTTCAGCGGAGCCCGTTTCTGCGACCTGCGCGTGTGGGCTATGTTCAACAAGGTGACTGACAACATGAAAGAATATTGGGGCTATGCCACGGGTCGCGATATCCAGCGCGTGCAGCCTTATACTGCCGGCATGTGCCAAACACCCGACAACTTCCCCACCAACCGTATGCCCCTTTGGGTGCTGCCCAACAGGAAAATCAGCGTCCTCGACATGATGGACTTCATGCGCGACCATCTTGAAGGCACCGAGCTCGATATGTCGCAAGATGTGGGTGCAGGTCCGTTCCATTGCCCCTATCGTTGGCGTCCCATGGAGTTTGAAGTCAATGGCGCGACTTATGTACATGAACGCACCACTGCCACCCAGCAGACAGGCTTCAGCTTCGTTGCACAAAGCCGTGGTTTCAATCCCTTCGGCATCATTTGGTTTGGCGTGGATGACACCGACAACACCGTTTATTGCCCGATGTACACCTGCATGACCGAGATTCCAGAGTGCTTCCGCGAGGGCAACGGCTCGATGACGGAATGGTCGGAAACTTCCGCTTTCTGGACCTTCAACCAAATGAGCAACTGGGCCTACACCAAGTACGACTACATCCATCCCGAGATTAGGAATAAACAACACCAAATGGAGGTCAATTGGGTAGAGAAAGCTGTGCCCGAACTTGACAAGCGCGTGGCCACCATCAAAGGCAAAGACGCACAAGTGCGTGAGCTGACACAATTCTCCTGCAACCAAGCACAAAAAACGACCCAAGCCTGGAAGAAATTCTATCACGAGCTGTTCATGAAGTATGTGGACGGCAACCTGAACACGCCTGGCGAGCCTGTGAAAGGACAGAAATACGTGCCCATCAACAGCAAGCACCCCAAATACAGCGACGAGTACTACCAAATCCTCATTGAGAAGACTGGCGACAAGTACAAAGCTTATTAAAGACAACAATTCAACCATCAACAATCAACGATTCAAACATCTATGACAAACCCGGAAGAAGAAAAAGTAACGGAAAAGAAATCGCTCAACTTCATTGAAGCGAAGGTGGAAGAAGACCTCAGTAACGGCAAAAATGGCGGACGCGTGCAGACTCGCTTCCCCCCAGAGCCGAACGGTTACCTCCACATTGGCCACGCCAAGGCCATCTGCCTCGACTTCGGCATCGCTGCCCAGCACGGCGGCGTATGCAACCTGCGCTTCGACGACACCAACCCCACCAAGGAGAACATGGAATACGTCGATGCCAT
>JAILDR010000085.1 GCA_024689285.1 Bacteroidales bacterium | reverse complement strand
TTGAACATATATTGTTGTTTTTGTTCTTCTGAATTCTAATCAATATGGATTGTATCTATTCGGGTCGTGGAAGTCCGCTGGGAATTGAACCATATTTGAGAGACCTACGGACTCATCCTCTCCCTGTTATTTTGGGGCTTTCAGGCTGTGCGGAAGACCTTTCAGCCCCTTTGAGCGACCCCGGCTGCGTGTAAAGACCGGGTGGCCGCTGTTGATTTCATAAACTATATTTATATCTTTTTTGTTGAACATATTGTTCGTACACACCAATGCAATGATTCAGAAAAGTCATTGTATAAGTTTTATGATTAATTAATTCACCCAAGGAAACACTAGCACCTACCGTACTATAAGACACGTTACCATGAGCCAAATCATTTCTGTTTGTCTTTACAAAAAGTAGTGTCTTTTTTACCTCCTCCACATCGGGTACATATCCAAAGTTGATTCCAAATTTCTTACTAATCTCAACCATTTGTGCAAAATCAAGATTTCCAGAAGTTCCCGCAGGCATATCTGAATATGATAGAACTGCTGAATGAAGATGATCTGACAAATCTTTTGCATGTTTCCTTACCGCATCAACATGCCATTCCGCCTCAAACGAAAGATCTATCCAAACCTTTCGTAGTTCGTGCGTTACTTGCGTATAGGTAAGATGTTCATCACTAATAGCATCATAAATAAGTTGCACACAATTACAGAATGTAGATTCAACGAGATTGTATAGTAATATGATGGCGTTTGCTCTCATGCATTTTTGCATAGTATTATTGATCAAAAGCTGCTGCCCTTGGTCGGTATTCACTATAGGTTTTTGCCTATATGTTTCTACTGCATCTTCAAATGATAGTATGTCGAAATAGGAATTTACATCCAAGACCCTATCATTATATTCAGCCCTGATTGCCATTCAAAAAAGCCTCTTTTACTATGTCAATACGACGTTTGATCTTACTGGCAGTATGGGTTTGATAACGACCCTCCAGTATTGAATAGAACGCATTACGATGTTGCTTATCAACAATTAATTCTCTTGGAATAGCCCGTACAATGTTTGGGTTGTTTTTTAGGGCCAAATATGAACCAATTGCAATTGCTTCAAAATATGGGCGGGAAATCCCCGTTATATTAGGCTTTTTCGCAAACCCCTGATTCGGGAAAGTCGTTGCGATAAAATCCACCAACTGATTAAATGCTGCTGTTTTTTCTTGAGCTTCTTCGTCTGTAAAATCTGTGTTTTTCTGTTGGATGTAATTATCAAGATAGCGAGCTACCCCTTTGCTCTCAACTTCTCCAAAATGAGGATAGCAATCGGAAAATGCAAAGAATCGCAGCAACAATTCTTCTTCTTCTCTTCGGTTTTCCATATATCTTGGTAATGGACAAAGGTCTCGGTAACGAGGTTCCTTGGCCAAATTGATAATAAAATCGGTGAAAGGCCCACGGAATACACCTCGGCGTGTCTCCATCGGTAGTAGAGCCACACTACTTGTGTTAATACGGTCAAACATTTCTTTGCGCACTTCCTCGGTTGCATCAGCAGACAAAACAACCATCCGCATTGGTGAATTGCGGAACAACCTTTGACGAGCTATTGGAAGTTGGGAAAAATATAATTCGTTTAATTCAGTAAGCTTTTCCAAACCCTTTAGTTTTAGCTCATCGTTCAAAAAAGCAGCCATGGTTCTTATACGCTGTGAACCATCTACGATTTCAAGACGACCTGTTTCCAATATCTCAGCAGAAAAAATAAACGGCACAGGAAGACCTAAAAGCAAGGTCTCAATAAAACGAGACTGGTGTCGGTCGTCCCAAATAAACTCACGCTGATAATCAGGAACATAAAGTTCATTCTCATCCTCGTCAATTCCTGTCAGATATTTATTGACATAGATTTCGATAGTAAACTCTCGCATATTGAACGACACAGAACGTCGTTGGGTTTCTATTTGCTCCTGAATTCGATTCAGTTTTTCTGTTGTAAGTATGGGTAAATCGGACATTTTTTTCTTAGATTTCAATAAATTACAAAACCTCTTTATCAATAAAACACTTTAAGTCCTTATTTTTCTTTCTCAAAGAACAATTTATAGAAATTCATTCCGGCATCTTCGTCATAGCCACGCAATATGCGTTCTTCGCCACCTTTGATCAGCAGGTCGAAATTATCATCCAGGTGAATGGTCGATATTTTGGAGCGGCGTTTGTTGATGGCTTTTGGTTCCACATAGATGGTATCCGATTCTATCAACTCGGCAGTAGCGTTCTCTTCAGCATACTGGCTGAACTTCTCTTCCAGTTTTGAGTCTTTGAATACGGCATGGGCATATTCGTCGAAGGTGATGGTCTCCTCCTCCATCTCGGCAAGCACCTGCTTGGAGCGATTGGCTATCATTGCTTTCTCCACTGAGGGGATGTTGCTGTCGCCAGCAACGGTATCACTGATAAACTCGGCGGCAAGGTTGATCAAGTTGCTTGTTTGATGATGCGCTCCGTTGTATGACGACACGTGCAGGAACGAATCTTTCCAATACTTGGCATCGCCCGACGAGCTACTGTTGTCAACAATGGCTATCCGATAGCCCTCGCTTTCGTCAACATTGAAGATAAGACAGCCTTTCTCCACCTTCGACAGGTTGATGGCATCGTTCATACTCACCACAAAGCCTTCGTTGGTGCGGTCGAGCTGCAACACCGATTGACGGGTCTCTGACTTGATCAATGCCAAGGCATCCACTTCCTCGCCATCCAGTTCGTATCCCGTAAGATAAATCACACTCAACTCGCCAGCCTTGATTTTGGGATGCTCAGAGCAGTCGTACAATATCTTCGCTATATGGTTGCTCTGGTTGACAATCTCCTGCGGATTGTTGAATATAGCCCTCGAAAACGAATACACGGGGTTGAGGTCAACGGTGCCTTCGTAGTAGAAATGATACAAGTCGTCGTGGTTGAACGACCGCTCAATCAGTTTCAACAACTCAGGCTCAATGGCCTTGAAATTGAGTTCCTCGCGGCTGAAGCCTACCCCTTCGCCGTTCGATTTGTTCCCGATATGGTGAACAATCATGTGGGTTACCTTATCTATCTTCGGTTTCATTCTTGCGCTTATTGATTACATTTTGCGGTACCAAGGCATTGTCGCCGTCAAAACTGACTTTGGTGATGAAATGCGGCAGGGCGTTTTCGCCCGTCCAATACGACTCTTCGGCATGTTCAATCAAGATAATCTGGAACTCCTGTCCCGCATCAACAACTTCCTGCATAAAGCTGTTGATGACCTTGAAGGTGTCCATCAGCTTCAGTCGGTCGGTCGATTTCACGTTATCGCTCGACTCATAGTAGGGCTTGCTCGGTTGGTCGATAAAGAGGTACTGTCCCACGAATTGCGAAGGGTGATTCAACAAGTAATGGTGCAAACCCAAGAAGAAGCTAATGTGCATGAACATATAGTTCGACTGGCTGCCTACATTGGCATAATTCACCAAACCGTCTTTGCCTATCTCCAACCGTTCGTGTTCCCGTTTATAGCGTGTGGGGCGGCCTTTAAAGTTTTCAAGATAGCTGAATTTGTCAAAAAAGCGCTGGATGGAGGGATTCAACTCCGATTCCACCACCGTGGCGCGACGGTCGGCTATGCTTTTCACAATATCTTCAGCCTGGGCACGAAGCTGGCTGTCGTGAGCCTCGTCTATCGGCTCGGGTTTTACAGTTGGTATATCAGCCAGATTCTTTTTCACCATTCCCACATATTCTTTCAAGCGACCAAGGGCATAATAGCGTTCGGAATTCTGAATAGGGGTAATCTTGATCTTGTCAAGCTCGGCTATCTGCCCTTCCAATTCGACAATCTCTTTTTGCAGTTTTTCAATCTGCGAATCTGAGACAAACTCCTTTTGCCCATTCTGCTCGCGCTCGCGCATACCCTGCAATGATTCCTTGAGGGCATCCACTATCTGGCGGCTCCACGCCGTGAGTCCCAGCTCGTAAAGATGCGCTTCAAGGTGCTCAACCGGCTTCAGGCTATCGGTCACCTCAGCCATTTGCTTCAGATAGTTCTCATACTCGCGCTTGGTGAACTTGATATTGTTAAGTTGCAGCTGTTTCTGATACAACTTTTTGATCAATTCGCCCTTGGCGGTATCGGCTTCCTGAGTGGTTTCCACTGTGCGAGGCTGGTAATCGTCGAGCAACGATTCCAGAAACCCGATTTGCTGGTTGGCGTTCTGATTGGCAAAATTGTTCATTTCCGCCAGTCCTGCATTCACGGCTATTTGTTTGGCCTCGTTCAGGCTTTTGAGGAACTTCTGGACAGCATCGTCATATTTGGTTGTTTTGATGCTGGTTGACCTGCGTTTGCTTTTCAGTGAATCGATTAATGCCCGCTGCTTCTTCTCCTCCACATAATCAACACCCAAAAGCAAATCGAGCAGATAGTTTCTCTTGAAATCCTTATCAAGATAGATATCCTCGAAGAACTTATAGTTGAAATACTCGTACTGGTTGTCGATGATATTCTCCGTCAATGCGTTGTACATCAAGAACGAGCGGAACGAAACCACAAAGTTGTCGGCCTTTCCAAAAGGATACTTGTAGGCATCGTCCTTGATGCCAAACATACGGTCGAGTTCGCTGCGGGCTACCGACACCTGCATATTAGTGGATGAGGGATAGTAGTCGTCGGCAAAAGGTTCGTGAACCATATACACACTATCGGCACCCCCACCGTCAACAGGCTTTTTGCGGCTGATGGCATAAAACTGACCGTCAGCCACAAATTCCAGCCCATAATACTCGGTGCATTCGTTGATGATCGGCTCCACGATGTTCGGCTTGTCGGACATCAGGCAATAGTCGATGATGGCAAAGATATTGCTCTTGCCACGCGACGAGTTGCCTCGCACTACGTTCACCTTGTTGTTATCGAAAGAAATGACGTTTTTATCTGTTTCGGAGAACCACAGAAAAACACGTTCTATATGGAATTTCATAACGCAACCTTTAGCAATTGATACAGTTCTTTGTTCGTTTCCCGTTCGGCAAGTTGGAACAAACGTGTTGTGGCCTTGCTCACGCGCTTCATCCTTTCACTGTCGCTTGCCGTTGCCAAGCCAATACATTCACGTGCGGTGGCCTCGATACGAGAACCGTTCACCCTCACCACATCGGCATCCATCATAATGGTCAGGGCATGGTATAAAGGATGAAGAAGTGAGAGATAACGTTCGTTGTAGTTGGCAAGGTACATATTGTTTTGCTGAACCAGCTGACGGAAACTGTATTGCAGGCGAGAGTCGAGCAATGTGTCAACCATCTTTTCGTCGAGCAACAGCGGCAGCAGGGCAGCCACACGTCCAATATCGGCACTCCCGCTATCCTGAAGTGCGGTCTCGATGACTCCCATCACAAGAACGGGGTTGTTTCGCAAATAGTAGGAGGTCTTCATTTGTTCAGTATATGTTTTTTACACAAATCGTAGTGCCATGCCACACGCGGCGGGTCGTCGTTCGACATGGTGAGAAACCAGCCGTTGGCAAAGCGCTTGTCAATCGTAAGCCTATTGACCTTGAGTTCCGCATCCATTGTGGCATTCAGGGTGGCACGACCAGCCTGCTTCTGTTCATCCTCGGAGGCTGCCTGACCGTTGAAGTCCTTTTGGATAAGGGCATCCTGCTGCTGTTTGAAGATATCAAACCATTTTTCGAATGCAGCGTTGTCAATTTTCTTTTCCCGTTCAGGGGTTATCAGATGAATACGCACAAAGTCATGGAGCGCATTCTGAAACTGATAGAACTTGGCCAGATAACTCATCAGGTAAACATCTTCCATTCTGGGTGGCGTTTGAATTGCCCCCACCATTGCCAGTTGCTTCACCATCATCAGGTCGGTAAAATCATCAGGTATGGCTGGACGCTGTTCGGCATATTCCTCCATAGTCAAATTATCATCCGACAAGTTTACCAACTCAAGAATTGACTTGAACCGCTGGCGAAACTGCTGCCCGGTGAAAGAGAACTTGCCACCGCAGGTATTCTTATATTCAAACAATTCACCGATGAGTTGCTTCACTATCTGGTCGGAACGAGGTGCATCGTAGTTACGCTCAACAAAATGGGCGTACATATCCTTGATAAAATCGTCGAAATGCCGTATTTGCAGTTTCATTAGAAACTCACGCATAGGTTTATCCCCAAGGGCAAGCAGTTTTTCAGCTATGGGTTTGTAGCCAGGGTCAGTGTTTATCCTGTTGTTGAGTTCTGTGTTGATGGTATCCAGCTGTATCTCACCGTCCTGCAACTGTTTTGCCATGGCGTTGAGATAGTTGGCAGGTTGCTTATTTGTCAGAATTATAAACCTTGCTTTGGTGAAGTAGTTTTTTTTTCTCGTCGGGGGCGTGAAGTTTGTAGGCTTCAATCCAGTTATCAATGCTTTTCCAATAATCATCATCCCCGTCTGTCATATTGGCACCGTCATTCTTGGTGTGCTTCACCTGAAAGTATTCGGTAATCTTCTCGCCATTTTCAGCTCTGTAAACCACAAAGTCGTCCTTGGTTTCATACTCCAGTGTGTCGGTGTCGCCCAAAGAAATCAGATAGTACATACATCCTGCAAACTGGACATCGAATCCAATCTGCTGGAAGTATGCGCTATGCTGCTTATAAAACTCATCTTTGGTCAAGGGCTTTGCCATCATATCAAATGTATGCTTATCAAATTCACGACAACTTTTGGTATTTGCTCATAAAAGGGCTTATCGTATTCTCTATGGTATCTCGAAATGTTAAAATCCGCCTCTCGCCGTCGGCTTGTTTTGGGATTATTGTTAACTGTTAACCGTTAATTGGGCTTAGTTGCTTATATTAGGGTTCAAGGGTTCAAGCGTTCCCCTCCGTGCATCCTCCGACGATGTAGCGTGGATGTAGCGTGGATGCTCCGTGCATCCTCCGACGATGTTGGCTTCATCGAACCTACATCGAAGCTACCTCGAAGGAACATCGAAGGAACGAGTTCCAGTTAAAAGTTAAAAGTTAAGAGTTAAAAGTTGGCTTAGGTGCTTAGGTGCTTATATGCTTACAGCTTACTGCTTACCGTTGATTATTTGCTTAAGTGTTTTTTTAACATTTGCGCCGCCCTGTTTCGGCCTTTCGCGGGATAGGATTTCGATAAGAGTACGATAAAGGTACGATAAAGGTACGATAAAGGTAACGTTCGCTT